>NZ_JACJJG010000003.1 GCF_016899855.1 Marseilla massiliensis
GGCAACAACACCCCGGAGACGGCGCACGCCGGGAGCGGCGAACAAAAACGGCTGTGGAAAAGAAAAAAAACGGTGGGCCATGGAGGGAATGACAACGGAAGATAGTATCTTTGCTGCGATTTTGTCAGGCGGCCCCGCGGGGCCGCCTGACAAAGACCGGGAATGTAAAGTAAAGCGGCACATTTCCCGATGCGATGTCAACCATTCCAGTACCTCTATCCAGAGTGTGTAAAATAATGTAGTTTATTTAAACAAAAACTGTCAACCTATTTCAGGAAAAGACATAAACGCCGTCATTAGCAAGCTTAAAGACGGTGTTTGGCATACTAAAAGACCGCTTTTTACAGTGTCAGCATACCGGATTTATTGCACAAATTAGTAAAAATATCAACAAAAGCCTGAACGACAGATGATTACGTGTGCACACTCAGGCTTGCGTTATTTGCTTGTAAGAGGTAAAATATTTTGAATATTGTGATTATACAGCTTAACGAAATTACAAGATGTTACGATTATTCCAATAATTCAGACATTACGTTACCAATGATGTAGTAATAGACCTTGATTCAGAATATTACGCCATTGCAAATATGGCCAAATAGTATGTAATCTTTGTTATAGTACGAAAATGTCATTAAATACTGCACAAATAATTTGTCAATGTGCAAAAAATACTCTATCTTTGCACAAATTTTCGATTTTTGTGCAATGGAATTAATACCAAGTTTCAACTCTTACATAGAGAAAAGCATTATTGAGCATTGGGATTTAGACGCCCTGACCGATTACAAAGGCATTACACTGCAATACAAGGATGTAGCAAGAAAGATAGAAAAGCTGCACATCATGTTTGAGAATAGCGGTATTGAGAAGGGCGACAAGATAGCCATCTGTGGACGTAACAGCGCGTGTTGGGCCGTTGCGTTTCTTGCAACCCTTACATACGGGGCCGTAGCAGTGCCGGTACAACATGAGTTTACTCCGGAGCAGGTGTATAACGTTGTTAACCACAGCGAGGCCAAGCTGCTGTTTGTAGGCGACATCGTGGCCAAAACTATTGACGTAACGAAAATGCCGAATCTGGAAGGGGTAATATATATTCCTGACTATTCGCTCGTGGTTTCGCGAACCGATAAACTTACTTACGCTCGTGAACACCTTAACGAATTGTTTGGCAAGAAGTATCCCAAGGCGTTCCGTTCAAACCATGTACACTATTACATGAACCAGGATCCTGAAGAACTCGCGTTGATAAATTACACGAGCGGCACAACAGGCTTTTCCAAAGGGGTAATGCTGCCATACCGTGCGCTTTGGGGCAACCTTGATTTTACAAATAAGGCTATGGGACCTCATATCCCCAAAGGTTCTAATACGGTCAGCATACTTCCAATGGCGCATATGTATGGTATGGCTTGTGAATTCCTGTTCCAATTCTGCCATGGCTGCCATATTTTCTTCTTGACCCGTCTGCCCAGTCCGGCAATAATAGCTCAAGCGTTCACGGACATAAAGCCCGCGATAATAATTGCAGTGCCATTGGTAATAGAGAAAATCATACGTAAAAGTATTTTCCCGAAAACCCAGAACAATAGAATGCGCTTGTTAATGAACATGCCTGTAATTAACAAGAAAGTAAAGCAGAAGGTATGCGAAGAAGTGATGGAGGCCTTCGGAGGCAATATGTACGAGATTGTTGTAGGTGGCGCGCCGTTTAACCAAGAAATAGAATCTTTCTTGAAGAGTATAGATTTCCCCATAACGATGGCATATGGAGCGACTGAGTGCGCACCGATTATTACTTATACGGACTACAAAGATTTTGTGCCGACATCATGCGGCCGGGCTGTTGTACACATGGAGGTAAAAATAGACAGCAAAGATCCGCAAAATATACCTGGAGAAATATTGGCAAGAGGAACAAACGTAATGCTTGGATATTACAAGAACGAAGAGGCCACGCAACAGGTGCTTGACCAGGAAGGATGGTATCATACGGGAGATTTGGGTATCATGGACGCTGATGGGTATATATTTGTAAAAGGAAGGATTAAGAATATGCTGCTCGGGGCAAACGGCCAGAATATATATCCTGAGGAAATAGAGGATAAATTGAATAGTATGATGCTCGTTGTGGAGAGTCTTATCATACAGAAGGGAGATAAATTGGCAGCCTTGATATATCCTGATTATGATGAGGCGAAGAGTCTTGGCTTCTCCAAAGAAGATCTCCAGCATGTAATGGAGCAAAACATGCTGGAGTTGAATCAGATGATTCCGTCATATAGTAAGGTCTCGGCATTTAAGTTACAGGATGAAGAATTTGAGAAAACTCCTAAAAAAAGTATAAAACGTTATCTTTACAAGGATGTTGAAATATAAGTAAAAATAAACGTTATTATGTCTGGTAGTGCGGTGCATTGCGCCGCACTATTTCTTTATATTCAGCATATTACCATGTTTTATTAAATAAATAATTTATTTATAAGTTTGCGCTTGATATATATCACATTGCCCTTATTCCTGAATTTGCGGCACGATATATCCGGGCATTTCCGCCAATCTCAGTTTGCGTGTTTAGTTTAGGTTAAATTCTCGTTAAACAAGTATATTTTTTCGCGCCATATTTCTCTTGTTTGATATTATTTTGTAAATTTGTAGCTGAATTGCAAGAAAAATATGGCACTGGTTATACTTTCCATTCTGCTGATAGGATATGTCCTTATAGCCACGGGATATGCAACAAACGTAAACCGTGCAGCTGTAGCAATGTTTGTCGGTACGGCTGGATGGGTGCTTTATATTTGCTATGGAACGGACTTTGTGATGAATCAGCATCCTGATGGCTATGCTGATTTTCTTGGTGGAGCGGCAGCTTCAAGTTCGAACGTCAAGCAATACATAGCTCAAGAGGTTTTTATTAAGTATGTCGGTAAGGGGGCGGAAATAGTATTGTTCCTGCTTGCTACGATGACGATAGTGGAAATATTGAACAATAACGGTTGTTTCGATTTTCTTTCTGAGCTCCTTAAAACGCGTAATAGTAAGAAACTTTTGTGGATAATGTCTATAATGACATTTATTATTTCAGCGAATCTTGACAATCTTACTACAACTACAATGATGCTTGTGATCATGCACAAACTGCTGCCAAACCGTAGGCAGCGCATGATTTATGGCTGCGCGATAGTTTTAGCGGCAAATTGTGGTGGGGCGCTTACCGTCATAGGTGACCCCAACGGTCTTGTCCTTTGGAGTACAGGGGCAGTTACTGCATCGAATTTCTCGGCTTCTCTTGCCTTGCCATGTCTTATTGCTTGGGGGCTGCCAACATATTGGTTGGGAAGAAGTTTGCCTGACCATACGGACATCCAATGTACAACCATGCCGTACCGTGGAGATGACACTAACCTTAACCGATGGCAGCGCCTTGTTATGCTGATATTGGGTATAGGTGGCTTGTGGTTTATTCCGACATTCCATAATATAACCAAATTGAGTCCGTTTTTGGGCGCTTTGTGTGTCTTATCATTCTTGTGGATAGTCAACGAAATATTCAATCACAAGCTAATGAATGCAGACCAGATGATGCAACGGCCTGTCCCCAGGGCTTTGCAATATGGGATAATACAGCTTATGTTGTTTGTATTGGGTATTATGCTTGCCATAGGTGTCGTGCGCGAGACTGGTATATTGTCGCATGTTACACATTTGCTTGATTTTAACATACACAATGTATGGATAATGGGAGTAATTGCTGGGATTGTAAGCTGTGCTCTTGATTCATTTGCTACTTGTATGAGTTTTATTTCCATATATCCGGTTGTGGATGCAGAAAACTTGTCCCATTTCACAGATTCAAGTTACATGTCCGCTTTTGTGCAAAACGGTATTTACTGGAAGGCTATAGCATACTGCTCGGCCATGGGAGGAAACATATTGCCATTAGGCTCAGTCAGCGGCTTGGCATTAATGAAAATGGAGCGGATACATGTTGGTTGGTATTTTAAGAATGTAGGCTTCATCGCTTTAGCCGGTTGGCTTTTGGGACTTGCGGTAATGTGGTTTTTTAACTGATAATTATTTTAAAGATACAATAAATTATGGCAAAGATTAAGACTATAGGTATTTTGACGTCGGGAGGAGATGCTCCGGGTATGAACGCGGCTATACGTGCGGTTACAAGGGCAGGTATATGCAAAGGCTTTAATATAAAAGGCATTTACCGAGGTTTTGACGGACTTATTAATAATGAAATTGCCGATTTCACCACGGAAAATGTCAGTGGTATAATAATGTCTGGAGGAACCGTACTTAAGACGGCACGCAGCAATGAATTCAAGACACCGGAAGGACGCAAGAAAGCGTACGACAATATGCAGGCTAACGGTATAGACGCACTGGTAGTAATTGGCGGTAATGGTTCGCTTACAGGCGCAATGCTGTTTGCACAAGAATATGACGTCTGCTGTATTGGACTTCCTGGTACAATAGATAACGACCTTTATGGCACCGATTCAACAATCGGATATGACACTACGCTGAATACAATTGTCGAATGCGTTGACCGAATCCGTGATACAGCCCAGAGCCATGAGCGTATTTTCTTTGTGGAAGTTATGGGACGAGATGCCGGATTCTTGGCTCAGAACAGTGCTATTGCTTCCGGCGCAGAAGCGGCAATTATTCCAGAGGATTCAACCGATGTTGACCAATTGGCACGTTTCATGGAACGAGGAATACGAAAGAGTAAGAAGAGCTGCATTGTAATTGTATCTGAAAGTCCCAAATGCGGCGCTTTGTACTATGCGGACCGTGTGAGGAACGAGTTTCCTGATTATGATGTACGAGTTTCAATCCTTGGCCATCTGCAGCGTGGAGGTAGACCGTCTGCGCATGATCGTATATTGGCAAGCCGAACGGGAGTCGGTGCCGTAGATGCCATATTGCAGGGTCAACGTAACGTAATGGTAGGTGTGCGTAACAACGAGATCGTATATGTACCGCTTAGCGAAGCCATACGTTCGGACAAGCCTTTCGATATGAAGCTCATAACTGTTCTTGATGAATTGAGTATATAATAACAAATCATAAGCAAGAATTAAAGTATTTGAAATGTCTTTTTATTAATGTGAAAAATGCTTACGGATTTGAAAGTTTAACGGCATTTATTTTGTGTGTGATAAAACTATTTCGTATTTTTGCGTTTTGAAAAGACATACTTAAAACTTTTAATACATATGGAACAAATTAAAGGACATATTTCCCAGATTATCGGTCCTGTCATAGATGTTTATTTCGACACCAATGGCGGAAATCCTGAGGAAGTGTTGCCCAAAATTTATGACGCGCTTATAGTGAAACGCCCGAACGGCAGCGACCTTGTCATCGAGGTACAGCAGCATATCGGTGAGGATACGGTTAGGTGTGTCGCAATGGACAATACTGACGGTCTTCAGCGTGGATTGCAGGTCGTAGCAACTGGCCATCCTATAATGATGCCAGCCGGAGAGCAAATCAAGGGGCGAATGATGAATGTCATAGGCCAACCTATCGATGGAATGAAACAATTGGACATGAAAGGCTCATATCCAATTCACCGTGAAGCTCCTAAATTTGACGAGCTGTCGACGCACAAAGAGATGTTGGCTACCGGAATAAAAGTCATAGACTTGCTGGAGCCGTACATGAAGGGCGGTAAGATCGGTTTGTTCGGTGGAGCAGGTGTTGGTAAGACCGTGCTAATCATGGAACTTATCAACAACATTGCCAAAGGACATAATGGCTATTCTGTTTTTGCCGGTGTAGGAGAGCGTACACGTGAAGGCAATGACCTGATACGAGACATGCTTGAATCTGGTGTTATCAGATATGGTGATAAATTCAAGAAAGCAATGGAGGAAGGCAAATGGGATTTGTCTTTGGTTGATCCTGAAGAATTGAAAAAATCGCAAGCAACTCTCGTCTATGGCCAGATGAATGAACCGCCAGGAGCGCGCGCTTCGGTTGCATTGTCAGGATTAACAGTAGCTGAAGAGTTCCGCGATCATGGAGGTAAAGACGGTAAAGCTACGGATATTATGTTCTTCATTGATAATATTTTCCGTTTTACTCAGGCAGGTTCTGAAGTTTCCGCTTTGCTTGGACGTATGCCTTCAGCAGTGGGATATCAGCCTACGCTTGCAAGTGAGATGGGAGCAATGCAAGAACGTATTACTTCAACAAAGAATGGAAGTATTACTTCGGTTCAAGCTGTATATGTGCCAGCCGACGACCTTACAGACCCTGCTCCTGCGACGACATTCACCCACCTTGACGCGACAACGGAGTTAAGCCGTAAGATCGCAGAGCTTGGTATTTATCCTGCAGTTGATCCGTTAGGCAGTACTTCACGTATATTGGATCCATTAATAGTTGGAAAGGAGCATTATGAATGTGCTCAAAGAGTAAAAGAGATTCTTCAGCATTATAAGGAGTTGCAGGACATCATTGCAATTCTTGGTATGGATGAATTGTCTGATGAAGATAAGTTGACAGTGAATAGAGCACGACGTGTTCAGCGTTTCTTATCTCAACCATTTACTGTTGCCGAGCAATTTACTGGTATTCCTGGTGTCATGGTACCAATTGAGGAGACAATAAAAGGATTTAATGCTATTCTTGATGGCGAAGTTGATGATCTTCCTGAGCAGGCGTTCTTGAATGTCGGTACAATTGAAGATGCCATAGCTAAAGGCAAGAAACTTCTTGAAACAGCAAAAGCAGCGAACTGATAAAATTCATAATGCATGAGTCTAAAACTGAAAATCATATCGCCTGAGAAAATAGAATATAGCGGGGAAGTAAACAGTGTAACTGTTCCTGGGACGAAAGGTAGTTTTGAAATATTGAACGACCATGCTCCGATCATATCTTCTCTCCAGTCAGGTGTTGTTGAGTATGTGACAGCTGAAGGACGGCAAAGCCTCAATATAACAGGAGGATTTGTTGAAGTTCAGAAAAATATGGTCAACCTATGTGTTGAACTGAATTGATAATCATGGATGCAAAACTGATAGATTTGACAAGCAAGCGTTATTGTAAATACAGTTTATGGTTGGTCGTAGCAATGACATTGTGTGGATTTGTTGCGATGAGCGTGAATTGGATCGAGATAAGCTTGCTTAATGCCTTAGCTGTCAGCGCAATATATTCGATAGTAATAAATTTGTTGTATGGCTTTTTTTGGAAGAAGGTAGCAAAATCCGCTTCGGGTATTATTGCAAGATTTTATTTGGGCGTCTCGGCTTTACGTTTGATGACAGCTGCCTTAGTCGTGTTGGCATTTTGTATGTTAAATGACGGAAAAGAAGTGATACGCAATTTCATCATCGTTTTTTTTGCATTCTATATTGTCATGCTCATATTTGATAGTGTGTTTTTTGCTCGCATAGAAAAATATAATAATCTAAAAACAGACAAATGAAAAATATCAGACTATTGCTGTGTATTGTGCTGTTGATGGCTTGTATTGTACCCATTCATGCAGCGGAAAATGCTGACGAGAAAAAAGGAATAGACCTGAAAGAAATACTATTCGGGCATATTACTGATTCTTATGAATGGCACATTACTACGATAAACAGCCATCCTGTAATATTGCATCTTCCTGTCATAGTGAAGAGCTCTACGGGTTGGCATGTTTTCAGCAGTAGTGAGTTTGCTGAAGAAAAAGACGCGCTAGGTAATCGTCCAGGTCCTTATGGCTTATATATATCAGGCAGTAAAGATAATGAGAACAAAATTTGCGAAAATGTCAATGGCAAAGAAACGCGACCATTTGACATTTCAATAACCAAAACAGTTGTTGTTTTGTTTATTGACGCAATATTATTGCTCTTATGCGTCTTAATTCCTGCAAGATGGTGTAAGAAACATAAACCTGAAGATCCGGCTCCAAAAGGTTTTACAGGATTTATGCACATGTTTATCATGTACATATATGACGATGTGGTTAAAGCGTCTCTTGGAAAAGAGGCAGACAAATATGCTCCGTATTTGCTTACATGTTTCTTCTTCATCTTCTTGGCCAATATTATGGGAGTTATTCCGTTCCCTCCGGGTGGCGGCAATCTCACCGGAAATATAACGATAACTTTCTTTTTAGCCTTGTGTACATTCCTGATAACTAACGTTACGGGCACAAGAGCTTACTGGAAAGATATTTTCTGGCCGGAAGTGCCAATGTGGTTAAAAGTGCCTGTGCCGTTGATGCCGTTTATCGAGTTTTTCAGCATATTCACAAAGCCTTTGGCACTTATGATTCGACTTTTTGCAAACATGATGGCAGGTCATTCCATACAGATTTCGCTTTCGTGCATTATCTTTGTCATGTTTGCTTTAAATGCAGTTGCTGGAACTTCAATGACGGTTGTAAGTGTGTGCATGAGCATATTTATGATGTTGCTTGAAGTTTTGGTATGTTTCATTCAGGCACTGGTATTTACAATGCTCAGCGCCGTATTTATCTCGCTTGCCCATGTTCATGAGCATGCAAAAAATTAATATAATCAAATAATAAAATAACAATTAAAAATTTACGACTATGATTTCTTTATTATTAGCAGCAGAAATTGCAAAGTTAGGTGCAGCATTAGGTGGTGGTTTGGCCGCAATAGGTGCAGGTATCGGTATTGGTAAGATTGGAGGACAGGCTATGGATGCCATGGCTCGCCAACCGGAAAAGATGGGTGACTTGCGTTCTTCAATGATTATTGCAGCAGCACTTGTCGAAGGTGTCGCATTCTTCGCTGTCATTATCGCTTTGCTCGCATTGTTCGTATAAATTAGGGAGATTTTAGTAATAGAAATCTAACAGCTTATGTCATTAATAACCCCTGATTTTGGCTTGTTCTTTTGGATGACGATTGTTTTTCTCGTCGTTTTGGCAATTCTCACGAAATATGGTTTTCCTGTGATTGTTAAAATGGTGAACAATCGTAAAGCCTACATAGACGATAGTCTGCGTAAGGCGCATGAAGCTAACGAAAAGCTAGCCAATATCAAAGTTGAGAGCGAAGCTATTTTGCAAGAAGCTCGTGAAAGGCAGGCTCTTGTTATTAAAGAGGCTGCTGCCACTCGAGACGCAATAGTGGAAAAAGCTCAGGACAAAGCTCGCGAAGAAGGCAACAGACTGCTTTCTGAGGCAAAAATAGAAATAGAAAACCAAAGGAGGGCAGCTACAAGCGATATTCGTAAGCAAGTAGCGACACTTAGCGTCGAAATCGCTGAGAAAATATTGAAGGAAAAACTCAGTGACGAGAAGGCACAAATGGAATTGATTGACCGTATGCTGGATGAAATTACTGCTTCCGAGAAAAAATAAGTATTATGGATTTAGGATTAATATCGGTAAGATATGCACGTGCTTTGTTGAAGGCAGGCATGGAGGCGCAACTTGAAGATAGAGTGTATCATGAGATGCAGACTTTATCTAAGAGTTATATTAAAGTTCCCGAACTTAAGTTTACCATAGATAATCCAATGCTCTCAAAAGATAAGAAAGAATCTTTACTATTGACAGCTGTTGGCGAAAAGCCTTGTGAACTCACAACCACTTTTATTAAGTTGGTTTTGAGAGCTGATCGTGAGAGCATGATGCAATTTATTGCGAATTCATATATTACATTATATCGAAGGCAGAAAAAATTAATCCGTGCTAAACTTTCAACTGCCACGTCCGTATCTTCAGCTACAGAGCAAAAGTTACGAAAGTTGGTAGAGAGCAAGACTAATGGAACTGTTGATTTTGAAACCGAAATAAACCCTGAAATAATTGGAGGCTTTATATTGGAATACGACACTTATAGATTGGATATGAGTGTTAAATCAAAATTAGCTGCCATTCTGTCACAACTTAAGTAAAATAATTAAAGAATAATATGTCAGATAAAATTAAACCAAGCGAAGTATCTCAAGTCCTTCTTGACCAGCTAAAAGGTATTAGTGACAGTGCCAAGTTTGATGAGGTTGGTTCAGTTTTGCAGGTTAGCGACGGTGTTGCGCGTATATACGGATTGCGCAATGCAGAGGCAAACGAACTTCTCGAATTTGAGAATGGCACTATGGCGATTGTCATGAACCTTGAGGAAGACAACGTTGGTTGTGTGCTTTTAGGTTCAACTTCCGGCATTAAAGAGGGTATGCTAGTAAAACGTACAAAGCGTATTGCTAGTATCAAGGTAAATGATAATATGCTTGGACGAGTTATAAATCCTTTGGGCCAAGCTATTGATGGTAAGGGCGATATTGATCTTTCCGAGTCATTTGAAATGCCATTGGATCGAAAAGCTCCTGGAGTTATTTATCGCCAACCGGTGAAGGAACCTCTGCAAACCGGCTTAAAAGCGGTGGATTCGATGATTCCTATCGGAAGAGGACAACGCGAACTTATTATTGGCGACCGCCAAACAGGAAAAACCGCAATAGCCGTTGACACCATCATAAATCAGAAAAGTTTTTATGATGCAGGAAAGCCAGTATATTGCATTTATGTTGCAATAGGACAAAAGGCTTCAACTGTTGCAGCTTTGGTCGCAAATTTGAAGGAACATGGAGCAATGCCTTATACTATAGTCGTTGCAGCTACAGCAGCAGATCCAGCCGCTATGCAATATTATGCTCCTTTTGCAGGTGCTGCTATCGGTGAATATTTTAGGGATAGAGGACTTTCTGCTTTAGTCGTTTATGATGACTTATCAAAGCAGGCTGTTGCATATCGTGAAGTCTCACTAATCCTGCGTCGTCCTTCTGGGCGTGAAGCTTATCCTGGTGATGTGTTCTATTTGCATAGCCGTTTATTGGAACGTGCAGCTAGGATCAATGACCAACAGGAAGTTGCCGAACAGATGAACGACTTACCCGAATGCATGAAAGGTCACGTAAAGGGTGGGGGATCTCTCACAGCCCTGCCAATCATTGAAACCCAGGCGGGTGACGTATCAGCTTATATTCCAACAAATGTTATTTCCATTACTGATGGACAGATTTATCTTGAAACTGATTTGTTTAACCAAGGTTTCCGTCCAGCGATTAATGTGGGTATTTCCGTAAGTCGTGTCGGAGGTTCTGCGCAAATTAAGAGTATGAAAAAAGTTGCCGGAACATTGAAGATTGACCAGGCCCAGTATCGTGAACTTGAGTCTTTCTCGAAGTTCTCAAGTGACATGGATGCCGTGACTGCTATGACTCTTGATAGAGGACGTAAAAACAATCAATTGTTGATACAGCCTCAGTATAGTCCTATGCCTGTGGGTGAGCAAATATCAATTCTCTATTGTGGAACTCATGGATTGTTGCGTGATGTACCAGTTGAGAAAGTTCGCGAGTGTCAAGATACATTCTTGGACAAGATGCGCTCTGCTCATGCTGACGTTATTGCAACATTGTCAGAAGGAAAAATCGGTGATGAACAGACTAAAGTTATCGAATCTGTAATGGCCGACATAGCCGGGCAATATAAAAACTGATTAATCTATGCCGTCACTTAAAGAGATAAAAAACCGAATCTCATCTGTAAATAGCACTCGTAAAATTACGAGTGCTATGAAAATGGTGGCCTCTTCAAAACTCCATCATGCGCAGGTTATGATTGAGAACATGTTGCCATACGAATCTATGCTTGAACATATTCTCAAAAGCTTTCTCGCTTCAGAAGTTGATGCGTCAACTGTTTACAGTGTAGAGCGTCCGGTAAAGCGTGTTGCTTTAGTTGTATATTCGTCCAACAGTAGTTTGTGTGGAGGCTTTAATGCCAATATCATAAAGATGATGCAACAGGTAATCAATGAATATCAGCATTTAAGCAAGGATAATATTATAATTTATCCTGTTGGTCGAAAAGTGGCTGAAAAAGTGACGAAGCTTGGCTTAACTTGTGGTGGTGATTATTCAGAAATTTCAGATAAACCGAATTTCCAGCAATGTATAGATTTAGCTGAAATACTTGCAGGCAAGTTTATTACGGGTGAGATCGATAAGGTTGAAATGATATATCATCATTTCAAAAGTGCCGGTTCGCAAATTCTGACGCGTAAGACATTTTTACCGATTGATGTTAAAAACGAGTTGGATTTTGACGATGAACGTGATTTGTCTTCAAACATAGTAACAAGAGAAGCACAGGAATATCTACGTAAAAAGAAACAGAGTTCTGCTTCTCAAAAGGAAGAGGTTAAGCCGTTGAATGACAATTTCATCGTGGAACCAGACATGAATTCAGTACTCTCCGAGCTAATACCTAAACTATATCATTTGATGATTTATACGGCATTATTGGATAGTAATGCAAGTGAGCATGCAGCGCGAATGGTAGCCATGCAGACTGCTACAGATAATGCAGATGAGCTTTTACGAGAGCTTAATTTGCAATATAACAAGAGTCGTCAGCAAGCTATTACGAATGAATTGCTTGATATTGTTGGTGGAACTGTTAACAATTGACATGAAGTGAGGATGAGTATTTGGCAATTAAATAAAAAAGGGGAGATTTTTCTTCCCTTTTTTATTTAGTAATTATATATTGTACAAATTCATTTATTGAAATGAAATTGTCATTTATACATGATTAAATTATGTGGAAAAATATATGTAAAATAAAATATTTTATATTTCAATATTTTATTGTCGAGCGGTAAACGAGGCTCGAACTCGCGACCCCCAGCTTGGGAAGCTAGTGCTCTACCAACTGAGCTATTACCGCAACATTTTGACCTTTGAGCCGATACCGGGACTCGAACCCGGGACCTATTCATTACGAATGAATTGCTCTACCAACTGAGCCATATCGGCCTTAAATTTTTGACGGTGCAAAGGTAATAAATTTTATTGAGTAATATAAAGCTATGAACATTAAAAGTTAATATTTTAACTTATTTTTTCAATTAATTATTCAATCTATTTATTTTAATCGCTAATTATGATAATTTTTCTTCAAGATATTTTCCTGTAATACTTTTAGAGCATTTCACCATATCCTCAGGTGTGCCTGCAAATACAAGTTTTCCTCCTTTGTCTCCACCTTCTGGACCAAGGTCTATAACATAATCAGCACACTTGATAACGTCAAGGTTATGTTCAATGACAATAACTGTATGTCCATGCTGTATCAGCGCATCGAAGGCAATCAAGAGTTTCTTTATGTCGTGAAAATGTAGACCTGTTGTAGGCTCGTCAAAAATGAATAGGGTAGGGTCACATTTTTCCTGTCCAAGGAAGTAAGCAAGCTTTACGCGTTGGTTTTCACCTCCAGACAGCGTTGATGAACTTTGTCCAAGTTTTATATACCCTAATCCGACATCATCCAGGGGTTTAAGTTTGCGGACAATTGTTTCTTGCCCATTAGTCGAAAAGAATTCTATTGCTTCGTTTACTGTCATTTCCAAAACTTCGTAGATATTTTTTCCGGCAAAACGCACATCCAATATGTCTGATTTGAATCTTTTACCATGACATGCATCACATTCAAGCTCCAAATCTGCCATAAATTGCATTTCTACAGTAATGATACCTGTTCCTTTGCACGTTTCACATCGTCCTCCATCTGTATTGAAAGAAAAGTATTGTGCGGTAAATCCCATTTGTTGTGCCAATGGTTGATCTGCAAATAATTGTCTGATTTCATCAAATGCCTTGACATACGTAACCGGATTAGAACGAGAACTTTTACCTATGGGATTTTGGTTAACCATTTCTACGTGTTTGATTTCTGCCCAATCGCCTTCCAATCCCGCATATTCTCCTGGAGTATCTGCAACTTCATCAAGTTTCCGTTTTAGGGCAGGGTAGAGGATACCTCTAACTAATGATGACTTTCCTGAGCCACTCACTCCTGTAACGACGTTCATGACATTCAACGGGAACGCAACATCTATTCCCTTGAGATTATTCATCCTTGCGCCCTTAATGACAATACTATTATTCCATGCTCTTCTTGTTTGGGGAACTGGTATAATTTCTTTACCGAAGAGATAGCTAATAGTATGACTATGGCTATATTTTTTCAGATCATCTTCCGACAAGAGAGATGGTTCTCCCTCATATACGATTTCACCACCGCAACTTCCTGCATCAGGGCCAAGGTCAATAAGGTAATCCGCTGATCGTATTATATCTTCGTCATGTTCAACCACAATAACAGTGTTACCGATCTCCTTCAGTTCCTTCAGAACATTGATAAGCCTAAAAGTATCCCGGCTATGTAGTCCGATACTCGGTTCGTCCAATATATACAACGAACCGACCAAACTACTTCCCAATGCTGTCGTAAGGTTAATTCGTTGACTCTCACCACCGCTAAGGCTGTTTGACGCACGGTTAAGTGTTAAATAGCCAAGGCCAACTTCAACAAGGAAACGTAATCTGTTATTTATCTCAGTTAAAAGCCTTTTTCCCAGTCTTGCCTCATGCTCATTCAGTTGAAGATTGTCAAACCAATCCTTCAAATTTGTAATTGGCATGTCAACAAGATTGCTGATACTTTTACCATTGATTTTTACATAATTTGCTTCCTTTTTTAATCGTGTACCTTTACATTCAGGACAAACTGTCCTGCCTCGATAACGGCTCATCATTACGCGGTATTGGATTTTGTATTGATTGTCTTTTAACATTTGGAAAAAAGAATCAATACAAACTTTATCTTTTATATTAAACATTTTTTGAGACGGAAGACCGTGCCATAACCATTCCTTATATTTTGCGGAAAGGTTATAGTATGGTTCGAAAATCGGGAATTTATCCTTTGCCGCCTGAAGGCAAAATGCCTCTTTCCATTTCTCCATTTTCTCGCCATGCCAACATTGCACACAACCATCATACACACTTAATGATGGATTTGGTACAACAAGTTTTTCGTCTATTCCTATCACGTTGCCGAAACCCTCACAAACAGGGCAGGCACCGATAGGCGAATTGAAAGAGAACATATTATCATTTGGCTCTTCAAAATGTATTCCGTCCGCCTCAAATTTATCAGAAAAATCATATGTTATGTTTGATGGTATAAATACAATTCGGCATGTACCGTCACCTTCAAAAAAGGCCGTTTCAACAGAATCATTAATTCTCGAAATTACATCGGGCGCGTTGTCTACTGATAAACGGTCAATCAGGATATATACATCCTCGGGATTTAAGTTGTCTGCATTTTCAACGGCATCTTCTATTCTGATGAATTCGCCATTATGATAAATACGTGAAAATCCTTGCTGAAGATAAATTTGTAATTGTCTTTCAAGTGAATATCCATCATTAATGTGAAGGCGCGAAAGAATTACAAACTTAGTTCCTGATGAAAACGTGAATATGCAATTTATAATATCCTCAGATGTGTGCCGTTTGACTTCTACGCCACTTACCGGTGAATAAGTATGACCGATACGTGCAAACAGCATACGCATGTAATCATATATTTCAGTACTTGTTCCAACGGTAGACCGAGGGTTACGTGTATTGACTTTTTGTTCTACAGCAATTGCTGGTGGAAGGCCCTTAATATAATCGAAGTCTGGCTTATTCATGCGTCCCAAGAATTGCCTGGCGTAGGCAGACAAACTTTCTACATAGCGACGTTGGCCCTCAGCATATAATGTGTCAAAAGCCAGTGATGACTTTCCAGAGCCAGAAACACCGGTAATTACTATAAACTTATTATGTGGTATTTCTAATGAAATATTTTTCAGGTTATTAACCCTTACATTTTTAAGTTCTATGCAGTCGTTCATTTTAGTATCTTTTTCTAATAATTTTTCGCCGTGAGTGGGATTTATATTAATTTCGCATCTGATATTTATCATAATATATGTTAGTTGACAAATGCTTATTGATTGCCAAACAACTCTATAATACCCACCTCACGAACAACACAACTTCAACTTCATCATTTTAATGAGGCATCAATTATCTTACGCGCAATAAGTCGCCGACTTGAATTGAATAATCCGGCGAGAGGTCATTCATCTTATAGAGGCTTTCAAGCCGTATGCCATAGTACTGCGCTATTGAATACATACTTTCACCGGCCTTTACGCGGTGTGGCCTGTTTTTATACGCTTTGTCAGCTTTCTTTTGTTTCTTTTTAAGATATATTATTTCACCTGGAATTAATCTGTCATTTTTGTCGCGTTCGTTATATTTTGCAAGTTTTTTGTATGAAATGCCAACTTCCCTTGCAATTGACCTAAAGCTGTCACCTTGGCGAACATTCAAGTAGTAATTCTTATTATAAATATGAATTGGATGTAAATTTATACTCGGCGCTACGTCCTTTACCGACGAGCGCTCAACCATGAATTTATCATATTTCTTTGCTTTGTCATATTTATGCAGCTTATAAAGCTCTATTATGCCTATAAGCTGTTTTGCGTATGTTGGACTTGTGGCATATCCGCATTTCTTCAGTCCCTTAGCCCAGCCCTTATAGTCTGTGCGTTTTAGCCTGAAAAGGCTGCGGTATCGCGGCTGACGAGCAAGGAACCTGCTATGGTCTTCATAGCTTTCGTACACGTCGCGGTATGCCCTGAAACATTCGTTATTGGCATCGTCGTCATGATATGTCCTTGCGCCCGTCCAATCGTGGCACTTTATTCCAAAATGATTATTGCCGTTACGGGCCAGTTCACTCATGCCCGCGCCGCTTTCAAGCAATCCCTGGGCCAACGTTATACTGGCAGGAATGTTATATTTAAGCATTTCCGCAATGGCCAAATCCTTATATTGATCAATGTAAGCCTGATAGCGTGAGTTCCATTTTAGCTGCGCGTTCAATGATACGCATAAAAAAGTGATAATACTTAATACAAAATATCTTTTCATGAGTTAATGCTCAAATTTATGCAAAAGTAAGCCAATTCTGCCTGTTTACAAAATTTTACCTGATAAAATTCCATAATCTCGACCACATTACTTAATTTTGCAAATAATAACCGACAGCGGTTAATTTTGCTAACATTATTTTTCGTATTAAATAAATATTTATGGAAATCGGCGTTAAGAATGTCATCGAAACAACTGTCACTGAAAATAATACAGCTGTTGCCATGGGAAGCGGTACCTTGTCAGTGTTTGCCACACCTGCTATGATTGCGCTTATTGAAGAGACTGCGTGGCGCAGTGTTGTCCCATATCTTGAACCTGGACAGGCTACGGTCGGTACACGGCTTGACATAAGCCATGTATCCCCTACCCCTTTGGGTATGACCGTCAAGTGTGAAACTGAGCTGATAGAAGCCGATGGCAGGAAACTGAAATTCAAGGCTGAAGTGTATGATGAATCTGGACTCATCGGTACAGGTACCCATGAACGTTTTATCATCACAGCCGATAAGTTCCAGGCAAAAGCAGAATCAAAGAAATCATAAGTACCACACACATTCCCGTTTATAGACCGTTCATGTTCAATTCAATAATTTAAAGGTAACTTATTGAGTTTCAACAGTTTTATAATAGACGGCATTTTAGCTTTACAGAGGCGGCCTTTTACAAGACTAAAGACCGTCTATTGTAAAGCGAAAGGCCGCCTTTCGAAGTGCGAACGGCATATTGGCGTAATCATAATAATGATAAAGTAAAAAATCAGAAAAAATATCATGTTTGCATATACATATATAGAAAAAGGCAACTTTGCCATGACCGATAAGCCTAAACCACAACTTATAGACGACAACGATGCAATTGTACGTGTTACACTTGGCAGCATCTGTACGAGTGACCTCCACATTAAGCATGGAAGTGTACCTCGTGCCGTACCAGGCATAACTATAGGACACGAGATGGTTGGTATAGTGGAAAGTATTGGCAAGGCGGTAACAAAAGTTAAACCCGGCGACCGTGTTACGGTAAACGTTGAGACATTCTGTGGTGAATGTTTTTTCTGTAAGCATGGATATGTAAATAATTGTACCGATCCGGACGGCGGATGGGCACTCGGCTGCCGTATTGACGGAGGACAGGCGGAGTTCGTTCGAGTACCGCATGCCGACCAGGGACTAAACCGCATACCGGATACTGTTACAGACGAGCAGGCTCTTTTCGTTGGAGACATTCTCGCCACAGGATTCTGGGCCGCAAGAATATCGGACATAACACCTGAAGACACTGTGCTGATAATTGGCGCCGGACCGACTGGTATTTGTACCCTTCTATGCGTAATGCTGAAACATCCCAAACGAATTGTCGTTTGCGAAAAATCACCAGAACGGATAGACTTTGTTAAGAAACATTATCCTGACGTCTCTGTGGTGCAACCATCTGAGTGCAAGGACTTCATAATGCGCTGCAGTGAACATGGAGGTGCGGACGTTGTAATAGAGGTGGCTGGTGCCGATGACACTTTCCGAATGGCTTGGGAATGCGCCCGCCCGAATGCCACAGTCACAATCGTGGCTATGTATGATAAGCCACAGATACTTCCTCTGCCCGACATGTACGGCAAGAACCTTACGTTTAAGACAGGTGGGGTTGACGGGTGTGACTGTGCAGAGATACTTAGCTTGATTAAAAAAGGCGAAATAGATACAACGCCGCTTATTACCCACCGATATGCTTTAAGAGAGATAGAGAAGGCATATCATATATTTGAAAATAAACTTAACGGAGTAATCAAGGTCGCAATATACGGAGAGCGATTGTAATATGCCGTTCGCAGGTATGCTAAAAGCCGTCCTAACAATGCGTTAGGACGGCTTTTTAAGTCTGTTATGATGGTGCATAAGATATGCGGATATATTAAATGCAGAAATGAATGACTAAGATAGTAAGTTGTCACACTGCTTAATTGAAAAAATTATGGCCCGTTACAGAATTGTCGTTTGACTTATGTAACAGGCCATTTTGTCTTTAACGAATACGTTGTTTAAATCAATACTGAATTTTTGATGTAGTCAACTATCCATTCTCCCACTTCTCTTGTACCATATTGTTTGCCTCCATCAACCTGTATCTCAGGTGTGCGCACGTTTGCATCGAGCGATGCATCAACAGCCTTTCTAACCAATATGCCTTCCTCTTTCAAGTCAAAGTGTTCAAGAAGCATGGCTACCGATAGGATTTGGGCCAATGGATTGGCTATGTTCTTGCCGGCAGCTTGGGGCCATGAGCCATGAACAGGCTCGAATACCGGTGTGCTTTCACCCGTTGAAGCTGAAGGAAGCAGTCCCATACTTCCGGATATACAGCTCCCTTCGTCCGTCAGAATGTCGCCGAAAGTGTTTTCAGTTACCATTACGTCAAAGAATTTAGGCTCAACCAACATACGCATTGAGGCGTTGTCAACAAACATATAGTCTGTTGTAACATCGGGATATTCCGGTTCAAGTTCTTTTGCAATCTGTCGCCATAAACGGCTTGAAGCCAGCACATTAGCTTTATCAACAACAGTAAGATGCCGTCTGCGTTTGCGTGCGTAATAATAAGCTACGCGCAGTATACGCTCAATTTCAGGACGTGTGTAATAGTTTGTGTCATACGCTTTATCGTTATCCTGGTATTTTTCACCAAAATACATGCCGCCAGTAAGTTCACGTATGCAAATAAAGTCAGCGCCTGCAATAAGTTCATCCTTAAGAGGCGATTTGTGAAGCAGGCACTTGAACGTCTGCACGGGACGTATATTGGCAAATAATCCGAGTTTCTTCCGCATGGCCAATAGCCCCTGTTCCGGCCTCACTTTAGCAGTAGGGTCGTTATCAAAGCGAGGGTCGCCAACAGCCGCAAACAATACGGCGTCAGCCCATTTACATACCTCGAAAGTCTCATCAGGAAAAGGATCACCAACTTTATCTATCGCATCAGCTCCGCAAATAGCTGTCTTGTATTCTATCTCGTGGCCGAATTTTGCGGCAATAGTGTTCAAAACGGCTACGCCTTGTTCCATTATCTCTGGTCCAATGCCATCACCTGGCAATACTGCTATGTTAAGTTTCATTTTTTTATTAAATCGTTAATTATAAAATTATGTTTTTATTATTTATGGTATATGTACCGGTCTCCGTCAGACGGTGTTCTTATTCTGCGTTGGTCTCCTCGAAAATATTAAGCATTTTCAGGGTGGCTTTTATCGCGGCTTCGGTCTGGTCGGCATCAAGACCACGCGTTCTGATAGTCATGTCGCCGTTTCTCCATACAATAACGGTCTGTACTAAGGCATCCGTTCTACCGCCGGGTGGTATTGTCACACTATAGTTTTCCAATATAGGGAATGTCCGCCCAAGTGATTTTTTGTATATTTTGCGTAAAGCCTTGACAAAGGCGTCATACTGTCCGTCGCCCATAGCGTCTGCCTCATATTGACTACCGTTAATCTCTACTTTTACACTTGCGATAGGTTTCAGGCCGTATGCTGACGAGACCATGTAGCTGACAAGCTTAACCTTGTCTTCAGGAACGTTATGTTTTAATACATCACTGACGATAAACGGCAAGTCGGCTTGAGTAACAATTTCCTTACGGTCGCCAAGTTCGGTTATTCGTTGAGTTACTTTTTGTGTCTGTTCAGGTGTCAATTCCAAGCCGAGTTCTTGCAGATTGCGGTCTATGTTGGCCTTTCCGCTGGTCTTCCCCAATGCATATTCGCGCTTCCTTCCAAACCGTTCCGGTACAAGCGCATTGGTGTATAAGTTCGCTTTGTTGTCTCCATCAGCATGAACACCTGCAACTTGGGTAAATACATTTTCCCCAACAATGGGTTGGTTGGGGGCTACAGCTATACCGGAATACCCTTCCACCAGACGGCTTATATCATTCAATCTGTCTTCATGAATGCTTGTCTTTGCGTGGAATTGGTCTTTCAGTATTACCTGAACACTCGATAAAGGCGCATTGCCGCATCTTTCGCCAAGCCCGTTCACTGTGACATGCAAACCTTTCGCTCCGCTTAATACGGCCGCTAAAGAATTGCTTACGGCAAGGTCATAATCGTTGTGAGCATGAAAGTCAAAATGTGCAGAAGGGTATCTCTTCACCATTTTACGCATGAATTCTATTACCTGAAGAGGATTAAGCACACCAAGTGTATCAGGCAGCATAAAGCGCATAATATCCGTTTTTGTAAGCACGTCAAGCATTTTGTAGACGTATTCAGGTGAATCTTTCATTCCGTTACTCCAGTCCTCAAGGTATATGTTTACCCCCATGCCTTTCTGTCTGGCATATTCAAGCGAATAAAGAATGTCGTCTATGTGTTCCTCTACAGTCTTATGCAGCTGTCCGGAACAGTGCTTCATCGAACCTTTTGCCAACAAGTTTATCGTAGTGCCACCACATCCGTCAATCCAGTCAATGCTCTTCCTACCGTCGACAAATCCCAGTACCTCAACATTTTTAAGTTTCCCGATACTTTTTGCATATCGACAAATCATCTTTACAGCGTCTTTTTCACCCTCGGAAACACGGGCTGAAGCTATTTCAACACGGTCTACATTTATATCATTGAGCAACATCCGCGCAATCATAAGCTTCTCGTGTGGCAAGAAGGATACTCCATTTGTCTGTTCGCCATCCCTTAAGGTGCTATCCATGATTTCAATGAATGGCGGTATGCGGGTATAGGTATTTATTTGTTCGACTGTTCCCATGCTTCAATTTTGTCTTTATTCTGCAACAGGTAGTCGATGTCATCGAGCCCGTTCATAAGACAATGTTTCTTATATCCGTTTATTTCAAAATGTTCACTATTGCCAGTGGCCTTATTTGTGACAGTTTGTTTTGGTAGGTTTACTTCAACTTCCGTTTTAGGGTCGTTTTCAATACTGCTAAATAACTCTGTTAAGAACGGTTCTGATACAACGACCGGCAGTACAAAATTATTCAGTTCGTTATTTTTGTGAATGTCTGCAAAAAAACTGCTAATGACAACCCTAAAACCATAACCAGCAATAGCCCATGCCGCATGCTCTCGACTCGAACCAGAACCGAAATTTTTTCCTGCTACGAGTATTACTCCTCCGTATCGAGGGTCGTTAAGGACAAAATCCTTTTTCAGCGTACCATCCTTATTATAACGCCAGTCGCGAAACAGGTTGTCGCCAAATCCTTTCTTGTCAGTAGCCTTCAGGAAGCGTGCAGGAATAATCTGGTCCGTGTCCACATTTTCCAATGGAAGTGGTACACACGTACTTGTTATGATATTGAATTGCTGATGCATGTATTAATATTTTTTATTTATTGTTCTTGTTTACTTATGTCATGTTGACTTACCTATTTGTTTATTTATGTAAATATTCATTTTATATTTACATAAAGTCTCTCGGATCTGTTATACATCCTGTTACTGCTGCGGCAGCCGCGACAAGCGGACTTGCCAGTATCGTACGCGCACCTGGGCCTTGCCGTCCTTCAAAATTGCGGTTACTTGTAGACACGCAATATTTTCCTGAAGGAACTTTGTCGTCATTCATTGCGAGACAAGCAGAGCAACCAGGCTGACGTATGGTGAATCCTGCATCTGCAAGAACTTTGTCAAGACCTTCATCCTTGATTTGCCTGTCAACAGCCCATGAACCTGGAACGAGCCACGCAACAACGTTTTCCGCTTTTTTACGTCCTTTGACAATCGAAGCAAAGGCTCTGAAATCCTCGATACGGCCGTTCGTACATGCTCCAAGAAATACATAATCAATAGAATGTCCAAGTAGCTTTTCGCCAGGCTTAAATCCCATGTAGTCAAGTGATTTCATGAAAGAAGATTTCCCGCTTTCTTCTATATCCCCAATAACAGGGATACTTTCCGTTATTCCGATACCCATGCCAGGATTTGTGCCGTAAGTTATTCTTGGTTCGATATCTGCAGCATCAAACGAGAGTTCCTTATCAAACACAGCATTTTCATCACTCTTTAATGTCCTCCAATATGCGACAGCTTTATCCCATTCAGGGCCTTTCGGGGCATAATCCCTACCCTTCAGATATTCAAATGTTGTTTCGTCCGGTGCTATAAAGCCTCCTCTTGCACCCATCTCGATAGACAGATTGCATAACGTAAGGCGACCTTCCATTGACATATCCTTTACTACCTGCCCCGAATATTCGACAAAGTATCCTGTCGCTCCGGATGTAGTAAGCCTTGCCATCAAGTATAGAGCGACGTCTTTAGCCGTCACCCCACGTCCAAGCTTTCCGTTTATGGTTATCCTCATTGATTTCGGCTTTTGCTGCAATATGCATTGCGAGGCCATAACCATTTCCACCTCGCTTGTACCAATACCGAATGCTATTGCTCCTACGGCGCCATGCGTGCTTGTATGAGAGTCGCCGCAGACGATGGTCATACCTGGTAATGACAGTGCTTTTTCGGGACCGACAACATGAATTATACCATTATTTTTATCCATCATGCCGTAGTATGCCAATCCAAAATCTTTAGCGTTTGCCTCGAGCGTCTCGACCTGTTTTCTTGATACGGGATCTTTTATTGGCTTATCCTGGTCGTGAGTTGGTGTATTATGGTCTGGCATGCAAAAAATTTGCTTGGGGCGAAAGCATTTCAGTCCTCTTTCACGAAGTCCTGCAAACGCCTGCGGAGACGTAACCTCATGGCAATAAAGACGGTCTATGTAAAGTTGCGTAGGGCCGTCGTCAACAATCTGAACGACATGTTTATCCCAGATTTTGTCAAAAAGAGTGTTCATATCTGATTTTGTAATTATAATCCTTTAAGGAAATGAGGCCGGTATGCAACACAACCTCGTTGCTGTTTACTTAAATTTGTTTATACAATCAATATATGCTTCAACCGAAGCTGTAACGATATCCGTATTCGCGCCGAATCCGTAATACACGTTTCCGTCATACTCGACCTGCATGTGAACCTTTCCGATATCGTCAGATCCTTTGCTGATAGCCTGGATGGTAAATTCCTTAAGCGTCATTTGTTTCTGAATAATCTTCTTCAGAGCTTTGATGGCGGCGTCTACAGGACCGTTGCCCGTTGATGCTTCCTCAAACTTTTGGCCTGAGATGTCGAGCCCTATGCTTGCAACACTCTTAACCCCCATGCCTGTAGTGACTTGCAGGAAATCAAGTTTTACAGAATGTGCTTCAGCCCTGTCTGCCCCTGCAAGCATGAGAACGTCATCATCTGTTATCTCTTTTTTCTTGTCGGCAAGCTTCAGGAAATTCTGGTATATATCATCTATTTTTTTCTCGTTAGCTATGTTAACACCCAATACGCCAAGGCGGTATTTTAACGCAGCCCTGCCGCTGCGTGCCGTAAGTACGATGGAATTATCGTCAAGACCAACGTCCTTAGGATTCATGATTTCGTATGTATCGACGTTTTTGAGCACACCGTCTTGATGGATTCCGCTTGAATGCGCAAAGGCATTGCGCCCGACAATTGCCTTGTTCGGTTGTACTGGCATATTCATCAAACTGCTTACCATACGGCTTGTGGGGTATATTTTCGTCGTGTTTATGTTAGTTTCGATATCAAGATACTTGTGGCATTTCAGTATCATGGCTATTTCCTCAAGTGACGTGTTGCCCGCGCGCTCGCCGATACCGTTTATTGTTACCTCAACCTGTCGTGCACCGTTAAGCACGCCGCTAAGGGTGTTGGCCGTGGCCATTCCCAAGTCGTTGTGGCAGTGGGTGGAGATTATGGCTTTGTCTATATTGTCGACATGTTCAATAAGATATTTTATTTTATCACCATATTCAGCAGGAAGACAGTAGCCGGTCGTGTCTGGTATGTTTACCACTGTTGCGCCAGCCTTGATAACAGCCTCGATAACCCTTGCCAGGTACTCGTTGTCAGTGCGTCCTGCGTCTTCCGCATAAAATTCGACATCCTCTACATACTTTTTAGCGTATTTTACGGCGGCTACGGCGCGTTCTATTATTTCATCGCGATTGCTGTTGAACTTATATTTAATGTGCGAATCGCTGGTTCCTATTCCTGTATGTATGCGTTTGTGCTTGGCATATTTAAGCGACTCGGCCGCAACGTCGATATCTTTCTCTACGGCGCGCGTCAGCGCACAGATTGTTGGCCATGTAACGGCCTTGGAAATTTCTATTACCGAATTGAAATCGCCAGGGCTGGATATAGGAAAACCGGCCTCGATCACGTCTACTCCCAGCTGCTCAAGTTGTTTGGCCACTTGTATTTTCTCAACTGTGTTAAGCTGACACCCGGGCACCTGCTCGCCGTCCCTAAGTGTTGTGTCAAAAATGAAAAGTCTGTCGCTCATCGTTCTGTTCGATTTATATATTATATGAAAAAACCTTTCGCACCCGGAAGTGAGAAAGGTTTATAACATCAGCACACACATGTCAAAACACAACCTTACCACTTCCGCCTTTGTAACGAAGTCGTAGAATAATAATGCCTGATATGTTAATGCTATATATCATGTTCTTTTTATGTTTGCCATGCAAAGGTAAAGATAAATATTAGAATACGCAAATAAATCGTTACTTTTTTATTTAAAAATCTTTCAATTTATTGCTTTTGTTGTTTATTTATGGATAAATATTACAGTCCTCGGCTATTATTGGCCGACTATTCTGGCTTTATTGTCCTTGCGGTAAACATTTAAAGAAAAGTAAATCATGGCCTTTTACATTACGAAAGACCATGATTTACACAACAAAAGGCCGTATTTCGCGGCACGATAAATGGCTTTTTGCAAAATGGTTGACAGTTAATAACCTGAATAGCCTATGCCAAGAACAAAACACATATTGTCAAATAACTGAATGTGACAATGAAATATCTGGTTTGTTAATATTGGATATGCTGGTAAAAACAAAAACAACGTTGCGCAGGAATCGGTTATAGCGCAACGTTGTTTATTACTAATTGTATATAAATATTAAAAAGGTAGAGGTCCGTCCGCTCCGATTGGGCCATCATAAGGAGGGGGCAGCGTTATGTCATCACCACCATTAATCCTTGAGCCGATAATCTCACCGGAACCAAATGGTGACGCGCCTGCGTCTGACGGATTCTCGAATCGTGTAAATTCGCCCCTGAAGTTCAACAAAACGTCTCCTGTGCCGCCCTTACGGTGCTTGGCGATGATAATTTGTGCTTTGCCATGCAAGTCGTTTCCCTTTTCGTCTGTAAAAATCCTGTAATACTCAGGGCGGTGCACAAAAAGCACCATATCGGCATCCTGTTCTATCGCACCAGACTCTCTAAGGTCACTTAATTGAGGGCGTTTTCCATCCGGCCCTTCTCGTCCTTCAACGGTACGGTTGAGCTGTGACAATGCCAAAACAGGAATGTCAAGCTCTTTTGCAAGGCCTTTCAGTGAACGGCTGATGGTAGAGACTTCCTCTTGGCGACTGCCGAACCTGGCCCCATTGGCGTTCATAAGCTGTAAGTAGTCTATCATTATCAATTCAACTCCCTTTTCTCTAACCAACCTTCGCGCTTTCGTCCTTAACTCGAATATTGACATACCCGGCGTGTCGTCAATATAGATTGGAGCGGCTTGTAGGCGACCTACATTCTTGTCAAGCCTGTTCCATTCATCGTCGTCAAGCTGACCGTTGAGGATTTTCTTGCCTTCTATTTCGCACACATTTGATATCAAGCGGTTTACCAGCTGAACGTTATTCATTTCAAGCGAGAAAAAAGCTATTGGCCGACCATAATCAACGGCGATGTTTTTGGCCAACGAAAGGGCAAACGACGTCTTTCCCATGGCCGGACGACCTGCAATTATAACAAGGTCGCTGCGTTGCCAACCGGCCGTATAGTCGTCAAGTTTAGTGTAACCGGTAGGTATACCGGTTAGTCCACCTTTGTTGGCCGCTGCTTTTTGTAGTATTTCTACTGCTTGCTTTACGACAGGGTCTATCTGGGTATAGTCCTGGCGCATATTCTTTTGTGACAATTCAAAGAGTGAGCCCTCGGCTTCCTGCATCAGTTCGTCTACATCGATAGTCTCATCGAAAGCCTTTGTCTCGATTACGCTGGCGAATGAAATGAGTTGACGTGCAAGATATTTTTGTGCAAGTATTTTTGCGTGATACTCTATATGGGCGGAGGAAGCCACATGCGAACTCAAGTCAAGGATATAGGCCGGGCCACCAACTTCGTCAAGAGTACCTTGGCGTTTAAGCTCCTCGGTAACGGTCATAATGTCGACCGGATTTTCTTCAAGGCTTAAGCTTTGTATTGCACGATATACTTTTTGGTTGCGCGGTTCGTAGAATGTTTCCGGATGCAACGTCTCACTTACAACTGAAAATGCATCCTTATCTATCATCAATGCACCAAGCACGATACGCTCAATATCTATTGCCTGTGGTTGCAGGTGTGCGTAGCTGTTGTCCAAAGAACGGGATTTTTTATTATCTGCCATATTGGAGGTTTGATTTTATGAACTGCAAAAATACAAATAAATCCTGTCATCTACACAATTTAATCGGATTTATGCAGTTATTAATCTATATTAATGTAAAAAGGAAATGCAAGATTTCAATCAGGCATAATATATTATTCAGAATATGATTACCTACCCTTGCGCTAAAATCAATTTGGGACTTAACATCGTCGCACGCCGTAATGATGGTTACCATGATTTGGAAACTGTTTTTTATCCTATCAGGCTTAGTGATAAATTGGATATTAAGGTGTTGAATGATTGTGACTACAATGAAGGGCAATGTGTACTGGCAATTGACGGTATAAGTATAGAAGGAGACATTAAGGACAACCTCGTGGTCAAAGCCTATAATATCATAAGACAACATTTTCCTGAAATACCACCGGTAAATATCAAACTAACTAAAAATATTCCATCACAAGCAGGGATGGGAGGCGGTTCTTCTGATTGCGCATATACAATAACAGCACTGAATAAAATGTTTAATCTCGGAATGTCAATTCCTGACATGCAATATATTGCGTCTAAAATTGGTGCTGACTGCCCGTTTTTCATCAATCCCCTTCCTTCGTTTGCTACAGGGATAGGTGAACATCTAAGACCTATACATCTTGACCTTTCTCAATACTACATTGGCATTGTGAAACCACAGGTTATGATAAGTACACGAGAGGCTTTTGCACATGTCACGCCGCAAAAACCTACAAGATGCTGCCTGGACATCATTGAAGGGCCGATAGAAAGCTGGCGTTATGAATTGGTTAATGATTTTGAGAATAGCATAGCGGAAATATATCCGGAGATTGCTGTTCTTAAACAACGACTTTATGACATCGGGGCCATTTATGCATCAATGAGCGGAAGTGGAAGCGCATTGTATGGTATATTTAAACATTGCCCCCGGAACTTTAATTCATCATTCGATAAATGCTTTACCGCAATAGTATAACTGTAAGATTCTCAATGGATAACAAGAAAGAACTATTGCCTGTTGTAGATGAGTCAGGTAATATTGTAGGAAAAGTTGAAAGAGGGATTGCGCATAACGGTTCAAAAATACTTCATCCAGTTGTTCATCTACATGTATTCTCTCCTGAAGGATATATTTATTTACAGAAGCGTCCGGACTGGAAAGACGTTCAACCCGGCAAATGGGATACAGCTGTTGGAGGACACATCGATTACGGTGAGGATGTTTCTGAAGCATTGAAAAGAGAAATTTATGAAGAATTAGGTATAAATCAATGCAAGATAGAAAAACTTGGATATTATGTTTTTGAAAGTGAAATAGAAAAGGAGCTGGTGTACGTAAACAAGACTGTTTATTCAGGAATAATCAGGCCGGATATTCATGAACTTAACGGTGGGAAATTTTGGAAAAGAGAAGAAATTTTAGATTGTATCGGGAAATGTATATTTACGCCTAATTTTGAACATGAATATTTAAAATTTTTCGCTGCGAATAATTCTTAAGTTTAATCTATAAATATTAAAAATACTGAAAATACAGTGTATATTATAACAATGTATTGATATTTTTCGTAATTTTGCACCGTTTTTAGAGATAATATTTGCTATCAGATTAGTAATCAGCAACTTACATTTTTAAGGCAAACAGATGAGACAATTAAAAATTCAAAAAAGTATTACCAACCGCTCCAGTGAGGCTTTAGACAAATATCTCGTTGAAATCGGACGTGCTCCCTTGATATCAATAGACGAAGAAATTGAATTAGCACAGAAAATAAAGAAAGGCGGTCCTGAAGGTGAAAGGGCAAAAAATAAGTTGGTAACGGCCAACTTGCGTTTCGTTGTGTCTGTTGCAAAACAATACCAGCATCAGGGGTTGACGTTGACGGACTTAATCGACGAGGGTAATATAGGTCTTATCAAGGCGGCCCAGAAATTTGACGAAACACGAGGATTCAAATTCATTTCATATGCTGTGTGGTGGATTCGTCAAAGCATTTTGCAAGCGATAGCAGAGCAGAGCCGTATAGTACGACTGCCTTTAAATCAAGTTGGATCTCTCAACAAAATCAATCACGAAATAAACAAGTTTGAACAAGAAAATCAACGCCATCCTTCAGTGTCTGAGTTGTCGGAGGTGACAAAGCTTGATGAGGAAAAAATAGGTCAGTCATTGGCTGCAGACGGCCATCATGTAAGTATTGATGCTCCATTTCAGGATGGTGAAGATAATTGCATGCTTGATGTAATGCCAAGTGGTGATGACAGTCGTACAGATAGAGCTGTAGACCATGAATCGATGGCTCTCGAACTTAACACAGTACTGAGCAAGGTTCTGAAAGAACGCGAAATAACAATAATTCGTGAGTGTTTTGGTATTGGATGCCATGAAAAAGGCTTAGAGGAAATTGGAGATCAACTAGGTCTCACAAGAGAGCGCGTAAGGCAAATCAGGGAAAAAAGCATTGCTAAGCTGCGCGAAAGCGGTAATGCTAAAATCTTGATGAAGTATCTTGGATAGAATGATAAGTTGAAATATAAAAAGGTGCAACAATTTAATTTGTTGCACCTTTTTATTTATAAACAGCATTTATACATTTTTTATAATTACAATTTAAACCTGACTTGTAATTCCACATCCGTAGCCGAAGAGCCATAAATCTGTTGATAGCCGCTTCCAATTGTATTACGGTCAAAATACTTTGTTGTCCCAATTTTTGCCATAATCGTTATGATTTTCGAAAAATTTGATGTCGCCAATAGCGAACATCTCAAGCCGTTTCCATAATATGCAGGAAAAGAGAAAGAGTACAGCATACCACGTTCGTAAGAATACATGCGGCTGTCATAATCATCAGTGTTGAAATATCCAAGTACAGCAGTTATACTGAACATTTTTTTCACTTTAAGACTTACATTTTGACTAATCATCCATCCTAAACTTTTATCTTTATAGTCAACATACGAGACATCAGCCTGACTCTTGCCACTCCACGTTCCATCATTGTACGCAACGGACAATCTACCGCGGTGTTCATTTTTATATATTAATCCGGTTTTGTTATCGTTGTCACGTTCCCTCATCTTAAACCTATAACGTAAAGCAAATGCCCATTTGCCTGGAGTATAATTCATTTGTACTAGATTGTCGAATGAATGTGAACTGCCAGAGGCTTGGTATTTTGGCCACGCGAAATATGCGAAATCACTATAAGCCATAATATTCATTGTTGGAATTGGCCGCCAATTTACACCTAAATATATGCCACTTTCATTCTGTACTGCTCCACCCTCGCTAAAACTTTCAGAAAATAGAGAATAATACTTGAACGAATAAAAACGTTGTAATGCCAGTATATCAAAATTGTCGGTCACGCTATAGCTAAGTGTGTTGATTGTTGCTAAGGCATGACATCCTCCTGTCGCAGTTTCTCCACTGAATGAAATTTTATGGCCTGTGTATCCATAATTTATTCCGACATTATAAAAATTTTTACCATGAGCATAGTGCTTTCTGTAAACAACGTCACTTTTGGGCTTAAGAATTTTGTCAAGTGATACATATATGCTTGTTATCCCGGCATAAAATCCTCCAATTCTGTAATCAACATTTCCACCAATAACAAAATGTGAGGAATTGTTTTTCTTGGATAGCTCAGTTTCAGTGCGGTGATACCCTGAATTTAAAATCGTTGCAATCGTTCCGTCATCTTTATTCAGTGTTGCATCAAACTTACGGTAAGAAATGAACGCGCTGACATCCAATCCTTTAGTGGCATTAACGGTAATTGCAGCACCCTGTAGGTAGTTTCCATCAGACCTGGATGCATGCGGCCGGATATTACTACCACCACGTCCTAAGGACGATAGTGCCGCAAGTTTACCGAAAGCAAAATTGTTATTTATAACCAGTCCTATTCCAAATCTGGCACGATAACGTCCTAGCACAAAAGTTTTTATGCGCCCGAGTTTTTTCAGCACAAAATAAAACGAATAGAAATCATAGCCCATACTATTCTTTCCAGCGAAAAAAGGTTCGCCCGCATCTTGAGCGCCAATTATTCCCAAACGGACATAATCACCATATGTAAAATCGTACCTTATGCTGTGCTTGTATTGATAACCGACATATCCTTCTTTATCGCCTTTTCTTGTATATAAAGGTATTTTGGCTGTTCCAATAATGTCATGTTTACCATATTTAATTATGTTGTCAAGCTTAGGAAATCCTTTCTTTTTTATATTTCCGGCATACGTGAAATAAAATAATAGTCTCCGTTTAAAATAATCCAAATCACGAATCATCGCCAATTCTCCAAGCGATTTCATAGGTCCATATCGATAAAGGTATTCACAGATATTCTCCACGTCCTTGGCCGTCAGGAATGGTAATTGCTCAAGATCTTCACGAGTTGCCGTATTTATGTTTATCGGATTTTCTTCCAAATCACATAACATGTCAAACGATGTTTCCCAAGAAGCAGACTCTATGTCTTCAAGTTCGCCCAGCTGATATAAATACTGTTCCCATTCATGTTGCTGTCCATAGGCTGACATAAATATGAATGCGCCGAATATTATTAAAGAAAAATGTTTCATGGTAGATTAGTTTTATCCATTGGCATTTCTGTCTGACAGTTCATTCATCCTGTGACGGCAGTTTTTTACTGCTGTTATGAAATACAAAAGTAACTAAATTTTTCGATAACACAAAAATTAGTAAATACTAACTTTTAAATTTTATATATCAACACGGATAATTTAAAATTACTAAAGTAAATTTCATAAAAAGGCATATAACTTCATCATAAACCGTGTTTTGCCCAACCAAAAGCCGCATTTCATGACGCAAAACATCATTTATTGCAATTCTTTCTTCATAATTAAATGAACCAACAAACGTAATTAATTGTTATACAAGAAATTATATATTGAGAGAGTAATTAGCCCAAGCAGGATGTAAGGCTTTCACAAAGATGATACGATTTATTATGTCACTGGTATTTGAAATAACAAAACCGGCGTACTGCCTGGATGACAATACGCCGGTCGGGTTCTGATAATATTAAGTTTTATTATTCAGGCTTTGCGTCTTCGCTTTTTTCTTGTGCCTTTGCTGCGGTGGACTTTGATGATGTTTTACGAGTTGAAGGAGACTTGGTTTTCTCGATTTTTGCCTTCAATTTTATTTCGGCATTCTGCATCTTTTCAACTTTTGCCTTGAGGCGGACTATTTCCTTATCCTTCATCTCAATTTCATCACCTTGATTCTTAATGGTTGTTAACAACGAGTTAAGTTCATCATTATCAATTTCTTCAGGATATAATGAATTGACACGATTTATGAAATCACCAAGAATGTTCATATAATTTGTAAAAGCATCAAATGGTGAACTGTAAATGCCGCGGTCAAGCCCCACATTTGACGGCTTGGTTGTCATGAAACGGAAGTTATTGCTTGCCTGCAGATAATCCCAATCCAGATTAATACGCGGGTCGTTGGCTATGCGTACACGGTCAGCCACGCTGTATAACTTGTTAAATGCTTCACGTTGCATCGGATTGCCTAGCCAAGAACTTACGTCACGCTCTTCGTCAACCCATGACAATGTATCAGGAACATCAAGATTGCCAACGCTGTTCATCTTCAAACATATTTCAGTCGGGGTAGAGAACGTAATACCCTTTTCTTTTGCAAAATGCGGTAATGCTTTGATAAAGTCAAGGATATTTGAAGAAAGAGGTTGGGCAATACCTAATGCAGACAATTCCATAAAAATGTTTATAACCTGCTCATTATCAGGCAATGCCGCAATTCTATTAACGTAATTATCCGCAAATAATGGATACCCGTCCCAATCGCTGTTGTTGAAACGTAGACTTATATCGTCACTCAAGTCTACATCCCTTAACAATAGTTTAAGGTTTGGAGCTATCGCACAATTATATACATAATGAGGAGATTTCCATCCTAAAACGTGCTTGGCACCTTCAGTGAGCATGCCTTTAAAGCCCATAGCAGCGGCTTGGCCACCAATGTCATCACTATAGATTAATGATGAATTTCTGAGGACTGTCGGTTTTTTACCGAAATATTCCTGCATCTTTGCGGCTTGCTTTTTAACGTCCTCAGCAAAAGTCGTTTCGTTGACAAGAGAAGAGAGGCCATGTGAATACGGTTCTGCCAGGAATTCCACACAGCCCGTCTCATTCAATTCTTGCAGCTTTGAGATTACTTGTGGAGCATGCATTTCAAGTTGTTCCAATCCAACTCCTGAAATAGAGAATGCCACTTTAAAATATTGACCATTATTCTTTATCATTTCGAGAAATGCATCCAAAGCGGGCATATATGAACGTTCAGCAATATCGCTAATGCTGCGTTCATTCTCGTAGTCATCATAATAATAGTGGTCTGTACCTATGTCAAAAAAACGATAGCGTTTAAGATGTATAATCTGGTGTATTTCAAAATACAAACATATTGTTTTCATTGTAGTATTACTTAAAGTTATTGATATTTACTATAAATTATCTGCGCCGCTTTTTATTTTCTTAATCCGAGTGTGCGCTCATAAAGTTCACGGATCCACAATCCGACTTTCTCCCATGTTATTTGGTCTACCTCTCGCTTACCTTCGGTCTGGAGATAATTGAACAAGCTGTCGTTGTGGCAGATAGAATAGATTGAATCAGCCAAGGCGTGTATGTCCCAATAATCAACTTTTATGCAGTTGGTTAATATTTCTGCACAACCACTTTGTTTTGATATAATGGTCGGCGTTCCGCATTGCATTGCTTCCAAAGGTGATATTCCGAAAGGTTCACTAACAGACGGCATTACATATACATCTGAGTCTTTCAAGCATTCATATACTTGTTTTCCTCTCATAAAACCTGGGAAATGGAAACGGTCCGCAATGCCACGTTCGGCAGCCAAATAAATCATGGCATCCATCATATCTCCGCTTCCAGCCATGCAAAAACGGACATTTCTTGTACGGTGAAGCACCATATTGGCGGCTTCAACAAAATATTCAGGTCCCTTTTGCATCGTTATACGGCCTAAGAACGTAACGATTTTTTCTTTGTTTGTATGATCTGGTCGTGGAATGTCTTGCAACTCTTGCCGCAAAGGATATACGGCATTATGGACAGTAAAGCATTTACGCGGATCTTGATGATACTGGTTAATTACAGTTTGTCTTGTTAGTTCACTCACGCACATTATGCAATCTGCGTTATCCATTCCGTCTTTTTCAATAGAATAAACGGTTGGATTAACATGTCCGCGGCTACGGTCAAAATCAGTTGCGTGTACATGAATGCATAACGGCTTGCCACTCACTTTCTTGGCATGGATACCGGCTGGATATGTAAGCCAGTCATGTGCATGTATAATATCAAACTCCTGTTGACGGGCAACTACACCTGCTACAATTGAATAATTGTTTATCTCGCTGTGGAGATTGTCCATATATTTTCCGGAAAATTCAATGCAACCCAAATCATTGACCAACATGTAATTGAAGTCAGCATAAATGTGGTCACGCATTTTGTAATACAATTCCGGACTTATTACATTTCCAATACGGCTTTTCACATAGTCGTAGTCAACGTCACGATAGACGATTGGCACGGCATTCATGGCAATGATATTAAGGAAGCTTTTATCTTCATCGCCCCAAGGTTTGGGTAAACAGAAAGTTATTTCCATGTCGCCCTGTTCGGCTAATCCCTTGGTTATACCATAACTTGCGGTTCCTAATCCTCCAAGAATATGAGGAGGATACTCCCAACCAAACATTAATACTTTCATATTGTTCCTCCTCCTATTTTATGTATGAATATTTTTCAAGAAGATTCAAGGTTCTCAGGATTTCAGCGACATTCATCGCAAAAGATATTGCTCCACGTGCACGGAATGGCGGATTACCGTCAGACAACTCAGGTATAGTTCCAAGACAATTTATCAGCATCTCATCCTCATAACCTACCATATGTCGCTCAATAAAGCTTAATCGTGTACGCTTATATAGTTTAAGGCATGCCTCCATATAGAAACCTCCTAACCATGGCCATGCTGTACCTTGATGGTATGCATAATCACGTTGAGCACCTACATACATCGGATTATATCCTCCGCTTTTGGGAGATAATGAACGCAGACCTTTTGGTGTGAGAAGCTCTCGAGTGCAGACGTCAAGAACGCTTTTCTTTTGGTCTTGTGATAAGGGAGAATAATCGAAAGCCACAGGAAATATCATGTTTGGCCTGACACTCCAATCCATCATATTGCCGTCAACATAATCGAATAAATAACCATAGTCATTCATGAACGTTGAAACGAATGACTGTTTGCATAGTTCAGCTATCTTTTCCCATTCTGCTACTTTGGCTTCATTCCCTTTCAATGTCGCAAGTTTTGCTCCGAATTTCAACGCATTGTACCAAAGAGCATTGAATTCTACTATATATCCCGTTCTTGGTACAACCGGTTTCCCGTTTATAGTCGAATTCATCCATGTTACTGGCTTATTGCGTCCATCTGTATAGAGTAAACCGTTTTCGTTGAGTTTAAGGTTGGGATGTTTTCCATCTATTATATATATAAGGATATCTTTCACAAGTTTACCATACATGCTAAGACATTTATCATCTCCTGTTGCCTTAGCATATTGCTGGATTGCCCAAATAGCCCACAACAAGACGTCAGGCTGTTCAATTTCCGTTATTTTTCCTGTTTGGGGCTTATTTTCCATAAACTCGCGCAAACTTCTTTCAGCTGTTTTCATTACGAGTTCGAAATAATCTTGCTCATCAATAGACAAGGTTAAACCCGGAAGAGAAATAAATGTATCACGTGCCCTACATTTAAACCAAGGATATCCGGCAAGAATATAACGCTCGTCTTTGCTTGTTCTATTATGGAACTGATGGGCAGCATTTACCAAACAATGGAAGAAATTATCACGAGGCGCACGGTCTTCAACCTCTTTTTCAAATAAATGCTTCAGTGTACTTGTCTTGATCTCCGACGTAGAGGCGGCGAAAACGATACTTTCGCCTTTTTTAATGTTCATTTCAAAATACCCTGGTACATACAAATCTTCATTGTATGCATAACCACACTCTTGTTCTTTCGGATATTCAATGCCTCGGTACCAGTCAGGAGTAAACTTAAATTCATTCGTTTTGCTGAATTGCATGTATAAATCTGGATATCCGGCGTACATACAGGTCTTTATGCCATTGTCTACGCTGTGATATTCCCTACTGGCCGTACTGTTTTCGTGTGTTACCTGCCTTACGCTCCTGAAGGCCAGGAATGGTTTGAATCTCAATATTGTCTCACTGTGTGCATCCATCAGAGTGTAACGAATCAAGATTCTGTTTTCATAGTGTTGGAATACAACCTCCTTTTTTAACAAAACACCGCCAACACGGTATACTGTTGTCGGTACTTTATCACAATTAAACTCACGGATATACTTATGTCCTTTGGGACTGTAATTGTTCCCTTGGTATTTATGCAATCCCAAGTTGAACTCCGCGCCATGTTGGATAACGGTGACATCCAAGGAAGAAAGCAATACATGATTGTCGTCATCCATCTCCGGAACCGGCACTACTAAGAGTCCGTGATACTTGCTTGTATTACAATCTACGATTGTAGAACAAGAATAAGCTCCGGAACGGTTTGTACGTAACAATTCCCTTGAAAGAGACTCTTCCAGGTTCGTCATCAGAGTTTTTTCAAATTTTAGATAACTCATGGTATAATTACAAGATTTAACGTTTCTCTCTAAAAATATAATCAATTAAGAGTATAAGCAACGCTTTTACCTTAACGACCTTTCAAAGGTAATAATTTTATTTTTTACAGCCAAACAAAACATTCACTTTTTCGCCCAAATATAGACTTCGCATAATAAATTTGTAGAAAAAGACAATATAGTATTAGTAATAACATAAAAATAAAGGTGTCAAACGTTTGCGCCGACACCTTTATTCAATTGGAATATATAAGTTACATTGGTATCAAAAAATTCAGGACTTCTTGTTCCACTGCTATTTTATATGCGCCAACCGGAGTTCTCATCAGCCTTCCGTCTACACTGACCAATGCCTTTACTGCCTCGTTGACGACTACTTCGTTTGTACGATACGGATGTACGCTGTGGTGGTTTAGAAATTTTCCTGTTATTAGTAAATAAAAACCTTCAAACAATTGCGTCATTTCAGGGTGATAAACCACGGATACGTCCAATAAGCCATTATACGGTACAGCATTGGGAGTTTGTCCGTATCCGGCGGCATTACCAATGCATACCGTCATCACCTTGCGGTCTATCACGTCCGAATTTATCTTGATATTCATCTTGTAATCCAATCTTTGGAACATCATCATGGCCATAGACCCGATAAACGATAAAGTTCTTGAACCAAATAAGCGTCTTGTTTGTTGCCTCATGTTCATCATTGATGATATCAAGCCTATATTTACACAATTAAGGAAATATCTATGGCACTTCTCGTTTTTCTTATTTGTATATCGAATGCAACCAAGATCGATTTTCCTTACCCTACGTTCCTTAAGCCATCTTACAGTTTGTTCAATGTCATTTTCCTTAAAACCCCAATAATGCGCAAAGTCATTCATTACCCCGTTCGGTATAAGTCCTAAGGCAATTGAGTCACGAATATCCTTATCAACGGACATAAGACAATTCGCCGCGTCGTTTAGAGCAGAATCTCCGCCTACAATAATAATTGTCTTGTATCCATTGTTTATCAACATATTAACAAGCCTGGTTACGCTTGCCTGTCTTTCGCTTTGTACAAAGTCAAACTCTATGTTCTGTTCCAGCAGGCAGCTCTCAATCTTGCTCCATCTTTTCATCGAGCTTGACTGCCCGTGCTTGGGACAGTATAAAATACCCCAACGTGAATTTGCTATTGCCATATTATTCTCTCTATTGTAATTTGCCTGAAACTTCACATTCTTTTTTATAGATAGCTTTCACACATTCAACCTTGTCTTTTAAAGACATATCCGCGCTAATCCAATGTATCTTAAAACCACGTCTTTCCATCCCCCTGAACCAGGTCATCTGACGTTTTGAAAATTGATGTATGGCTATTTCAAGAGAACGGAACATTGTCTCGTAAGTCAATTTGCCGATAAGGTATTCCGTGACATATTTATATTCAAGGCCATAATAAATAAGGTCAACGGGATTTATTCCTTCATCAAGCAAGCTTTTTACTTCGTAAATCATGCCGTTCTCAAGCCGTTGCTTGAGTCGCTCGGTTATTTTACGTCTTCTTTCGTCACGGTTTATGTCTATGCCTATTATGGTAGACTCAATCTTTTCAGCCTTTCTTGCGGATAATTCAGGATGTTCCTTGTAATAATTTTCTATTTCGATTGCCCTTATTGCCCGTTTTACGGTATCTACATCCGTTGTATTATGCATGTTTGAACCGTTCTCGTTTTTTAGTGATATAAGTATATCCTTCAACTCATCTATAGACTTGCAGCTCAGACTATGGCGTAATTCTTTATCTTCAGGCACGGGCACGAGGTTGTAACCGTTCAGGACTGCTTCGATATATAATCCTGTTCCTCCGCATAAAATTGGTATCTTCTTTCTTTCCGCTATGTCATTATATGCAGCTATAAAGTCTTTCTGATATTCAAATAAATTGTATTTTGTACCAGGTTCTACAATATCAATAAGGTGATACGGGATGATTTTTCCACCGACGATGTAATCTGCCAGGTCCTTACCCGTTCCGATATCCATTCTTCGATACACTTGACGACTGTCGGCGCTTATTATTTCCGCGCCAAGCTCAGCCGCTAGCATGGCAGCCAAAGTGGTTTTGCCTGATGCGGTAGGTCCGAGTATGGTTATCATTTTACACATTATTTAATATAAGGATAAAGATTTAAAACTGGAACAGCATAATTTCTATCACCTGCAAATTTACAAAAAATAAACCGTCCGACAAGTATCGGACGGTTTATTTTTAATATATCAATCAAATTAATGATTAGCCGTTGTGCTTCTTCATGATCTTAATGAGGTCGATTACCTTGTGAGAATAACCAATCTCGTTGTCATACCAAGAAACAACCTTTACGAACTTGTCTGTCAGGTAAACACCTGCGTCTGCGTCGAAGATAGATGTCAGCGGGCAGCCGAGGAAGTCAGAAGAAACAACCTTGTCCTCAGTGTATCCGAGGATACCTTTCAGTTCGCCTTCAGAAGCCTCTTTCATAGCCTTGCAGATATCCTCCTTAGTTGCAGGATTCTTCAGGTTTACGGTCAGGTCTACTACAGAAACGTCCAGAGTCGGAACGCGCATAGAGATACCTGTCAGCTTGCCGTTCAGTTCAGGAATAACCTTGCCTACAGCCTTAGCAGCACCTGTAGAAGACGGGATGATGTTGCCAGAAGCAGCACGGCCACCACGCCAGTCCTTCAATGACGGACCGTCAACGGTACGCTGTGTAGCGGTTGTAGAGTGAACAGTTGTCATAAGACCGTTCTCGATACCGAACTTATCGTTCAGAACCTTAGCGATAGGAGCCAAGCAGTTAGTTGTGCAAGATGCATTAGAAACGATTGTCTGGCCTGCGTATGTGTCAGTATTTACACCGCATACGAACATGTCAGCCTGACGGCCGTCCTCGCCCTTCTTTGAAGGAGCAGAGAGAACTACATATTTAGCGCCTGCCTGGAGGTGCTTCTCAGCGCGGTCCATAGTCAGATAAAGACCAGTAGACTCAACAACATATTCAGCGCCGATTTCGTCCCACTTCAGGTTAGCAGCGTCCTTCTCAGCTGTAACGCGGATGTGGTTGCCGTTTACGATAAGCTCGTTCTTCTCAACGTCAGCCTCAATTGTGCCGTCGAACTGGCCGTGCATTGTATCATACTTCAGCATGTAAGCCATGTAGTCAACAGGCAGAAGGTCGTTGATACCTACAACAACGACGTCATTCTTGTTAGCCTCTTCGAGAGAAGCACGGAAAACGAAACGACCGATACGGCCAAAACCGTTAATACCAATTTTAATCATCTTTTTGTTTATTTTAAAGGGTTAAAATAATATCCTTAAACAATATACCTCTTTTCGCAGTACCTGCACTTTTATGCATGAATATCTCAAATGGCCTGAACCATAAGCTTTTTTCTTTTTCCGAGCGCAAAATTACAAAAAATATTTTATAATATGGTAGACTTATAATCTTAAATTAAGTAAAAAAATAAAGAGTTCTTAATCTGTATAATTGCCGTTGATATTAAACAATATGTCATAAAGAAGGACCTTTTCGTGTAATATGATTTACATATGCAGCGATAAAGTTTGTTTTTCCTTTCATTTGTTTATCTCATGTAAGTTTAGAATACAACAAACATGTTTTTGGGAATAATTCATACAAATCTGAAAATGCAATATAGAGTTTGCACTTATTATCCCTTTAAATATCCGTACGGCCGGATTTTTATGGAATAACTGCTGTTTGGCTGAATTTATTTTTATAGAAAAGCAGCATTATGTGTGTCTGTTTTTTATATGAAAAACAAACGTATAGTATAATATCTGCATCTTGATTACGTTGTCAATCGTGGCAATATGTTATCCTGCCCATACTTCTATATAATTAATAAGGTATATTCATGGGTTTCGGTCGGAATCGGATTGTTGCTTGCTAATACCTTTATATATAAATGCATCTTTCGTTATTCTGTTCAAGTGTTGTGAGGCTTAATTCCGAAAAGCCGCCTTTCGGCTTATGAAAGATGGCTTTTCGCGTTCTAAAAGGCCATCTTTTACAAGCCAAAAGACGGCCTTTTGAAAAACGGGCATATAGTTCCACCCCATTTAAGGCGGTTTATGCGGCATTGAAATCCGTGCACACATGCATTAAAATTAGTTAAATCACGGACTTGGTAAGTAAACATCAATAAATTCACAATATTATTTACGTAACTTTGCATGTTGTTAATAAAAAAGCGAAAAGCAATAATTTAAACAATAAAAAACAACTTACATGAGAAAGCAAGATAACCGGTACATTTGGATTTTACTTGTAATCTGTATCCTGTCGTTAATCATTTTTCTCGGTAACGCTCTCTTCAATACGAAAGGTGAGCCACGCGAGGCAATAGTCGCAGTGTCAATGCTGAAATACGGTAATTGGATTCTGCCTATAAATAATGGTGTGGATATTGCCTATAAACCGCCGTTTTTCCATTGGTGCATAGCATTTTTCTCTCTGTTTCAGGGATATGTGTCCGAATTTACGTCACGGTTGCCCTCAACATTGGCACTCATCGCAATGACTCTTGTCGGCTTCAAGTTCTACGAAAAAAGGAGTACGCCACAAATTGCCCTCATCGCATGCCTTGTAGCCATTACAAGTTTTGAGGTTCACCGTGCAGGTACCAACTGCCGTGTGGACATGCTGCTGAGCGCATTAATGGTGATTTCTCTTTACCAACTATATAAATGGGGTGAAAAAGGGTTGCGTGGAGTGCCTGTTGTGGCTATACTTTGCATGAGTGCAGCTTTCTTGACCAAAGGGCCGGTGGGCATAGTTCTGCCATGCCTTGTTACTGCCGTATTCCTTTTAATAAGTGGTTACAGGTTTGTAAAGTTGCTCTATGCTTTTGCGCTTGTGGCACTTGCTTCATGCGTTATCCCAGCGTGTTGGTACGTAGCAGCATATATGCAAGGCGGAGATACCTTCATGCAGTTGGTATACGAAGAGAACGTGCTGCGCTTCTTAGGCAAGATGTCATACTCATCTCACGAAAATCCGGCCTACTATAATGTCATTACCGTCTTGTCAGGGTATTTGCCTTACACGTTGCTGGTGGTGATGTCGTTGTTCGTCTTGAAATACAAGAAGCCTGAAGGGACGTTGAAATCATGGTGGAACAGGCTTGTTGACTATATAAAATCAATGGATGACACAAGATTGTTCTCATTGTTGAGCATAGTAATAATATTTATTTTCTATTGCATTCCCAAGAGCAAGCGTAGCGTCTACCTGTTGCCCATATATCCGTTTATTGCCTATTTCCTTGCCGAATACATAATATATCTTGCCAAAAAACACTCAAGGATAATACGCTCATTCGGATATACGCTGTCCGGTATATATATAGCGTTGCTTGCGTTGTTTGTGGCTGTAAGGGCGGGAATTGTGCCAGAGACAATATTTTCAGGCAAACACGCAGCCGAGAACATTGCGCAAATGAGGGCGTTGGAGACTGCCGGTATTGGAATAACCGACATAATAATTATATTATTGCCGGTTATAGCCGCCTTACTGTTCTGGAAATCAAGGAAGAGCGACAGCATACGCCAAGTGTATTCAATGCTTGGTATTGTCATCGCGGTATTCATGTCGCTTGACGGCTTCTTCCAGCCGATAGTGCTTAACACTAAGTCGGACAAGCCCGTAGCCATGAAATTGAACAGCATAGTGGGCGATGGTACGGTGTATTCGTACCGTCCGCAGAGTGCAGCAGGTGACCCGATGCGATCGTTTACCATCAATTTCTACATGAACGACAGAGTTGTGCCTTTCGAAGCTGCCATGCCCAAGAGCGGCTACATGCTGTCTGGCAATGACGATATTGAGGCATTCAAGGAGACGTATCCTGATTATTCCGTTACGGAAGTGGTAGACTTCAAGCATAAAAGTTGCGACGACAAGAAAATGCTACACCTTTACCGGATTTACGACACGTCACGCAATAAGAGGTAAAGGATAAGCGTTTTTACATCAAAAATGTAAAAGAAAAAGAGTATGAAGCTTGCGATAATTGTACCATGTTATAACGAAGAGGCCGTATTGCCAGAGACCACGAAGCGCCTTTGTGGCATATTGGATGACATGACGGCGTCCGGGAGCATCGACGATGGCATTATATTGTATGTTGACGACGGCAGCCGTGACTCTACATGGAGCCTTATTGAACAGTTCTCGGGCGCTGACAATAAAGTGGCAGGTCTCAAGCTGTCACACAATCGGGGGCATCAACACGCGTTATGGGCAGGCCTCGAGTGGGCTGCCGAGCATGCCGACGCGGCCGTGTCGATAGATGCCGACCTACAGGACGACGAGACCGTGATACCGAAGATGGTCGGGCTGTACAACGCCGGAGTAGACATTGTGTACGGCGTGCGCAAGGAACGAGATACGGACACCTACTTTAAGCGGACCACGGCGCTCATGTTTTACAAGCTGATGAACGTGCTCGGCGGCCATGTCGTGTACAACCACGCCGACTACCGTCTGATGAGCCGGCGCACGCTGCAGGCCCTCGTGTCGTTTCCAGAGCGTAACCTGTTCCTCAGGGGGATGGTGGCCTCGCTCGGATTTCCGTCGGCATTCGTGTATTACGACCGCAAGGCCCGTTTCGCCGGCACGTCAAAATATCCGCTGACCAAGATGTTCAGCTTTGCCGTAGACGGCATAACGTCGTTCTCCACCCGTCCGCTGCGCTTTATAACATACCTTGGGCTCGTGTTCATCCTCATCGCCTTAGGCGTGATAATATACGCCCTTGTTGAATATTTCAACGGCACCACGATACAGGGATGGACGTCACTGCTTGTCTCGGTGTGGTTTATCGGCGGCGTGGTGCTGCTTGCGTGCGGCATAATAGGCGAATACGTGGGCAAGATATACATCGAGAGCAAGGGACGCCCGCGGTATTTCATCGAGAAGGAGACGGGCACCAACCGTGCCACGGACGCCCGCTCCTGAGCCACAGTTACCTGCGCGGGCGTATCACGTAACGCCTGCGCTCGGGATTACACATTGTACACGAATCGGGCCAAACTGCTTACACATTGAAAAACGTTGACGCTGTAGAAGTGGCGCGGCCAAAATTTTCTTTCCGTCAGACTTAAATACGCCAATTCTGGGTGTGCAACCGTAATTCGTTGAACTACTTACGGTTACACACCCAAAATAGTTTTTGTGCAACGAAAAACGGCCTTTTTTACGCAGAAAAGCCATGTTTTTCGTTGAGTTCGCTATGCTTTCTCGTTGAGGGAAGATAGCTTTTTCATTGAGGAAAGATAGTTTTCTCGATGAGAAAGCATAGCTTACTCTATTTAATAAATAATTCTTTACAAACAGAAGAGTCGTTTTGCTAAGTCTACATGGCATTTCCTAGAAATTCTTTTCCAGATTGCGCTGAAAGCATTAACTTTCCTATATGACGTTTTGAAACTTTCCAGTCGAACAGTGTTTACAAACGTACACAGCTATGGCAACGGTAAAATAAAAGAGGAAAGGCACCTGCCTTCCCTCTTAAGAACTTTATATCCTACGCCGCGTCACTTCGTCACGCGGAACCAGTCAGCGTCTATCCAGCCACGGTTTGCCTTCCCGGCAGGCTCGGCGGCCACGAAACCAATCTTAGCGCCAATCCATTTGCCCTCACGCATGGTAAACTCGTCGCCGGCCGGCTTGAACTTCTTGCCGTCAAGGCTGTACGAGAAGCTGCACTTGCCGTTGTCTACCGACATGCGCATGTATATATCCTCATGTATGCCCGGTTGGTAATCAATCTTGTCAGCCGCCGTAGGTTCAAGCGTGGCTATTACCTTCACGGTCTCAGCCTTGCCCTTGTCGGCATTGCGGCACGTCAACTGCTGTAGCTGGAAGGCGTCCCCCACCCTTTTCACCACCAATGCCGAGTAGTCGAGTCCCATCATGATAATCCCGCCAAACTGGTTCTGGTCCTTTGACGTGAAGCGCAGTTTAGCCGTAGCGGTAAACTTGTCGGCCGGCGTCTTCTGCAGCAGCAGGTTGGGCACCTCCCAAAGGTTTACATAGTTATCGCTTAACTTGTGCGTATATATTCTGAACTTACCAAACGCAGTAGGCATGCCGAACATCTGGTTGTAGTTTGCGTGCCACTGCCATTGCAACCCCATCCTTGGCTCGTTGAATTCGTCGCTCTCAACCGGATTCTGTATCGGCCACGCCTGCGAAGTCTTGGGCTTACGGTACGTAATGACAGGTTCTCCGCAATAATCCCCGTCCTTGTCGACGCCCATTACAGGCCAGTTGTCCTTCCACGTAACAGGCTGCAAATGCACTACACGCCCGTAACATCCCTTGTCCTGGAAATGCAGGAACCAGTCCTCGCCATATTGCGTATGTATCCATGCGCCTTGGTGCGGGCCGTTAACGCTACTCTTACCCTGAGCCAGCACGGTCTTGCTCTCGTACGGGCCGAACGGTTGCTTTGCCCTCATTGCCACCTGGAAGCCCGTAGGCACGCCGCCCGCCGGGAACATAATCCAGTACCAGCCGTTGCGCTTGTAGAACTTAGGCCCCTCGCACGTTCTGTTTTCCGTTCCGTTACCGTCAAATACGATTACAGGGTCGCCTATCGCCCTCGTTCCGTCGGCAGACAGCTCACGCACGACGATGATCGAAGCAAAGCGCGAACGGCTGTTCGCATAAGCATATGTAAGATAGCAACGGCCGTCATCGTCCCAAAGCGGAGTTGTGTCTATCATGCCCTTGCCCGATATAACGCATATAGGCTCCTCCCAATTACCGGCGGGGTCTTTCGTCTTGACCATCATTACGCCACGGTCGGGGTCCCCCCAATAGATATAGAACTCACCGTTATGGTGACGAATGCTCGGCGCCCACACCCCGTTTCCGTGCGACGGCATGTCGAACACCTCGGTGGGATATTGCGTCTTTAGCGCATGCCCGATTATCTCCCAGTTCACCAAATCCTTCGAATGAAGGATGGGCAGACCGGGAATACAGTTAAACGAACTTGCCGTAAGATAGTAATCCTCGCCTACAACACATGCGTCTGGATCACTATAGTCGGCATTAATCACGGGATTTGTGTAAGTGCCGTCGCCATTATCCGGGCACCATACCTCTGACTTGTACTGTGCATTGGCAAAAATAGGTAAGAAGGCCAATACCAACAAAATTTGTTTTTTCATACTTGGAAATATTATTTTGGTTTGTTTTAATTTATAGTGAGTTTGAAAATCAGCCCGTTTCTTGGACACACGAACAGACTTTTCTATAACACCTTGACAAAGTTATTCTCTATATAATCAAATTTCAACTTGTAATTGACATCATGGATTATGTGCATCAACTGGGTCGGGTCAGTAATGTCAGTACCGAATGAATTTGCGACATGCCCCATTGTGCGTCTTACATTTATTTCTACGCATGGATGAAGTAAGTAACCGCATCCGCCATCTTTTACCACTATCATCATATCGACACCAAGCGATCCCTTGTAACATTTAAAGAAACTTGTGGAAAAATAAGTCTTAAGCCGTTCAACTATATTATCAATAAGGGATAAAGACAAAAATTCGCCCATCATGTGAGATTTTTCCAACTCTGACGCAATAATGCTTCCCGTATAGTTACTTCCACCAGTCCTGAACAAAGACAGGCCGCGATAATCAACTCTGCCATTGCCATAAGAATAGAATTCCATTGCAAAATCTTTTACCTTCTTGTAGTACGGCTCAACGGAAATGCCACCTTGGCGTTCTATTACCTTTCTAATCCATCCGTCAACCGACGGTGTAATGCAACGCTCAATGTATCGTACCCCACGACCACTGCTACTCCACGGTGCCTTGGCTACTATTTTTCCATATTTACGTAATGAATCATATACTGCGTCAATATTCTTGTAATAGAAACTTTCACCACACGTGACGTCCTCTATATCCTTACGCAAAACCGTAAGCAAGGCACACGTTTGCCGTCTATCGGATAAATCACGTATATATTCCAATGTGTCGTCGGCGGGCAAGACATCTGGATTTACGCCGGCATCAGACAGCTGTTGTCTGACGGCTTTGTCCCATCCCCATGGCTCAATGGCAGAAAACACCAAATGCCTCAAGTCATTTGCAGTAACGAAAAGTACGTCAGCATGCCGTTTGCCTATTTGCGACAGAGCCTTAATAGCATAATACACATCGTCGACAAGTATCAAATCGCCTTCACCAGCCCATAATGCAGGAAGGAATCCAAGATTTACCTTAAATTCCTGTATGGCATGCGGCAATGTAAAATATGCCTTGTCCGCCGCAAGCGCCATATCATGTTCCGGATTAAAGATATGTAATTTCACTTCAACAAAATTATTGATTGGTGCAAAGATAGTGTAAACATAGAGAAGTGCAAAATAAATTTTTAACGAAGTTAGCTTTTATTTGTGCAGATTATGTAATAATAAATACAGGAAATTCCTCACATAGCAGCTGGCATAACCTGCCAGCTTATGCAAAAATAATAAAAAAATACGAGTTTTTGCAAAGCATGGTTTGCAAATAAAGAATAAAATGCTATCTTTGCAAAAGAAAACAAATTGAAAAAGAATGGAAGCTTTCTTTCGCACCCATACTTATTTAGTAGAACACACTAATGCCCCTGTACGACGTCAATTGATGGACGAAATCGATTGGTCAGACAGGCTTATCGGCATTAAAGGCACTCGTGGTGTTGGAAAGACGACATTTCTTCTTCAATACGCAAAAGAGCATTTTTCCCCGACAGACAGACGTTGTTTATATGTAAATATGAACAATTTTTATTTTCAAGGCCGAGGAATAGCAGATTTTGCGAATGAGTTTTGCAAGACAGGCGGTAGAGTTTTACTAATAGACCAAGTATTCAAGGAACCCAATTGGAGCCATGAATTAAGATTGTGTCATGACCAGAATCCGGAGCTGAAGATTGTTTTTACCGGTAGTAGTGTTATGCGCCTGAAGGAAGAAAACCCAGAACTAAGCGGAATTGTAAAAAGCTATAATCTGAGAGGATTTTCCTTTCGCGAATTTCTCAATCTTACAGCAGGAACCCATTTCCATTCATACACACTTGAGGAAATTGTGCATAACCACGAGCATATAACGAGACAAATATTACCGGAAGTGTCTCCGAACAAATATTTTCCATTATATTTGCATCATGGGTTTTATCCTTTCTTTCTTGAGAACCGTAATTTCTCGGAAAATCTGCTTAAAACGATGAACATGATGACGGAAGTTGACATCCTGTTAATCAAGCAGATAGAACTTAAATATCTTACAAAAATAAAGAAGCTGTTTTACCTTCTGGCGCTTGACGGCCCAAAAGCTCCCAACGTAAGCCAACTGGCAAATGACATTGAGACAAGCCGTGCGACAGTGATGAATTACATTAAATACCTTGCAGAAGCAAGATTGATAAATGTAATATATCCTGTTGGGCAAACATTTCCGAAAAAGCCAAGCAAGGTGATGTTGCATAATCCGAACCTTATGTATGCCATTTATCCGATAAGGGCTGAACAGCAAAATGTGATGGAAACGTTTTTCGTCAACTCGCTATGGAAAGACCACATCGTAAACCAAAGCAACAAAGACAACTACTATATTATAGATGAAAAACGAAAATTCAGGATTTGCGATGCAACCAAATGTGGTAAAATACGCATGAATCCAGATACAATATATGCAAGATACAACACGGAAATAGGCAAGGACAACCAAATTCCGCTATGGCTATTCGGATTTTTATATTAAACTAACAAGATACACTAACATTAATGTTTTATTAAAATGGCTAAAGAAAAAAAGTTTATCACATGTGATGGTAATGAAGCAGCCGCACACATAAGCTATATGTTCAGCGAGGTTGCAGCCATTTACCCTATCACTCCGTCATCTCCAATGGCGGAACATGTTGACGAGTGGGCCGCAAAAGGACGCAAAAACCTTTTCGGTCAGACCGTTTTCGTTCAAGAAATGCAATCTGAGGCTGGTGCGGCAGGTGCTGTTCATGGTTCTCTTCAGGCTGGAGCACTTACCACTACATTCACAGCTTCACAGGGATTGCTCCTTATGATACCTAACATGTATAAGATTGCCGGCGAACTTTTGCCTTGCGTTTTTGATGTTTCGGCACGTACACTGGCATCTCATTCTCTTTGTATTTTCGGTGATCACCAGGACGTAATGGCTTGCCGCCAAACAGGTTTCGCACTCTTCTGTGAAGGTTCTGTACAAGAAGTAATGGACCTTACAGCTGTAGCGCACCTCGCATCTCTTAAGACTTGCGTTCCTTTCCTCAACTTCTTTGATGGTTTCCGCACATCTCATGAATATCATAAGATTGAATTGCTTGAGCAGGAAGATATCGCTCCGTTAGTTGACATGGATGATGTAAAGCGTTTCCGTGACCGTGCGTTGTCACCTGAGCGTCCTGTTACACGCGGTACAGCAGAGAATCCTGAAACATTCTTCACACATCGTGAGGCAAGCAATGAATATTATGATAAAGTACCTGAAGTTGTTGAGCACTATCTTGGTGAAATCAGCAAGATTACAGGACGTGAATATCACTTGTTCTCATATTATGGTGCAGAAGACGCAGACCGTATGATTATACTTATGGGTTCTGCAACAGAAGCTGCACGTGAGGCTATTGACTACCTGAATAAGAACGGAGAGAAAGTAGGTATGATTTCAGTTCATCTCTATCGTCCGTTCTCTGTTAAACATTTGCTGGCATCTGTTCCCGCAACTGTTAAGCGCATAGCTGTTCTTGACAGAACAAAAGAGCCAGGCGCAGAGGGAGAACCTCTATATCTTGACGTTAAGAGTGCTTACTATGATGTTGAAAATAAACCTCTCATTGTTGGAGGACGTTATGGTCTTGGTTCTAACGATACAACTCCGGCACAAATAATCTCTGTATTCAACAATTTGAAATTGAACGAGCCGAAGAACCACTTTACCTTGGGTATAGTTGATGACGTGACGTTCACCTCACTTCCGAAGGTTGAGGAAATGGCTCTCGGCGGAGAAGGAATGTTTGAAGCTAAATTCTATGGCCTTGGAGCGGACGGTACCGTAGGAGCAAACAAGAATTCTGTCAAGATCATCGGTGACAACACTGACAAGCACTGCCAAGCATATTTCTCATATGACTCAAAGAAATCAGGCGGTTTCACATGTTCACACCTTCGTTTCGGTGACACGCCTATTCGCAGTACATATTTAGTAAACACTCCGAATTTCGTTGCATGCCACGTACAGGCTTATCTGCATATGTACGATGTAACTCGTGGTTTACAGAAGAACGGAACATTCCTTCTGAATACTATTTTTGAAGGTGAAGAGCTTGTAAACTTCATCCCGAATAAGGTTAAGCGTTATTTCGCACAGAATAATATTACCGTATATTATATTAACGCAACAAAGATTGCACAAGAGATAGGCCTTGGCAACCGTACCAATACAATTCTCCAAAGTGCATTCTTCCGCATAACAGGTGTCATCCCAACAGACCTCGCCGTTGAACAGATGAAGAAATTTATCGTTAAGTCATACGGTAAGAAGGGTCAGGACGTTGTTGACAAGAACTATGCAGCTGTTGACCGCGGTGGAGAATATAAACAGCTTACGGTTGATCCGGCATGGGCAAACCTGCCTGACGATGCTGTAGTTGAAGACGATGCTCCAGCATTTGTAAAAGAGTTGGTTCGTCCTATCAACGCACAAGCAGGTGATCTCTTGAAGGTTTCTGACTTTATAAAGCATGATACAGTTGACGGAACATGGGAGAATGGAACTTCAGCTTATGAAAAGCGTGGTGTTGAGGCATTTGTTCCTGAATGGAATGCAGAAAACTGTATACAATGTAACAAGTGTGCATATGTTTGTCCTCACGCTGCTATCCGTCCGTTCGTTCTCACTGACGAGGAGCTTAAAGGCTTTGACGGAACAACTCTTGAGATGAAGGCTCCTGCAGCAATGAAGGGCATGCACTTCGTTATCGAACCGAGTGTTATGGACTGTCTCGGATGTGGCAACTGTGCCGATGTTTGTCCTGGCAACCCGAAGAAGGGCAAAGCCCTTACGATGGTTCCGTTTGCCGGCAATGACGCAGAAGCTGCCCGTTGGGACTACCTCGTAAAGAACGTTACAAGCAAGCAAAATTTGGTAGACATTAAGTCTAACGTTAAGAATTCTCAGTTTGCTCAACCCCTGTTCGAATTCTCTGGTGCATGTTCCGGCTGTGGTGAGACTCCTTATGTGAAGTTGATCTCACAACTCTTCGGTGATCGTGAAATGATTGCAAACGCAACGGGCTGTTCTTCAATTTATTCAGCTTCTATACCATCAACGCCTTACTGTAAGAACGCTGACGGTCACGGACCTGCATTTGACAACTCACTCTTTGAGGACTTCTGCGAGTTTGGTATGGGAATGGTACTCGGAAACAAGAAGATGAAAGAGCGTGTTACTATACTGCTCAATGAAGCTATCGCAAAAGATGATACTCCTGCTGAGTTCAAGGCTGCTGCTCAAGAGTGGATTGAAGGCAAGGAGGACGCTGATGCTTCTAAGGCTGCAGCTGCTAAGCTTAAACCGCTTATCGCTTCAGGTGCAGAGGCAGGTTGTCCGATATGCAAAGAGCTGAAGACACTTGATCACTATCTTGTTAAACGCAGCCAGTGGATCATCGGCGGTGACGGTGCTTCTTACGACATTGGTTACGGAGGTCTCGACCATGTGATAGCAAGTGGTGAGGATGTAAATATCCTTGTACTTGATACTGAGGTTTATTCAAATACAGGTGGACAGTCGTCAAAAGCAACTCCTCTCGGCGCAATCGCACAATTTGCAGCTCAGGGTAAGCGTATACGCAAGAAGGATCTTGGTCTTATGGCAACAACTTATGGTTATGTATATGTCGCACAGATTGCAATGGGCGCAGACAACGCACAGTGCTTGAAGGCTATCCGTGAGGCTGAAGCATACCATGGACCTTCTGTCATCATCGCATATGCTCCTTGTATCAATCACGGATTGAAGGCTAAAGGCGGTATGGGCAAGAGTCAGGCTGAGGAAGCTAAGGCTGTTGAATGCGGATACTGGCACTTGTGGAGATATAATCCAGAACTTGCTGAGCAGGGTAAGAATCCGTTTACACTCGATTCTAAGGAGCCGGATTGGAGTAAGTTCCATGACTTCCTGTTGGGCGAGGTTCGTTATCTCTCTGTAAAGAAGGCTTATCCTAACGAAGCAGAAGAACTGTTCGCAGAAGCAGAGCGCATGGCTAAATTGCGTTATAAGAGCTACATCCGCAAGTCTAAGGAAGATTGGAGCGAAGAAGCGTAAATTAAATGAGAAAGAAGTTGTGCGTTGAAAAACCTCAACTGACACATATTTTAAAAGAGATTGCATATTTACGATATATGCAATCTCTTTTACTTATAAAGACATTAAGACAAAACCAATAATAAAATAAATCACTGTCGCGCAAATATAAAATCCGCAGATAACTCTGTTTATATTAACATTGGCACTATCTCCCGTTATATTTCCAAGCATTAAATGCTGTAAAATATTTTGATACAGACTTCAGCAACTGTCAGTCATGGTACAATCCAAACCATCTTGCGCAGATATTTTATTATGAAATAAACAGAAAAAATGATGACATATATAAGCAGTGTTTGCACAGCACTGATATTTATGCCTTCAATACTTGCGCCTGGCAAAGATGCAACAAAGGATACACATGCGTTCATGAAGTCAACAACTTCTGTCAAAACTCTGCACAGCCAAGCCTGAAACCATGGAAGATAGCCTGAAAGGAATATGGCAACTGTGCCATACAGAATAGCCGTTGATACTGGTATAACTACAAAATTAGTCAGCAGGAAATAACATGAGAAGCGGCCAAAGTATAACGCTACCAATGGTGCAACACCAAGCTGAGCCGCAAAAGAAACTGATGTCATCTGCCATATCCATTTTAATATAAGTATCTTCTTAAATGATTCAGGCATAATATGATACACAGGTTCGTAAAATACAAGAATGAACATTACGGACAGGAATGACATCTGAAAACCTATGTCATAAAGATTCAATGGATTTGCAACTAACACAACAACTGCGGCTACGGCAAGAACATTCAGGGACATACGGTCACGACGAAGGAGACTGACAAAAGAATAAATGGTCAGCATTACCGCTGAACGCAAGGCTGATACCGGCAAACCGGCAATAAATACGTAAATCCATATAGCGCATATTATCATCACCTGGGCCACTACAGACCTGCTACGCCCAAAGAACAGTATCGTCAGCATGGCATAAATTATGCTTAAATGGAGCCCCGACAATGATAATACATGCAAAGCACCTGATACGGAATATTCTTCCGTCATTCTGTCTGACATGGAAATACGGTCGCCCAGAGTCATCGCAGCCAATATGGCATAGCCTTGTCCGTCAAATCCTAACCGCCTTAAATGCCCAAGTAATGTGTTGCGAAACTTAAGGGCCTTTATCTTTGTTCGTTCAATATATGATAAGTTATTTAAGCTGACAGCCTTACTATACCAATCGTCAACGTATAAAAATACAGTTGCCGAGAAACCGTGATTCAAAAGATATTGGGCATAATCAAATTTTCCGGAGCCAAAATTTTTCGGCTTCCTTAATTTGGCGCGTGCTACAATGCCGGAGCCTGGAGCAATACCCTCGGCCATGGCATTTCTGTAAAAACTCGCCTTTACCTTCATCGGCCGTTCCATGCTGGAAACCAACATATCACAGCGCACAACTTTACCAGAAACAACAGGACTACTTATAACAACGGCTTCAAACGTTATTTCATCTTTTGGTAATTCAACATTTATTTTCGACAATTCCATGGATGTAAGACAACCTCCAAGGAAGACGAAGGTAACAAATATGGCCACTGTCTGCACTACGGCATTCTTCTTCAAACATATTGACGACACAAACGAAACGATCAATGCAATGTACCAACTCCATTCTGAAATAATGCCATAAAGCTCCTTGCCGGCAATTATGCCGGCAACAAGAAACACCACCAAGCGCAGAACCGGATACAGTTGGATTCGTCCGTTTACCTTCATCACGTTACATCAAGTAGTTTGGATATGTCGCATTGAAGCATAGACATGTTTTCACGTTATAATGCAAATATAAAACATTTTATTGATGAAAGGAAACAACGACGAATAAAAAACTCTTTATGTGTTCAAGAAAACACATTACCCAAATGCCCAGTACAATATTCGGAAATATAATAAAGCCCGGCAATATTATCAAACGCAGTCAATGACATTGCAAAATGCCGTGTTTTAAACGATAAACGACGGTGTTTTACAATGTCATTGACCGCATTTCATTTTATAAGTAATGCACGCCCATCCACTGAAAGAAAGGATTTATATCACCTATGGAAATTGTAAATCAAAAGATAAGTCATACTTAAAAGTGATAATTTATAATCGCACTTGAGTTGTGAGCATTATCGTCACCTACCCATAGTTTCCTTTACTTTTGCCAACAGGTTTGGAATGTCCAATTTCTGGGGACACTTAGCTATGCATTTGCCGCATGAAACATTAGCTTTACGTATAAGAGTTATACTTTCGTCCGGTGACGAATGGCCTGTAGCCAAAATAATGTTTGCTTCTGCGCAAATCTCCATTACTTTTACAACTTCAGGCAATACATTGCCATTGTCATCCAATACCGGAATGCCTCGCTCTTTACGTCCTTCATATTTGTATTGGTATGAAGCGTCCAATGTCGGCAGCCATATACAGCGGCAAAGACCTCCGCTTGTTTCTACGGCTTTACGCGCAGCGAAAGGGTTAACCCTATCACCGTGAACTCGATTCATGCAAAAACTTCCATAACATTCAGCTCCAGATAGTGCCTGACGTATAATATACGCCCTGTCATGACAGCTGAAATCATTAGACTTAAACATAACGGCACGATAACCGGCATGCACGGCATCTTGCATAAAATGATATTCATCAATGCACCGCTCACGTGAATCAGGACTACAGTGCAAATGAATGTCACACACTCCTTTTAATATTGCATCACCTGTTAATTTGTCATTTTCAGCATTATCAATTTTAGGCAACATTTCCATTGCCTGGCCAGGAAGAATACTCTTCATAAAAAACGCCCCTCCGACAATTGAGGAAGTCTTGATAAAACTTCTCCGGTTTATTTTTCCGTTATCTGTCATAGCTCTATTTTTTATGCAAAGATAATCGCATAAGATAAAATATATAGTAACACTTTTATCGAGATTTGTATTTCTTTTACTGATTATGAGTTGTTCTTATTTGTTTTTAGCTATATTGACTGGCTTATCATAATAGCAAAATCATATAAATACATATTTTCAATCATTTTTTTTCTAATTATTAAGTATCTCACTTTTTTGTATTATCTTTGCAACGGATAATTAATCGGTACTAATATATGAAAAATACATTTCATCCGTATCGTGCGTTATCTTATGGCAAATCTTATTTAAATGATAATAGTATGAAAATTTCACGTATTGAACATTTGGGTATTGCCGTTCCGAGCATAGAGGAAGCCCTACCCTATTTCGAGAATGTTTTAGGTCTAAAGTGTTATGCTGTAGAAGAAGTGGCAGACCAGAAAGTAAAGACTGCCTTTCTAAAATGCGGCGAGGTAAAGCTCGAATTACTTGAGCCGACATCTCCGGACAGTACAATACAAAAATGGCTCGATAAAGGCAACCACGGTGTTCACCATGTGGCATTCTGCATTGAAGATGGTGTAAGCAATGCATTGGCCGAATGTGAGAGTAAAGGTCTGCGCCTTATCGACAAAGCTCCAAGAAAAGGTGCGGAGAACCTTAACATAGCTTTTCTTCATCCGAAATCAACATGCGGAATACTCACCGAACTTTGTGAACAATAATAATATTATTATAAGGTATTAAGGCATGACGGCTTTATGAAATGTTGCGTTGCTTTTCAATGCAACATTTCATAAAGCCCAACGGCCCTCACAACTAATAAATAAGAATCAATGAGCAAACAAGTAGAAAAAATCAAGGAGCTTATCGCAAAACGCGAACAGGCTCGTCTCGGAGGTGGCGAAAAAGCCATTGAGAAACAGCATGCACGTGGCAAATATACGGCCCGTGAACGTATTGACATGCTTCTTGATGAAGGAAGTTTCGAAGAGTTCGACATGTTCAAGCTGCACCGTTGTACCAACTTCGGCATGGAGAAAAAACAATATTTAGGCGACGGTGTCGTTGCCGGATGTGGTACTATAGATGGAAGGCTGGTTTATATCTTCGCACAGGATTTTACTGTCAATGGCGGCTCTCTGTCTGAGACTATGGCTCAGAAGATATGCAAGGTTATGGATATGGCAATGAAAATGGGTGCCCCGGTTATCGGTATAAATGACTCGGGCGGTGCACGTATCCAGGAAGGTATATGTGCATTGGCCGGATTTGCGGAAATCTTCGAACGCAACATTCTTGCTTCAGGTGTAATTCCACAGATCAGCGGAATTTTCGGGCCTTGCGCTGGTGGTGCCGTATATTCTCCTGCATTGACTGACTTTACCCTGATGATGGAAAACACATCATACATGTTCCTTACCGGACCGAAAGTGGTAAAGACTGTGACTGGAGAGGATATCGACCAGGAACATCTCGGTGGCGCAAGTGTACACTCTACGAAGAGTGGTGTAACACACTTTACTGCTTCAACTGAAGAAGAGGCAATGGAAATGATCAAGACATTGCTTAGCTACATTCCTTCTAACAACATGGAAGAGGCTCCACGAAAAGAATGCACCGACCCGATTAACCGTATGGAAGATTCGTTGAACGAAATAATCCCGGAAGATCCAAATCAGGCTTATGATATGTACAAGGTTATCGGTGCGATAACTGACAACGGTGAATTCTTTGAAGTACAACCTAAATTTGCAAAAAATATAATTGTGGGATTTGCACGTTTCAACGGGCAAAGTGTAGGTATCGTTGCAAACCAGCCTTCATGCTATGCCGGCGTATTGGATGTAAATTCAAGTAGAAAGGGAGCACGCTTTGTTCGATTCTGCGATGCGTTCAACATACCTATCGTCAGCCTTGTTGACGTTCCTGGATTCCTCCCTGGAACCGGTCAGGAATATAATGCGGTCATCCTGCACGGAGCCCAGTTGCTTTATGCATATGGTGAAGCAACCGTACCAAAGGTTACAGTTACATTGCGTAAGAGCTATGGAGGAAGTCATATCGTGATGGGTTGTAAGCAACTCCGTACAGACATTAACTATGCATGGCCTTCTGCTGAAATTGCAGTTATGGGTGCAAGTGGTGCCGTTGCTGTACTGTGTGCAAAGGAAGCAAAAGCGCAAGACGACCCCAAAGCCTTCCTTGCTGAGAAAGAGGAAGAATATACTGAAATGTTTGCAAATCCATACCAGGCTGCAAAATATGGATATATTGACGACGTTATAGAACCTCGAAATACACGCTTCCGTATTTGCCGTGCATTGGCTCAGTTGGCAACCAAGAGAGACGGACTGCCAGCCAAGAAACATGGCAATATCCCGATGTAATTGTTTTCAATCATTTTAAAGCAAAGAACAATGAACAAGAACGAAGTGTATGCAGCCATTGCACTGGCTTTGCATGAGTTCAACGGAAATAATGTGCATGACAAGGAAGCGGGAATCATCACCATCAAGAGCAAATATAGCGAATGGGAGATGCACTCGTTAAGCATGACACCTCATCCACAAAATATTAAGCAATGAAAGAATACAAATATACAATCAACGGCAATAAGTATGAGGTTACTATTGCCGGCATAGAAGATAACATCGCAAACGTCATAGTTAATGGCGAGGAATATAAAGTTGAAATGGAGAAAGAGCCGGAACCTGAAAAGAAGAAAGTTGTAGTAAAACCTGTGGCTCAACCGACTTCAGAAACCCAACCCGCAACTGGACACAGCGCAAAAGTAAATCTCAATAATGCAGTAAAGTCACCTTTACCTGGAGTTATAACCGAAATAAAGGTAGCTGTTGGAGATGAAGTTAAAGCCGGTGACACAGTTGTTGTACTCGAAGCGATGAAAATGGCCAACAATCTTGATGCTGAACGAGGCGGAAAAGTTACGGCTGTACTTGTAAGCGAAGGTGAAAGTGTCATGGAAGATACTCCATTGATTGTCATTGAATATTGAATAATCTAATTACACAATAAAAAGAGGCCCCGGAATAATTATTCTGGGGCCTCTTTTTATTTCTTATGATAATAAAGATTTAGCAAAATTATTTATCTTCATTATAAGGTTGTCTCTTTACTTTAGATTTAGACAAATGCTTTTTCTTGCGTAACCATTCAGCTTTACGTTTTTCATATTCTGCCTGATGTCTTTCAAGAAAATTATCTGCCATCGTTATGATTAAATTTACTATATACAACAGTCAAAGTTATCGGTGCATTGGGGTTTGCGCTTCCACCAACAAGACGTGTACTCGTAAGACTCATATCATGGACAACTTTAACAATCTGGCTTGAACTATTCGTTGTCACTGATACAGGAATTATTACTACCTTATTCCAATTCTCATGTTCATCAATCCAATTGGGATTATCTGCCAATCCCGTATTTTTCGCATTATACATTGACGATATCATGCCGGAAATATTATCAAATGTATAAGTATTGTAATTATGTGCGGAAGATGAAGATGCACCGTCATAAGTGGCAATGAACGATCTTTGGTAATCAACAATATCCTCGTTCTCAAAGAAACTGTTAATACTGTCACTTGGTATCATCAACAATGTAGTCGGGACATCCAAGGCATATTCACTGTGGGTCTTATTATTGAGTCGTGTAAGTACAAGTTTTGCAGTATTCAATGTATCGTTCTCGTGTCCACGTCTGACCTCATCCACTGGCAAAGTAAGTTCAGTGAATATTGCTGACGGTGTCTTAAGGTATGTACATGTGTTATCTTCGGCCAGATTATCTAATGATTTATCATCATTAACTATATTGGTTGTCTGCAGCACTTCTTCAGTACCTGCGAACGTAGAGGTACCTATATATGTTGAATCACTCTTGTATTTAAAATATATGTTCAACTGACTGACCGATACATATGCCATTGAACCCAATCCATCATTAATTTCAAAATAAAATCCGGGGCATACATTATGTATAAAATTATACGAATTCTTAAAATATTCGGGATTCTCATAATACTTGCGCATTATGTAAGTACCAAAATTATTATATGTCTTTCCGTTTTTGTCTGTGTACGGCTGATTTAAATTAATTTTGATATTTGGGGTATAAGAACTTTCGTCAGCCCTTTCATCGTCACTAATGCTGAGGTCAACAAGAGTATAAGTTTTGTTGATTTTCATGCCGTCATTACCGACATATTCCTCTTTAGGATCGAAATTAGAATAATATTTCTTATTCTCCTCCATTGGCTTGGACATCTCATAAGCCGTCATATTCATTGTGGCTAAAGAATCACCATAGTAGCTGGTATAAAAAAGGCGGATATGGCATGAATCTGCAACAATTTTATTTATCATATCCTCCCTTGAGTCATTTTCATTAAATGCTTCAGAAAGACTTGCGATGCTGTCAATTTCGGGCAGTTCATAATCCTCAAGTGTTCCAAATTGAGCCATAAAATCGCAGGTAATATAATTACCTGTTTCCGGATCCTTGATTTTTCCAAGATAGCCCGTCGTATTACGAGATAAAACAGAATCGACAACAACTGATTTTGAGGTGAGCTCAAAAGTATCAGTACTAACCTCAAGCATATCCATGTTATCCGTCAACGATGTACCTATTGTATCTGTAGTTTCGTCACATGCAGTAAACATCATCGCTGAGACAATTGTGACGACAGAAAAAAACTTTAACTTCATCTGGATTATTTAAATCTAATGAACTAATATAATTTATTTTCTATTTACCTTCAATTACCTTATCATAAAAATCATCATAAACTTGACATACTTCGTCATCTGCAGGATTCGTCATCACTGGTAAACCTTTTTCTTCTGCATACTTAATTAATTCAGGATTAACATTTTTACCAGCATTCACAACCCCGTCAGAATAGTCTATTGCAAGTTTTTCCAATTCCATAAAACCAAAATCACTTCCATACTTATCAAGTATTTCAGGAGTTACATTCCTGAATGCAATGCTCTGTCTGAAATTAGCTCCAAGACTATCGTGCAATTCTTCAGAAAACAAAGACGTGACCACTTTTGTATTGGCAAAAGAAGGTTCATCCTGATATGCAGTCTTTATGTATAAAGGTATTATTGAACACATCCATCCCTGACAATGTATGACATCTGGAATCCAACGAAGTTTTTTTACAGTTTCAAGCACACCACGCGCAAAGAACACAGCCCGTTCACCGTTGTCATCATATTCTTTGCCATTTTCATCAAAAGCCATGAGGCGCTTGGTGAAATAATCTTCGTTATCAATAAAATAAACCTGTATGCGAGTTGAAGGAATGGAAGCTACTTTAATAATCAGCGGATGGTCAGTCTCGTCAATTATAAGCATCATTCGTGATAAACGGATGACTTCATGCAATTGTCCGCGGCGCTCATTAATATTGCCCCATTTAGGCATGAATGTCCTTATCTCGTACCCTTTATCCTGAATAACTTGAGGTATCAAACGCCCTAAGTGCGACATCTCACTTTCAGGGACATAAGGGATAATTTCTTGATTTATAAATAATACCTTCTTTGCCTCCATGATATAATTTTTTATCCTTGCAAAGGTACGAAAAAAGTTCGGAAAATAGGTACATTTTTTTGATAATTAGACAAAACCAACACCTTATTGGCATATTTTTTTAATTATTCTTCTTTATTTAAGAAAATTGTTGTTATTTTGCACGCCAAAATCAAAAGCATCGTAACATATATTATAATGAAGCTTTTTCATACAATAGTCGAACTTCAGAATGCATTGTTTGACGACAGGAAAGAGGGTAAAAGCGTTGGACTTGTACCTACAATGGGGGCTCTCCATGAAGGTCATGCCTCATTAGTAAAAAAAAGTGTTGAAGATAATGACGTTACCGTTGTCTCGGTTTTTGTCAATCCGACACAATTCAATGATCCAAAAGATTTAAATTCATATCCGAGAGATCTTGATGCAGACTGTAAATTACTGGAGAGTGTGGGAGCAAATTACGTATTTGCACCATCTGTAGACGAGATGTATCCATCACCTGACAATCGACATTTCGAGTTTCCTCCAGTTTCAACCGTGATGGAAGGTGCACATCGCCCAGGTCATTTTAATGGAGTCTGCCAAGTTGTAAGCCGTTTGTTTTATATTGTCCATCCTGATAAGGCTTATTTCGGAGAGAAAGATTGGCAACAAATTGCAGTAGTAAAAGCAATGGTAAAGTCACTTGGTATAAATATAGAGATTGTTGAATGCCCTATTATTCGTGACAGTGACGGCCTCGCTAAATCATCCCGCAACACGTTGCTTTCTGCTGATGAAAGACGAATTGCACCGTCCATTTATAAATCATTGAAGGAAAGTGTTGATTACGCAAAAAATCATAGCGTGCAGGAAACGCATGACTATGTAGTCAATAAAATCAATGCGGTTGACGGACTTGATGTCGAATATTTTGAAATAGTTGACGGAAACACTTTACAAGATATAAAAAATTGGGAAGACTCTGATTATGTCGTTGGGTGCATAACCGTATATTGTGGGGCACGGCCTGTCAGGCTTATTGACCATATAAAATACCAATAATTTATACGTTACTGATATATAAATATAATAAGATGCTGATAGAAGTTTTAAAAAGCAAATTGCACTGTGTCCAAGTTACGGAAGCAAATCTTAATTATATGGGCAGTATAACTATTGATGAAGACTTAATGGATGCAGCGAATCTTATTGCCGGTGAAAAAGTGCAAATAGTCAACAATAACAACGGCGAGAGATTTGAAACTTATATTATAAAAGGCACACGCGGTAGTGGTTGTATATGCTTGAACGGTGCAGCAGCAAGAAAATGTCAGGTTGGCGACACTGTTATTATAATAGCGTATGCACTGATGGATTTTGAAGAAGCAAAAACATATAAGCCAACTGTTGTTTTTCCGGAAAATAACAGAGTGGTAAAATAACAAATGTAAAGTTTTAACACGAAAAAGACGGTTGTAGACAATCTACAACCGTCTTTTTTTTATAAATTGACTCAAACCTGAATTTATCTGTATGTATTCGGAAGATGGAATTCATAAGAACGGTCAAAAACGTCTTTCACTGTATTTATCTCCAAGAACGTAGTACCGCCACCTTTACCGAAACTTCCACTTAAATAAGCTATTTTATCTTCCATACGCAAATATCCTTTTTGACGAAGCATGCGTAGTGCTGCCAAAAACTGTTCCTGTGGACCTATCTGTTCATGCTGTGCAACAGGAATTACTCCATAACTCAGCGCTAACCACCTTTGCGTCTTTTCTTTATAGCATATTGCCAAAACCGGATTAGGCCCTCTAAATGCAGCCAGGTTTCTTGCTGTGAGTCCTGTCTTGCTATCTGTAATGATTCCTTTTACGCCAAGAACCTCGGTTGCTTCAATGGCATTTCGTGCCAAGAATTCAGTAACATCACAATTTTCACTAAGCTTAAAGTCAAAATCGTGATCATACATTTTGTCTTGCTCTGCCTGTTCCGCGATTGAAGCCATTGTCTTAACAGCTTCCACAGGATATTTGCCGGATGCAGTCTCACCACTCAACATTAATGCATCAGTTCGATAATAAATTGCATTTGCTATGTCGGTAACTTCAGCACGCGTCGGCCGAGGGTTGTTTATCATCGTATGCAACATCTGTGTAGCAACGATAACCGGCTTCTTTGCAAGTCTGCACTTGCGGATTATCATTCGCTGGATTCCTGGAATCTTCTCTATCGGCACCTCTATTCCCAAATCCCCACGGGCAATCATTATTCCATAAGAAGCCTCAATAATTTCGTCTATATTGTCAACCCCTTCCTGATTTTCAATTTTAGATATAATCTTGATGTCGCTATTATGCTCGTCAAGAATCTTCTGCACAGCGAGCACGTCTTCTTTATTGCGGACAAAAGAGTGTGCAATGAAATCTATATCCTCTTCTATTGCAAGCAATATATTGCGCTTATCTTTTTCCGTAAGCGCAGGAAGATCTATATGAACACCAGGTACATTCACGCTTTTATGCGATCCTAATTGGCCATCATTCTGCACTTGGGCAACGACAGCCGGGCCATTGATCCCAATGACTTTCATATCAATAGCACCGTCGTCAAACAGGATATCATCGCCGACATGTATGTCATCGGCAAAATTCTCATACGACAAATTGATAATATCGTGCTCAGTGTCCATTTCCGGACGCCCGAAAATCTTGACTACGTCTCCAGTCTTGTAATCTATTGGTGCGTCAGCTCCTGTTGTACGCACCTCAGGACCCTTGGTGTCGATAAGTATTCCCAAATGTCGGCTTACGGAACGTGTGTTTTTTATAATTTTACGGATTCCGTCGGGTGATGCATGGGCCGTATTCATTCTGACTATGTTCATTCCGGCATCAAACAACTGACGTATGAACTCGACGTCACACCTTTGGTCACTGATTGAAGCTACGATTTTTGTTTGTTTCATCTTATGGATTTATACTGTTCGCATTAAACTTGTTGCAAATTTACAAAACATATTCTATAAACACAAACTATTGTTATTAAAATCACACTAATCCTTAAACTCAAGCTCTCCTTCAATCCATTCTCCGCATCGTATGTCTTCGGGTGGATTAGATATGGCAAGCCCAATCAGTCTTATTGGTTTCGACGAATAATCTACTTGTGACATAAGTCTTTTTACAACAGGCAGAATATCCTCCTTGCCTTCAAACACCTTAGCCTGCGTAATGCTTCGTGTTATCTGGGAAAAATCATAAAACTTGATTTTCAGCGTTACTGTACACCCTCGGAAATTACTTTTACGCAATCGTTCAACCAATTCCGTAACAATATGATACAGCTCGATTATAACCGCTGACTTTTTGTTTAAATCATCAAGAAAAGTCTGTTCACATCCAACAGATTTGCGTAGTCTTACCGGTTCTACCGGCCTGTTATCAATACCACGGGAAAAGTCATAATATACCTTACCCATCTTGCCGAAAACCTCGGTCAAATGTGTCAATGAGCACATACGCAACTGTAAGCCGTTGAATATACCCATTTTATGCATTATCATAGCTGTTTTTGGACCTACGCCCCAAAACTTTTCAATAGGAAGCGCTGATAAAAACTCATGAGACTGTTCTGGAGTTATAACATATAGCCCATCGGGTTTGTTCATGTCTGAAGCAATTTTTGCTAAGAATTTATTGTATGAAACTCCCGCAGAGGCCGTTAACTGCAATTCTTCATGTATCTTAGCCCTAATTTCCTCGGCTATTTCCACAGCCGACATATCATTCCGTCCGTCCGTAACGTCAAGGAATGCTTCATCAATAGACAACGGTTCGATAATATCTGTATATCTGCTGAATATTTCATGCACCTTGGCAGATACTTCTTTATATCGCCGGAAATCCGATGGAACAATTATCAACCCTGGACATAGCCGTTTGGCTTTTGCAATGGACATAGCCGAATGTACTCCATATTTCCTTGCCTCGTAACTGGCGGTTGAGACGACGCCTCGCGGCCCGTCAAAACCAACGGCTATCGGCAGACCGCGAAGTTCAGGCTTGTCTCTTTGCTCTATTGACGCAAAGAAAGCGTCCATGTCAATATGGATAATTTCCCTTTCCGGCATTAATGTCCTTTTTGCTATGTCGTCATTTCCATCTCCAATGCTTGATTAACACTCTGCCGAACTTGCCAAGCACCACCGTTATACGGTTTAATGATATTGAGCCACCAAGTACTATCAGGATAACTGCTGAAAGAATCATCATAATACCGCAGCCCAAACGTGAAGTAAACTGTTCACCAAACAGCGTAACTCCAAGAACAACAGCCGTTAATGGCTCCAATGCCCCCATTACAGCTGTCGGTGTTGAGCCTATTTCGTGGACTGCGACCGTCATTAGGAGTAATGATATGACTGTGGGAAACAACGCCAGCATTGAGGCAAAAGCCCAAGTCCTCACGGTGGAAAGCATCTGAATACGCGCTGAATCACCTCCAAAAATAGAGTTTATTATAATCAAGATAATGCCAAAAGAAAGCACGTAAAACGTAAGTTTCAATGATGACATCCGTAGAAACGACTTGTTTAGAATAATAATGTACAAAGCATATGTCAAAGAAGACACCATCACAAGAAATACTCCTAATGTGTTTAGTGACACTCCGTCTCCCCCACGATATAACAGCGCAATACCGAAAAGTGCCATAACGATTGAAAAAGATGTCACTAAAGTAACTTTTTCCTTAAAGAATACGGCCATAATCACTGCGACCATTACGGGATATACAAACAACAGCGTACACGCAATGCCGGCATCCATGTAATGAAAACTGTCGAACAACGTAAGTGATGACATTGAAAATAATATTCCTAATGGCGCAAGAACTGACAGTTCTTTCAACGATACGGCAAAAGACTTTTTAGTCGACAACATAAACAGAGCCAGCAATATTACGGCTATGCCGTATCTGTAGAACAATACAGAATTGGTATTTATGCCGTCAGCATATAGCGGCAATGCACCTAAAGGATTCAGTCCGTAACTTACAGCTGCCCCGATACCGCACAAGGTCCCTTTTACTTTAGAATTCATGTCGTTATAGAACTTTTTATGTACCTTTATGAAAAGCGGTGCAAAAGTACGAATTTTACTTTGAATTAAAGACAATATCATTCTAAAAGAGAAAACAAAATGAGAACAATAACGTAACATTAAGACAACATGTTGATTTTCAACATGTTAATGATTTACGGCATTTTATCTGATAAAACAGCGTGTATTGGATGACAAAACACCGTATATCGGACAACAAAAAAGGCTCATTCTATAATTGAACAAGCCTGTTATATAAATCGGACAACTTATATTTACTCACTACCAATGCAATGGATCATTCATTCCCCGCAAGCTATTATCTTTTCTTTCGTTTTTTTCCTGCTGCCATTTTGAACATCTGTCGATGAAACCTATCTTCAGCATTCAATATATCATAGACTTTTTGTGCCGGCAATATCTGCATGAACTTTTCATGATAAGTACGTTGAATTTCCTTGATTTCGATTTCATACTCATCACGCTTCTTTATATTCTTTTTGCATTCAGAATCAGTTGTTGGCTTTATTCTTTTGAGATTCCTCATTTTTTTATGTATAGCACGTTGCTTGCTAAGCATTTCGGAATATACCGGAAAAAATTTTGAGGCCTCTTTAGGAGTTAGGCATGCCTTTTTCGTTATATATTGCTCCAATTCCGCCTGAAATCTCTCAGGAGTGAATCCATTGCGTTTATGTTGGGCTACAGCCTCCTGCATAACGAATAAAAGACAAAATACTAATATCAGCTGTTTCATGTCAAATACTTTATTCATCAGCCATTAATGAATATAAATCATCATTGTCCAACATTGCGAAATCTGACAATTCATCAACGATATTGTCATTATACGCCGGAGATAATTCGTCTGCATGCACACTTGCTACAACATCCGTCCCGACATTTGCATTTCTAAAATATACAAATGCTGATACAACTGCGATAGCGGCACAAGCTGCCCATGTTACAGGGCGCAACCATCTCCTTATTGGACGCTCCTCAGCAAATTTTTCAGCAGAGAACTTATTTATGATTTCGGCTTCAAACTGCTCAAAATATCCATCAGGAACGTTGAACGGTCTCGGCTTGCCGAATTTCTGTTCTAACAAATATTCTTCTTTCATAGTTAATCATCATTTACACTTATGACGTTTACTCGAATAAAAAGTTTAATCACAGACATTAATAAAATCATTCGTGTAAATGAAAATAGTCTGATATTTTTTTTACTGCAATATGGTATGAAGCCTTCAATGCCCCTTCAGACGTATTGAGGATGGCGCTAATCTCGCTATATTTCAGATTGTCAAAATACCTCAAATTAAAAACTGTTCTTTGCACGTCCGGCAGCAGGGCAACGGCCTGCATGAGCATAGCATGTATCTCATCGCCATCGAAATACTCGTCAGCCATAAGTTTATGGGCAATATTCATGTCATCAGTATTGCCTGCTCCTATAGAGTTCTTGCTTTTACGAAGATAATCAAGGGCTTCATTTATGGCAATACTATAAAGCCACGTCGAAAGTTTGGAATTTCCACGAAACGAGTCTATGTTACTCCAAGCTTTCAGGAATGTATTTTGAAGCACATCGTCTGCATCCTCATGTGTAAGCACTATATATCGGATTTTCCAATACAAGCATTTACTATATGATTTTACAATCATTTCAAATGCTTTTTTCTTGGACTTACCGGAAGCAAGCAATTCGCATATTTTATCATCATCGCCCATCATACTACTCAACAAAAGGTTTCAATTGTTTTTCCAAGGCTGCATCATAACCATAAACATCCTGATAATCAACAATATGGCCTGATTCATCGTAATAAATTGTATAATATGTAATGAATATTGGAACTGGCGGTTTCACATAAAGTGTCCTAACCATCTTTTTTTTATCGATATTCTTATTCGGGATTGAATCATTATCCTCAAACAAATTAACTGTCATCGAATATTTCAACTTATCAGCCAGTTCGTCATCCTCATCCTTCATTAAGAACAATGCAAGTTCATATGGCTTTTCAACCCTTATGCAACCATGGCTTACTGCCCTTCCGGCACGCTTGAATACACCTGGAGAAGACGTATCATGAAGAAATACTGAAAATCCGTTGTCAAAACGGAAAATAATCCTGCCGAGAGAATTTTTAGGGCCACCGGATTGGATGATATACTGTTCACCGTTCATCATTCTTTCATATGATGCTTGCTCTGGCGATAACCGCCCCTCTTTCTTGTCATAAACAAACATCCCCATCCTATGCATGTACTCCGGCCTATGTATAAAACCTTTGGCAATGCTTTTAGGAACAATCCACTGTGGGTTGATATCCATACGCATTACGTTGCTTGCCAAAAGTGGTGTCTTATGCTTTAATGCCCCACATGCCATACGCATATATAAAACATTGCCGTTATCAATGGCACGCACTGAATATGACGGAATGTTAGCTTCTATTCTTCTTTCGATTTCATTATCTGGAAATTTCGTCAACCTCCATCTGCAACGCTCAATATTACAAAGAAGCTTCATCCTGTATGCCGGTTTAAGATTTTGTTGTCCCAACAAATTTAAAAGACTTCTATATAATTTACTTTTAGGTTGAAGCGTAACGAAAAAATCATTAATACTATCATTTAAAGCTTTTGCTAAAGCTTGTTGGATGAATTCCGCATTAGGGCGTTCTATCTTCAAATCTGAAAGCTGACGATAACGTTCTGAAACAGAATCATTTTCGAGTTTCTCAAAATTATTGTAAAGATAATCCGGATTGGATATGCCAAACCGCAAAATAGATGAATAGCGTAAATACGACTTGGTCAGATTATATTCCAATCGTGCCATAAGCATATTTATATCACCACTTTCTGCATCTATTTGAAGGGTTCGCATGCGATACAAATCATCCTTAAGTTGCTTGACACGCAATATTTTTGTATTAACTCCACACGTTCCGGCGTTTTCCAATATTACGAGAAGAGAATCGGCACGCTTTTGAATCCCTAAACGATTGATCCATATATATGGTTTTTCAGATAAATAATAACCTCTAATCAACCTGTCGACAGGCAGCATTATGCCGTCAGCCTCAATAAGGCGAGCGATATTTTTGCGTATTTTTCTTGAATCCAGCTTAAATCTGTCGTCGCTCAATTTGGAGAAATCATCCAAAGTAAGTCCCTTATTTGGATTACGCACATTGTCAAGGCAAGAAGAGCACGTAATTAAAACAAGTATCAGAAAAAAAACTAGTCGTGGCAAAATAAAAGTCACTTATTTTATAGATATCTTTCTTGTTGTTTTACCTCCGACTTGAACTATATAGCAACCTTTCGGCAGGTTAAGCTCATAACGGCAGTCTTGGCCTGTTACTTTAACGCTCATAACCCGCACTCCAGCTACATTATAAATATTCAGCATCAAACCATTTGCTCCGGTTACATGCAATGTGGAAGCCTTGACGGATATTGTTATTTCCTGAAACTCTGTATCAATGATTTCAACAGCCATATTCGTACGGCTTACAGCTGGAACTGTAAACAGCATAACCAAAACAAAAGGTATTATAAGTAAAATCCTTGCCATACGCTCATCTTATTTATGCAAAGATACATCTATTTTATTACAAAACAAAATTATATAATATTTTTTTACTTATTCGACATCAAAAACTGACATTTCGTTAGCTAAATAAGTATTAGGAAATATATTACGGGCTTCATTGAGTATTGCGTTCTCGTTATCATAACGCGCAGAAAAATGACCGAGCAAAAGTGATTTTGCCTTAGCATTTAAAGCAACTGTAGCAGCTTGTTTTGCCGTACTATGGTAATATAACGATGCTCTGTTCTCGTTTTCACTACAATAAGTAGCTTCATGATAAATTAGGTTAACTCCATAAACAAGCTTATATAACTCAGGTAAATATTTTGTGTCAGAGCAATAAGCATAAGAACGAGGTGCCGCTGCAGGTTCTGTCAACCTATTATTAGGAATAACTTCGCCTTCAGGTGTTATCCAATCAGCGCCATTCTTAATATTGTTACGATAGCATTCAGGAATCCTGTAAAAATCTATCATATCACGCCTGATATGTGGCAACGTTGGTTTTTCACTGAACATATATCCACAACAAGCAATACGATGGTTAAGCGGGATTGATTTTACTATTACACTTTTATCTTCATAAACAATCCCCGCAACAGACGTGTCTACCTCATGAAAAGTAACTTCATATTCTAATCCGTTACAAAAAAAGTCCATTTGCAATTTTAATATAGGCCCAAGCTCTTTAGGAGCATATATATGCAAAGGAGCAGTACGCCCCAACATGCCCAAAGTCGAAATCAAGCCTATTAATCCGAAACAGTGGTCACCATGCAAGTGCGTTATAAAGATAGCAAAAATCTTGTTGAAATGTATCCTTGCCCTTCTTACTTGTATTTGCGTCCCCTCACCACAATCGACCATAAATGTTTTGTCCCTCACCTCGATGATTTGAGATGACGCAAAATGTTTTAATGTCGGCAATGCACTTCCACATCCTAAAATACGAATCTTAAACGGCTGCATGCTTATGGATGAATTTAACTATTTATTTGTATCATCAATTTTGTTGTCTATATTTTCATTGCGCACACGTTTATATCCGTATATTCCCTTGTCATTCTCCAGATACAATGAATCCGGGCCCAATGAATAAATATCAAACGTATCTGATGAAAGTACAAGCTTTCCGTTAAGTATTTTCCATTCTGTATATGGCTTTGGTTCTCCTGTATTGCTGACAACAGCGCCACCTTCACGTATTTCAAATCTTTTGTCAAGACTACTCCATAAGCCTAAAAGGGAGGTAAGATTAATAACCTTCTTAGCATACATTGCCTCGTTCAAGCCATTAACACGTTCACCTATTACAGCTATTCGGTCGCCGACGAATAATCCGCCCTGCACATCTGTACAAGTATCAACACCTTCAAGAGTATAGACAATTGTGTCATTCTTGTCTGTAACAAGTTCTAACGTGTGCATGGCCGTACCGTCACCACATCTGCCATAAACTGTTGTATCTACAACCGCACTATCAGCTGGTAAAATATCTATTACCGGTGCAGATCTTTTATTATTGCAACCTGCGATAATAAGTACACATAAGAACAGCAATGTGCTATTAAAGCTTTTCATAAAAATATGATTATTTATTATTCTCTAATCCTTTAGCTTCATTCCATAGTTCGTCCATTTCAGATAACGTCATATCTGTCAATGGCTTACCCGATTTTATTGAATGTTCTTCAATATAATTGAAACGTCTGATGAACTTTTGGTTTGTATGTTCCAAGGCATTGTCTGGATTCAAATGATAAAGACGTGCTGCATTTATCACGCTAAACAAGAAGTCGCCAAGCTCTTTTGTAGATTTCTCCTTATCACCCTTCTCCAATTCCGTTTCGAGTTCGTCTAATTCTTCACGCACTTTTTTCCAAACATCAATTCTATCTTCCCAATCAAATCCAACATTCCTCGCTTTATCTTGTATTCTATAGGCCTTAATTAATGAAGGCAAGGCATCAGGCACACCTGAAAGAACACTTTTATTGCCATCTTTTTCTTTCAATTTGATTTGTTCCCAATTCTCTGTTACTTGCTCGGCTGTTTCAGCTTCAACATTTCCGTAAACATGCGGATGCCTGAATATTAATTTATCAGCCTCACGATTACATACATCTGCTATGTCGAAATCTCCGGTCTCACTACCAATCAGCGAATAGAAGCACACATGCAATAAAACATCTCCCAGTTCTTTGCATATATTCTTCTTGTCATCTTTCATCAAGGCATCACACAATTCAAAAGTTTCTTCTATCGTATTAGGCCTAAGGCTTTCATTTGTCTGTTTTCTATCCCATGGACATTTAACACGCAATGTATCGAGCACGTCGATTAGTCTACCAAAAGCCTCTAATTTTTCCTCTCTTGTATGCATAAATAAGTATTTTAATATGCAAATGTAGATATTTTCCATGAATATTTTGTAAATTTGCAACGTTTTTTATTGAATAAAATAAAAATAATATAGGAAATGGAATTAGCAAGCAAATACGACCCAAGAGAAGTTGAGTCTAAATGGTATCAATATTGGCTTGACAACAAGCTTTTCAGCAGTAAGCCGGATGGCCGTGAGCCATACACGATAGTAATTCCCCCACCCAATGTTACGGGTGTACTCCACATGGGGCACATGCTTAACAACACCATCCAAGATATTTTAGTAAGACGTGCACGTATGGAAGGTAAAAACGCATGTTGGGTACCAGGTACTGATCATGCGTCAATTGCAACAGAAGCGAAAGTCGTAAACAAACTGGCACAGCAGAGAATAAAGAAAACCGACCTCTCACGTGAAGACTTCTTGAAGTATGCATGGGACTGGACAAACGAACATGGAGGAATCATCCTGAAGCAGTTAAGAAAACTTGGCGCAAGTTGTGATTGGGAACGCACAGCTTTCACCATGGACGAAAAAAGGTCTGAAGGAGTTATTAAAGTATTCTGCGACTTATATAATAAAGGACTTATTTATCGTGGTGTGCGTATGGTCAATTGGGATCCAAAAGCCCAAACGGCATTGAGCGATGAAGAAGTAATATATAAGGAGGAGCACAGCAAATTATATTACCTTCGGTATATGGTGGTTGAGGAGCCTGGTAAATACGCCGTAGTAGCAACCACGCGACCAGAGACAATCATGGGTGACACAGCAATGTGCATCAATCCTGATGACCCGAAGAATACATGGCTTAAGGGTAAGCATGTGATTGTTCCGTTAGTAAACAGGCAAATACCTGTTATTGAAGACACCTATGTAGATGTCGAATTTGGTACCGGTTGCTTAAAAGTTACGCCAGCGCATGATGTTAATGACCATGCACTTGGCCTGAAACACAACCTTGAGACTATTGACATATTCAATGATGACGGCACGATATCGGAAGCAGCCGGACTGTACGTAGGCATGGACCGAATGGACGTCAGGGAGAAAATCGAGCAGGACCTCAAGGCTGCCGGACTTATGGAAAAAGTTGAAGACTATACAAACAAGGTTGGATTCTCTGAAAGAACGAATGTCCCGATTGAACCTAAGCTTTCTACGCAATGGTTCCTGAAGATGCAACACTTTGCAGACCTGGCGCTTGCACCTGTCATGAACGACGACATCAAGTTCTATCCTGTTAAGTACAAGAACACTTACAGACATTGGTTGGAGAATATAAAGGACTGGTGCATTAGCCGTCAATTATGGTGGGGACACCGCATACCTGCATATTATCTACCCGGCAACGGCGGTTATGTAGTAGCCGAGACGGCTGAAAAGGCGTTGCTATTAGCAAAAGAGAAAAGCGGTAACGATAAACTCACGCTTGAAGATTTACGCCAGGACGACGACTGTCTTGACACTTGGTTCTCATCATGGTTATGGCCGATTTCCGTATTTGACGGGATAAACAATCCTGAGAACGACGATATAAAATATTATTACCCGACGTCAGACCTTGTTACCGGTCCAGACATCATTTTCTTCTGGGTTGCCAGGATGATTATGGCAGGCTACGAGTATCGTGGCAAAATGCCGTTCAAGAATGTATACTTTACAGGTATTGTTCGTGACAAACTCGGACGGAAGATGAGCAAAAGTCTCGGCAACAGTCCTGACCCGATTGAATTGATAGATAAGTTCGGCGCTGACGGCGTGCGCATGGGTATGATGCTGTCTGCCCCCGCCGGTAATGACATATTGTTTGACGAGAGCCTGTGCGAGCAAGGACGCAATTTCAACAACAAGATATGGAATGCGTTTCGTCTTGTTAAAGGCTGGGATGTTGCCGAAATAGAGCAACCCAACGCCAACAGAACGGCCGTAAAATGGTTTGAGGCTAAACTGAGAATCACTAATGCCGAACTTGACGACCTGTTCAGGAAGTACCGTATATCCGAGGCGCTTATGGTTGTATACCGCTTGTTCTGGGATGAATTCTCAAGTTGGTATCTCGAAATGATTAAGCCGGCGTATGGTTCACCGATTGACAGAACAACGTTCGACATGACACTAAGTTTCTTCAACGACCTGCTAAAAATGCTCCACCCGTTCATGCCGTTCATTACTGAAGAACTATGGCAGCACATTTACGACAGGAAGAGCGGCGAGAGCATAATGCTTGACAAACTTGCAATAGAAGCTCCGGACACATCTGACGTTTCTCTCGTAAACGACATAGAAACCGTAAAGCAAATTATAGGTAACATCAGGACGATACGTAACCAAAAGAATATTTCACCGAAGGAGACGCTTGAGCTTCATGCTGTAAACGCTAACAACTATGCCGCTTACGACGACGTAGTTATGAAGATGGCCAACCTGTGTGCTATCAGCGTTGTTGAGGATAAACCGGCCGACACAGTGCAATTTATGGTAGGCACCGACGAATACGCCGTGCCTGTAGGCAACCTCATCGACATAGCCGCAGAGATTGAGAAGCAGGAAGCCCAACTTAAGCACCTTGAAGGTTTCTTGACAGGGGTAATGAAGAAACTGTCCAACGAGAAGTTCGTGGCCAATGCTCCGGAGGCCGTTGTCGCGCTGGAAAGGAAGAAGCAAAGCGACTCCGAGGAGAAAATTGCCGCATTGAAAGAGTCGCTTGCCGAACTCAAGAAGAAGCAGAAGTAAATACACACCTAACGGTGCCGGAAAAGCATGTGCTTATCCGGTGCCGTTTTTTTAGTTATCCAAACAATACATCATGAAACTCCTTTCATCATTGACGCGCAAGCTTTTCGTGGCGCTGATAGCCGTTTCGCCGATTGCCATGTCTTCATGCGACGACAGCGACGATACACCCGGCGGCGGCACGGACCGATACAAACAAACCGTGATAATGTACATGCCTTGGTCCGGCAGCGGTATCTACAGTTATTTCAAGCGCAATATAGAGGCGTTCGAGACTGCCATAACGGACAACAGGGGACTGGATGGCAACTCACTTGTTGTGTTTATATCTGAGAACGGTTCATCGTCGCACCTCATCAAGATATCGTATGACGACGGACAATGCTTGCGCGACACGCTGAAAAGCTACGACTTCGCCACATATGACTATACTGCTCCAGACGGCATTGCGCAGGTGCTCGGCGACGCTATGGCATGCTCGCCGTCAGACACGTATGCATTGGCCATAGGCTGCCACGGCATGGGATGGATACCGGCAGGTACAAACGTGGAGACACGGGCCGCCAGGGACGCCGCAGCGGCTGGACAGGTGCACCAGACAAGGTACTTCGGACACTCGAGCGACGTGACCTACCAGACGGACATAACGAGCCTGGCCGAAGGAATAAGCCGCACGGGGGTGAAGATGAAATACGTACTGTTTGACGACTGCTACATGTCTAATATTGAAACGGCATACGACATGCGTGGCGCGGCTGACTACCTGATTGCCTCCACCTGTGAGATTATGATCGAGGGCATGCCGTACGCCGAGATTGGCATCGACCTGCTTGAGAATGACCTCCAAGGCGCTGTGCAGGGCTTTTACGATTTTTATTCGGCCTTTAGCGTACCCTGCGGCACCATAGCCGTTACCGACTGCAGCCAAGTGGAGGCCATGGCACAGGTAATGCGTGACATTAATACGGCGTATCCCGACGGGATTGACGGCACGGACGGCTTACAGGACCTTGACGGATACACGCCCACCATATTCTTCGACTACGGCGACTATGCAGCCCATCTGTGCCGCGACGAGTCACTGCTGGCCGCCTTCAACGAGCAGCTGGACAGACTCGTGCCATACAAGGCCTGCACGCCTACTTACTACTCGTCGATTACGGGAAGGCAAACGGCTATCGATACATTCTCGGGGCTCACCATAAGCGACCCTACGGAGAATCCCGCCGTTACGGCCGCCAAAGCCACGACGGCATGGTATAAGGCTACGCATTAAGCACGCAACGGTACTGCCGCAATAGGCACAAGCCGTCGCCCATATTCCGGGCGGCGGCTTTTTTCATGTCGGGAAACGATTTTACGCAGTATGGCAGATTATCATGCAAAAGCATGTAAATGGTTACAAAACGTCATAATGAAAAGTTCATGCTCCCGGCGTAATCTGGAAAAGGATTTCCGGAAAATGCCATGCAGACTTAGCAAAACGGCTCTTCTGTTTGTAAAGAATTATTTGTTAAATAGAGTAAGCTATGCTTTCTCGTTGAGAAAACTATCTTTCCTCAATGAAAAAGCTATCTTCCCTCAACGAGAAAGCATAGCGGACTCAACGAAAAACATGGCTTTTCTGCATAAAAAAGGCCGTTTTTCATTGCACAAAAAACGTCTGGCGTGTATAACCGCAAGTACTGTAATGATTTATGGCTGCACACGCCAGATTGGCGTATTTAAGTTGACGGAAAGAAATTTTTGGCTGCGCCCGTTCTACGGCGTCAACGTTTTTCAAAGTGCAAGCGGTTAGGCCGTTATAGCCGCCATAGTGTCAATCACGCACATCCAAGGCGCACGCAGTCCTGGCCGTTGCAGCCCATGCCACGCGCAGACCTTACGCCGTAGGTAGTCAATGGCCGAGGCGTGCGAGAAAGTCCATCGACATATCCCTATAACGCGACAGTCTGCCGTTTACTTCATCCCATTGTATTCCACCGCTTACGAGCGCCTGCACGTCAGGCGAGGCCTCTTCGTCCAGCAGGCGGGACTCAAGCCCGAACATAGACAAAAGCGAGCGGAAACGCGACACACCGCGCCCTCGGTTGGCGACGGCAATGAAAGGCTTGTTGAAAATAATCGAGAAAACACAAGCATGGAACGAATCGGTTATGACGAAGCGTGAGTCGATAAACCCTCTGAGCCATTGCTCTACGGGCGGCTGCACCCGCTCGGCCAGCGGAGCGTTGATGTCCTCCACCCTTGAGTTTACCCTGAATGGCTGAAGATTCAGGCTTTCTGCCACGCTGGCGGTAAGCGCGGCCTTCCACGGAGTGTCGTCGAGAATGTAGCACATCATGCCTCGTTTGCCATCATGCATGCCGCAGCTGCCGGCCAGCAAAGCATAATCGTCGGCGTGGAGCAGCATTGTAGGATCAAGTACGTGCTCTGCCTCCACGCCGAAACGTTCACGGCACAAGTCTACACCTGAGTCCTCGCGCACCGATACATAGTCAAAACGCTTCAACAGCCTTGCGCATTGAGCCGTGAGCAGCCTGCCGTACTCCCATCGGTCCGTACCGAAAGAGGCGGCATAAGCCATGCGCCGTATCTTCCACCCTGACGTAAAGTCGAGGTAGGCGGTGCGTATGTCGTCGAAATACTGTGGCCGCCACACCTGGTCACTGCCCACCACGATTGCGTCGAAGTCGCCTTCGCGTATCGAACCATAGCCTTCGTAAACGGCCGGCTTTATATACCGCCTGATGAACTTATCCGTGTGCTGTCTGACGATGGGTTTCTCACGGTTGAACTTACGCTCGTAAAATATAGGATAAGGGTGGCCCTTCAAGTTTCTCAACAACCTTCTTGCGTACTTTACGGGCATTCGCCAGACTGGTAGCCGTAATGGTTTGTCAGCCAAGCTGATGACATAGGCATCATGCCCCATGCGCTCCAACACGGTCTGGAGCGCGTACGCCTGCAGTATCCCACCGTAGTTAGTGTGTAGCGGAAGCGTCAATATTCCTGTCTTCATCATTAGTTCGTTTAAAGATTATCCGCCTTACAGCCTTCCTCAAGCCGTGCAGTGCGGTATTGTACCATGGCTTTGCCAGCGCGGAATTCAACGCTGCTGAAAAGCTCCGACCATCACCAAGCTCATGGAAAAACGTCCGTCTTCGCCAGCCTTCGCGCAACACGGCCTTCATTCCACCATTGTAACGCTCAAGCCCATTGATGTTGGCCGCGCAAAAGTCCATGTCCAGCCTCTCGGCGGCAGTCTTTCCCTTGTCTGTATTCACGAATACAAGGCTTACGCCCCTGTTGTCCGCAAAGTCGGGCAACAAAGTCTTCACGCCCCAATAGTCGGCCAACGTAATGTCACTGCCGCTCACCCCACCCTTGCACTTGCAGCGGTAACAGCTCGGGCGCAGATAAACATCATTGAGAAACCCCTTCATAAAAGGATTGTCCACATAAACATCGGACATCAAAACCGCGCTTTCTCCTGTCACGGCAGTGCTTCCCCTCACAACAAAACAGTACTTATCCCAACCGTATATACGCTTATCCCTAAAACTTATGCCCGTAATCACCATACGGTTCGTATCTTCGCACGGTCTTGTCGTACCGCCTGCACTACGGCGTATCTCGTCCAGATACATGTGCCACACACCTGGCCCCGGTACTCCATGACAAAGAAAATCAACCGATAAAAGATTCGGGTAGCTTTTGCGTAAGTAACGGTTCAACCCCGCAACCTGGCACGGTGTACCGGTGAACAGAACTATGCGGCCATCCTCCAAGAAGCGTTCCGCCTTGATATATGAATCATTAATGTCGCTCTGAACATACTTGCTGCCCATCATAGCCCAGACTCCATCAATTGAATCGGCATACGTATGGACGACGTTCCAGCTCCCGTCGAACACTGCGCCGAACACTATTCCACCTTCAGCAATGACATTACGGGCCAAATTAATGAACACCCCTCCTGAAGAACTGCCAAGAAGCTCATCCTCATTACGGTTCTTTGCCCCGATAACCTCCATCCAGTGCTTTGGGTTGCCAGGGTTTGCCAACGGGCATACACGTTCGCATAATCCGCAGTCCACACACGCATCTGTATCGACCTCGGGATAAAAGAAACCTTCGGAATCCTCGCGCATGGTGATGCAATGCCTCGGGCATCTCTGTTGGCAAGCGGAACAGCCGCAACAATCATGCTTGTCCTTTATCTGTATCATCGCCTAAACTTATTTCTTAACGTTTTCAACCTATCGACAAAAAAAGCTCGCTCTTTATCAACCAATCCGAATATATATACAGAAACAACGACCGAGATGAACGAGACCACACACACAGTAACGAAACGTGACAATGACTGCAACATACAGACACGTATCACCATAGGTATAACAAGCGAGAAGACCGTCACCAAAAACATTGGCAATAAGGCTTTACGAAAATACTCCGACAACGAAAGATTTACCAAAGTACGCAGCATCCAGACACGTGCGAACAAGGCGACACAAAACACTATAAGCTGAATAATGAACACACTCTCAGGAGTAGAGCCGCATTTCAGCGCAATGTAAGATATCGGTAAGATCATTATTAACATCGTACCAACTACCGATTGGTACTTTCTTATCTTGCCTGTAGCCGAGGCTGCTTGTATTAATGGGTTTGCCAAACTGTCTATCATTGATATCACAAGAATCAAACGAACGAACACTACAGTATGTGCAGGCACGACTTTAAGCCACCATTGGAGTATCAAGTCAGTCTCAAACATTACCGGCAACGAGATAAAAAGTAACAAAAAGTATGAGAATTTGGAACTTGTAAACACCAGGTTGTGCATATATGGCATGTCACCGGATGCATACGATTTGGTTATCTGGGGATTAAGTGCCGTCTGGAAATTTATACAAAATCCCTTGATTGCATTCTGAACCTGCACGGCAATCCCTCGTGCCGCATTCAGCGCCGGTCCGAAAAACATGTTCAGCAGCACGTTGAGGCCTTGCGTAAACGCAACGGCGGCAATATTGCCGAAAAGGCTCCATCCTGCAAACCCTGTCATCTCCTTGAACAAGTCCTTGTCCCATATCCAACGATAACGTGTTTCAACAAAATGGCGGCCGCTATAATTACCGTATATAAAACGTATCAGCAATTGGATAAGCAACATCAGGATTGCATATAACTTCAATTTGTCAATATCGGAAATAACGAGCAGATATACGATAAGAAGTTTCAACACTACCTCCAATACGGATATATACGCAAAAGCGCCCATACGCTCATGTGCTATTATCACGGCATTATATGGTATGCTCATAACCATAACTATAGTTGCCAACACTGAAGCATGATAAACCCATAATGCGGCCAAGAACCGGTCAGGCGGAATATTCAAATGAGTATATACGAACCACAACCCGATTGTTTCAGAAAGTAACAGTATGATAACGGATATTAAGGCATGTATGTTAATGCTGGTACAAAACACCTTGTGTAACCGTTCCTTGTTACCACAGCCTAACTCGAAATTAAGAAAACGTTGCGTGGCTGACGCCATAGCGCCATTAAGAAACGTAAACATCGACACAAAACCTCCAACAACATTATATAAGCCATAATCCTCAATACCAAGCGTATTTAATACAACACGGCTGGTATAGAGGCTTACGGCCATGGTAAACAGCATTCTTACATAAAGTAAAAACGTGTTCTTGGCAATGCGTTTGTTTGTTTCCGATGTTTTCTCCATCAGCAATCCTTTGTGCCGCTTCTAAATCATCGCAACTGTAAGACCTGCCATTACAATACTAACCATCGACATCAATTTAATCAAAATGTTAAGAGATGGTCCTGATGTATCTTTAAACGGATCGCCGACAGTATCACCTACTATCGCCGCTTTATGACAAGACGAGCCTTTGCCTCCAAAGTTACCTTCCTCAATCATCTTCTTAGCGTTATCCCATGCCCCACCAGAATTTGCCATGAATACCGCAAGCGTGAAACCTGTAGACATTCCACCGACCAACAATCCTAACACTCCTGCTACGCCGAGTATCATACCGACTACCACAGGAATTACTATTGCCAATAACGAAGGAAGCACCATTTCATGAAGTGCAGAGCGAGTAGATATACTAATGCAACGACCATAATCCGGCGTTGCGTTACCATCAAGGATTCCCTTAATCTCCCTGAATTGGCGCCGTACCTCTTCTACCATTGCTCCGGCAGCACGCCCTACGGCGCCCATCGTTATGCCACTGAACATAAACGCCGCCATAGCACCTATAAAGACACCGACAAGAACATTGGGATTCATTAAATTTACCTGGAAGAAGTCTATCATATCCAGCAATCCAGCATTCTCAGGATTAAACGTGTTGCCAAGATTGTCTATGAATGTAGCACCTTCATTAGCGGCTCTTACCATATTGATTTTTATCTCTTCAATATATGAGGCTAACAAAGCTAATGCGGTAAGCGCCGCACTACCAATGGCAAATCCTTTTCCAGTAGCGGCCGTAGTGTTGCCGAGGGCATCGAGGGCATCTGTACGCTTACGCACTTCAGGATCTAAACCGCTCATTTCAGCATTTCCACCGGCATTGTCAGCAATAGGCCCATAAGCATCGGTCGCAAGTGTAATGCCAAGCGTCGAAAGCATGCCTATCGCGGCAATGCCTATTCCATAAAGTCCCTTAGATATGCTTTCTGAACTCATTGATAAATCAAAACCATTGGCACAAAGATAGCTTGCCATTATTGCCACTGAGATGGTAACGACAGGGACCATTGTAGATATCATACCTGTACCAATACCTTTGATTATGACTGTGGCAGATCCTGTTTCCGAGGATTTGGCGATGCTTTTCGTTGGCTTATAGCTTTGACTGGTATAATACTCCGTTGCCATGCCTATAATCACACCAGCCGCAAGTCCGCTGATAACAGAGAATGAAACTCCGACCCAATTCTCAATACCGAGCAGATAAAGTATTATGAAAGTAGCAACTGCTATCAATCCGGCAGAAACGTTCGTTCCAAGGCTTAACGAATGTAACAAATCACGCATTGAAGCACCATCTTTCGTCCTGACCAAGAATATTCCAGCCAACGATGAAAAAATTCCTACCGCGGCGATTAGCATAGGCGCTATGACGGCTTTCAGCTGCATGTCTCCATTAATGGCAAAAGCCGTTGCGCCAAGGGCTGCAGTACTGAGAATACTTCCGCAATAACTCTCGTACAAATCGGCTCCCATACCAGCAACATCACCTACGTTATCTCCAACATTATCTGCTATCGTGGCAGGATTACGCGGATCATCTTCCGGAATGTTGGCTTCCACTTTTCCGACAAGATCTGCGCCTACGTCAGCCGCCTTTGTGTATATACCTCCGCCGACACGGGCAAACAACGCTTGTGTTGACGCCCCCATACCAAAAGTAAGCATAGTTGTTGTTATTGTAACAAGGGCTGTATTCTCTCCTTCATAAAACATGCTGAGCAAAATAAACCATAAAGCTATGTCCAACAGGCCAAGACCAACTACAACCAATCCCATCACTGCACCACTTCTAAATGCTATACGCAGCCCTCGGTCAAGGCTTTTACTTACGGCATTTGCCGTTCGGGCTGACGCATATGTTGCCGTCTTCATACCAAAGAAGCCACAAAGCCCAGAAAAGATACCGCCTGTCAAAAACGCGAACGGGACCCATGGATTCTGCACTTTCAAAACGTATGACATAAAAGCGAACACCAGACACAATATAACGAAGATTATGGCAACAACTTTATACTGTTGCTTAAGATAGGCCATAGCTCCAATACGCACATACCCGGCAATCTCTTTCATACGAACCGTACCTTCGTCTTCCTTCATCATGTATTTAAAAAAATACCAAGCCATTGCCAAAGCGCATAACGAAGCAAACGGCACCAGCCAAAATACTACTGGAATATTCATAGTTTATGGTTTTAAAGTTAATGTACTTTCTCTTTATTCAATCTTTCATGATTTATCAGTTTAATACTGTCAAAACCTGAACGACAGCTGTGTATCTATCATGTTATAGTTTTGATGTGCCAATGAGCGGTCGTTTACAAAGGCGTATTCTACATTTACTTGCAGATTTTTCGTAAACAGATAGTCCATGCCCACTTCATAAAACGTCTTGCTTGTATTCCATTCTGCTTGTGGCCGATATAAATCATAACGTGCCTTTACATGCAGTTTTTTCTTTATTATCGGAGCAATAGCCAAGGCGTAGAAGCCGTCAGCCTTATCACCTGCCGAATAATTTATCTCATCCGCTTTAGCATCTTCATCGGAATTATAAGTCGTCTTGAAACCGAAACCTGTTGAATGGATATACTCTGAACGGAACGTCCAGTCGTCAACGACATACTCACCGCTTATTGCATACCTGCGTTTTGGCAGGCTTACCACTCCGTTTTCACCCTTACGGGCATATGAACCGGTCCATCCAAAAGCTCCGATACGCAAGCCTGCAACAGGCATAACCCATAAACCGCCGATAACATCCTTCTGGTTATCGACATCCTTAGTATTGATACCTTGCCCATTGAATACGCCAACCTGGTAATGAACAAGTGGACGGCCGGATGATGTCTTGAATAAATCACCCTGAAGCTGTACGCCTATATCCCGGCCATTGGAAGAATGCTCTCCCACCCTGTCCGTAAATCCAGACAGTTTCATTATGTTCTGGCCATATCCCATAAATCCCTGGTCTATAGGATTCATTGGGTTTTCAAACGTAAACGGGCGCTTAAACTGGCCGACCTTAATCTTCAAAAACGGCAGCTTCTGCCATTCGATATACACATCTACCATTCTCGGACTTTCTCCCAATGTCGATGTGTTGCCGTTAATCTGGCCCTGCAGTTTATAAGCGAAGTCTCCAAGAATACGTCCATCGAGAGAAACGCGCACCATGCGCAAGTTGAAAGAGTTGCTTTCCGCATCATGCTGGCTGCTATACTGATATTGTCCTATGGCATAACCGCTGAACTTAGGTTTACTGAACAACGGCTTTTTCTCCTGTGAATACAGACTTGAAAAACTGAAGAAACACAATAATAAGGCACAAATACTCTTTACCTTTAAACCTTTAGTCAATATAAAATCCAACATTTCTATAATGTAATTTACATAAATCCAATACCAACGATTAGGTAGAAACTAATTGTACGTTCCCGTAATAGTATCAAGTCAGTCATTATCCTTGTCCCTCAATTCCAAAAGTACAACGTTCTCCACATGAGGAGTATGGGGGAACATGTCTACTGGCTGCACGGCCATAACTTTGTAATACGAATCAAGCAATGCCAAATCGCGTGCCTGCGTAGCCGGGTTACAACTAACGTAAACAATCCGTCCAGCCCCTGTCCGTATTATGGTATTGACCACATCCTGATGCATTCCTGCACGCGGAGGGTCGGTAATAATAACGTCTGGCCTTCCGTGTTCCGCAATAAATCCATCCGTCAGAATATCCTTCATGTCGCCCGCGAAGAACAATGTATTGTCTATTCCATTAATTTCAGAATTTACCTTGGCATCTTCGATAGCCTCAGGCACATATTCTATGCCGACCACTCGCTTTGCGTATCTGGACACGAAATTGGCAATGGTTCCCGTGCCGGTATACAAATCATAGACAAGCTCGTCTCCGGTAAGCCGTGCAAAATCACGTACTACCGAATAGAGCCTAAACGCCTGTTCTGTATTTGTCTGGTAAAAACTCTTCGGACCAACCTTGAACTTTAGACCGTCCATTATCTCATATATATAGTCATTACCTTTAAATACCTGTATTTCAAGGTCATTGTAAGTATCGTTAAACTTTTGGTTGTCAACATACAACAACGAAGTTATTTCAGGGAACATATCCGCGATATGCTTCATTAATGCTTTTGCCTGTTCGTCGTCTCCCGGTTCGTCATAATGGAACTGTACTAAAACCATCCATTCTCCTGTATCTGAATTGCGTATAACAATATCACGCAAAAGGCCATGTTTATTCCTCAGGTTGAAGAATGTCATGCCGGTTTCATAAGCATAATCACGTATGGCGTTACGGATACGGTTGTGCAGGTCGTCCATAAGCCAACATTTTTCTATCGGAAGGATTTTGTCGAATGCCCCGGTAATGTGGAATCCGATGGCATTCATCTGCGTATAATCCGTATCCATGGATATTTCGTCTCTAGTCAGCCAACGCTTGTCTGAACACCCGAACTCAAGTTTGTTACGGTATCCGAATATTTTTTCCGAGCCAAGAATCGGCATTATTTCAGGCAATTCCACCTTGCCAATCCTCGTAAGCTGGTCATACACTTGGCGCTGCTTCATCTTCAGCTGCTCCCCGTAGGGTGTATTCTGCCACTTGCAACCGCCACATATGCCGAAATGTGCACATCGTGGCTCAACCCTTATTTCGCTCGGTTTGACCATTCTTATTATTTCAGCCTCGCAATAACTGTGTTTCTTTCGCCGTACCTGCAAGTCAACAACATCACCAGGAACGGCAAAAGGAACGAATATTACCATGTCGTCAACTCTTGCAAGAGCCTTTCCCTCGGCCGCATAGTCGGTTATAGTAACGTTCTCCAATATTGGCAACGGTTTTTTCTTCCTGCTCATATAAAGTATTTTGTCATTATTTATCGTTGCATGAAACAACTGTCAGACATACGCCACACAGCATAATGTCGTACGCATACATCCAAGCTTGCTGTTTCATGAATAATTTGGTACAAAAGTAATATAAAAAAATGAATCAGTAAGGATAATCTGCTGATTTTAAATCGAAATGTTTGTGAAAATAAAACATGACATTATCCTTGTAAGCCAGATAATAATCTGAATACAATAAAGCATGGGCACACACGCAAAAATATTGTCTGCGTGGACGGAACATGATTTTACCTGTTATTCAAAAGGCCACCTATTGACTTGTGAAAGACCGTCTATTACGTGGTAAAAGAGCGCGTTTTACGACATAAAAGGCCGCCTATTAAAAATCAAGCCTGATCATAATACAGTAAGTTCCAGCCGCGGAACAATATCTGGCGACACTTAACTCCATTCTTCACCGTCGCTTCTTAGAGGCTTTCTTACGGTCGGACATTATGGCGTCCATATTCTCCATTGCCCATATTATCAGGGTGTTAATATGCGGGAGCAATGATTTGGCCCTTAACGTCAGTGCGTATTCAACGTGCGGAGGCACCTCCGGATATACCGTACGTGTAACGTAGCCATCCTCCTCAAGCGTACGCAACGTCGCGGTCAACATCTTCTGGGATATATCCGGGATTTCCCTTTGTAGTTCCTTAAAGCACATTGTGCTCTTTCCCGACTTATGAATGGTAAATATAATAAGCAATGACCACTTGTCGCTTATACGTGACAATATGTTGCGTATTGGGCAGTCGGGAAACATTTGCAGTCCTTTTTCCGCTCTGTTCATAATTTGTATTATTTATCTTTGCGCCGCAAAGGTAAATAATTTTATTATTTGCAGCAAAAAACTTTTTTCAAAAAAGTTTTTATCGTAAGTCTTTCATTTACAGCATTGGTCACCTCAACGTAACTATCTGACATTCAAGTACCTACTTGTATGCATGAAAAATCATTACTAACTTTGCGGCACAAAAGGAAAGAAAGTTTCTTTTTGAGACCTACAACATTAATTATTAATAATAAAAAAACAAGAACGATGAAAAAAGTATTATTTGTTTTGTTTAATCTTTTAACATTAACAACCATGGCAGAAACAAAAGGACGCTTTGAAATCTACGATTTCGACAATTTCAAACTGCACGTCTATTACACAAACGACGCCCTTGGTGACGCAAGTTACGTTATCGAAGGCAAAAACGAATTGGTTACAATGGAACAACCATTGTTCAAGGACAACGTTGCGGAATTTGACCAATATGTAGACAAACTCGGCAAGCCTGTGGTCCAGCGCATTACCGACTACCACTTAGGAGGCACCGGTAGCCACGATATTATAATGGCAGAAGGTATGCCGGAATTTACCAAGGGCTCGGTTTACGGAGGAATGATGCAGGGTTTTGCAGATACATTCGGCGACGCACTCACCGCCATGCCGACAGGAAAGGCTACCGAGGTGGCATTTGGAACGGTGCATACTTGGGCAGGAGTGACATTCGAGTTCAGCCACGGAGCGGCAACCGACTTTCCCGGTGCAAGCATTTTGATAGGCAACAAAGTTTATTACACTCATTGGACACCCGCAAAATCACATGCCGTAAACCTGCAAATATCGTCACGTGCGGCAATAGACGGAGAAATTGAGGAAGCAGAAAAATCATTGGGAACAAGTGCGGAACTCTTTATCGGTGGCCACGGCGGTGCAGCTGAACGTGACGCGGTAAAATTTAAAGTCGCTTACTTGAAAAAGATGAAAGAACTACTTGCCTCAAATACTACTCCACAGACATTCATTGAAGCTATGAAGCAGGCTTATCCTGGACTACCCGGCGAGGGAGGACTTGCAGACTTGGCAAAGGCCCTCTACACCGCCCAATAGGATGAAAACAGATAAATGAAAAGCAACGGATGAATTTCTCATATCATTGTTTTATTTAATAATGTGTGAATTATTCATCCGTTGCCCTACATTAATAGATTATCCGCAATAAAAAGACTCACGGACAAGTTTGTGCATAAGCGTATTATCTTTTTCCGCCGATGACCTTAAACTCGTATCATTGAAGCTGCGCAGCCTATCCTTGACACCGTCTATCATACGGGGTGAGAACACTCCGCGGGCCTCATAAATACCGCGCTGCCTTTCAAGCCAATCTGCCGAGGCCGCACATGAGTCGGGAAGTTGCTCGAACCGGTCATCATTTCCACTCTCACCAGGCCCAACGTATTTATCTGCGGCAATGGCCAGGGCTTCGTTTTCCGACATTTCCAATCCATGCCTACAAGCAACACACAGACCAGCCATTAACTGGTAAATGTCCGCCGAAGCGTCAGGTGAACGCATTTCGACCGTCTGCTTAGGATTGTCTGATGGCAGACTGTCCATGCCATTTGACGGATGACAGCCGTGAACACCGTGCTTGAAATTCCATCCCAACGGAACCCGTACAAGTACCGAACGGTTACAATCGCCCCAGCATACACTTGTTGGAGCCTCTTGATGAGGTACAAGGCGGAAATATGATACCGGAGTCTTGTTGCCAAAAGCTGTAATTGATGGAGCAAGAGTCATCATTCCCGCTATCGCGCGGCGTGCTTCCGTCGACAGATTGCCACCACTAACCATGCAGTTATGCCCGTCTTTCATCATGCGCATGTGGATGTGCAGCCCGGAGCCGGCTTTGCCAACTGTTATTTTAGGCGCAAACGTTACGTCGAGACCTAACGAATAAGCCAAGTTTCTTATCACCCATTTGGCCAGCAACAGCTGGTCTGCAGCGCTTTCCACCGGACATGGCAGAAACTCTATTTCGTTTTGTTCATACACTTTGCCGTCTGCCGTAAAATTACCGACCTCAGAATGGCCGTATTTTATTTGCCCTCCGGTTTGCGCAATATACGCCATGCACTTCTTACGGAACTCGTTGAACTTGGCAAATGGGCCTGATTCATGATATCCACGCTGGTTAACGGCTGGAAACATACCGTCGTCTTCCGCTATAACATAATATTCAAGTTCTCCCATTGCCTCGAAAGTCATGCCGGTAGACTCGGTAAAGGCCTCGGCGGCGCGATGTAATGTCTGCTCCGGCGAACTGTCAAAAGGTTGTCCATCTTTATCAAGGAAAGAACAAAGCAAGCACAAAGTGGGGATTTCAGAAAACGGATTGACAAACGCTGTACTATAACGCGGCACAACATAAAGGTCGCTGCTTTCCGCCTCTACGAACGAAGGGTACAGGCTTGAACCGTCAACACGCTCGCCGTCAGTAAGGATTGTTTCAAGATAAGCAAGATTGTTTATCATGAAGTTCAATGTCTTAACACGACCATCCTCGGCAGGATACATGAAATCGACCATCCTTATACCTTTTTCACGGATAAAAGTGATAATATCCGTCTTGGTCAATCCGGATGCCGGTTTACCGAAAAAAGCAACCAATTCGTTGGCACTCATTTCAACAGTCTTGTCCATAGCAATAGAAATTTAAAATCAATAACATGTTTTTCGATTAACAACAGAAATTGCAAATATACCGATATGCACGGCATTATTATGCGTTTACAAAAATAAGACATTTTATTGTTCACTACAAATTAAACACATTATATTTTCATAAAAATACATTTAATATTCCAACATAACGAAAACGGCAATAAGTACATAATGGTACGAATCATTATTTTACACTTACACTTTGACTTTATCAAACCCGTTAGAATTGCGATATCCTGATTTTATTTCAATACAACCGGGAATATGGCAAAAATCGACGTGCAAAATTAAGTTCATGATACACAGAACGTTACATAATTTTCAGCCATGTGTGTGTGCAATTTTAATAGTCATAATCAACCGTTAATCATTATATTACAGACATGATTGACGGCCTTTCGTCTTGCTTTCAACGGCTTTTTCCATCTTTAAAGATGGCCTTTGCATTGCTGATTTGCCACCTTTTACACTTCCTAAACATGTATTTTTCTGCATAAAGACCATTATAATCACACACAAACGCCAGTTTTTCAATGTTCCACGCTTCTATTTTCAGAAAAAAGTCGAACACTTTTAATTTTACTTTATGCTAATAATACGAGCCAGTTCTGAGCATTATGATAAAATCACATTTGCCCTGCAGCATACCTGAATAAAGCTCAAATACATTCAACAAGACATATTATCTGAATCAGACAACCATAAGCTAACGTAAAAGGAAAAATTCTACAGTCATGCAAAATCATACAAAAAATATTTGTTAATTAATCAAATTTAAGTATATTTGCAGACAAACTGATATCCGTAATAACTATACGTGAAAACCTTACTTAATTATGACAGAAAAAAGAGTTTACACCTTCGGCAACGGTAAAGCCGAAGGAAAGGCAGACATGAGAAACCTCCTCGGAGGCAAAGGCGCCAATTTGGCTGAAATGAACCTTATAGGCGTTCCCGTTCCTCCGGGTTTCACAATTACCACAGACGTATGCAATGAGTATTTCGAGAAAGGTAAAGAAGCTGTCGTTGCACTTTTAAGCGACGACGTCGTAGCTTCTGTGCACCATGTAGAGAACTTGATGAACTGCAAGTTTGGCGACGCGACCAATCCTCTGCTCGTCAGCGTACGTTCAGGCGCCCGCGCTTCTATGCCGGGAATGATGGACACAATTCTGAATCTCGGACTTAATGATGAAGTTGTTGAAGGCCTTGCGAAAAAGACCGGAAACGAAAGATTCGCTTATGACAGCTACCGCCGTTTCGTACAAATGTACGGAGACGTTGTGCTGGGAATGAAGCCCGTGAACAAAGACGACATTGATCCATTTGAGGCTATCATACAAAAAGTAAAGGCAATAAGAGGTATTAAGCTCGACAACGAAATGAGCGTTGACGAACTTAAGCAACTCGTTACATTATTTAAAGAGGCTATCAAGAAACAGACAGGCAAAGATTTTCCTAACGATCCGATGGAACAGCTATGGGGAGCAATCTGCGCCGTATTTGACAGTTGGATGAACGAGCGTGCCATCCTTTACCGCAAGATGGAAGGGATACCCGCAGAATGGGGAACGGCCGTAACCGTCATGGCCATGGTATTCGGTAACATGGGACCTACGTCGGCTACCGGCGTATGCTTCAGCCGCGACGCTGCAACGGGCGAAAACAGTTTCAACGGCGAATATCTCGTAAATGCGCAAGGTGAGGATGTGGTAGCAGGAATACGTACTCCGCAACAAATAACCAAGGAGCGTTCTATCAGATGGGCTCAGCAACAAGGAATATCTGAGGATGAGCGTGCGTCAAAATACCCGTCGATGGAAGAGGCAATGCCTGAAATTTTTGCGCAGCTTAACGATCTCCAGCAAAAACTTGAACACCATTACCACGACATGCAGGACATGGAATTCACCGTTCAGGAAGGGAAACTATGGTTCTTGCAGACACGTAACGGTAAACGTACCGGTACTGCAATGGTGAAAATCGCCATGGATTTGCTCCATGAAGGTGAAATAGACGAAAAGACGGCACTGGAGCGCTGCGAGCCTAACAAACTTGACGAACTTCTCCACCCTGTATTTGACAAGGAGGCACTTAAATCGGCTAAAGTTCTGACACGTGGTCTGCCGGCATCGCCTGGTGCAGCATGCGGTCAAATAGTATTCTTTGCTGATGACGCCGCAAGAATGCATGCTGAAGGCCATAGAGTTGTAATGGTGCGTATAGAGACGAGTCCTGAAGACTTAGCAGGTATGGCGGCAGCAGAAGGCATTGTTACCGCACGTGGCGGCATGACGTCACACGCGGCCGTCGTTGCGCGCGGAATGGGTAAATGTTGCGTTTCAGGAGCTGGCGCACTGAATGTCGACTACAAAGCACGTACCGTGGAAATAGACGGAACAGTACTGAAAGAAGGCGACTACCTGTCAATCAACGGTTCTACAGGCGAGATTTATCTTGGTGAAGTGAAGACAAAACCTGCAGAGGTTACAGGTGACTTTGCCGACCTGATGAGTCTGTGCGACAAATACACTAAGCTCGTTGTACGCACAAATGCAGATACTCCACGCGACGCAAAAGTGGCACGCAATTTCGGTGCTGTAGGTATTGGTCTCTGCCGTACTGAGCACATGTTCTTCGAGAACGAGAAAATTAAGGCTATGCGCGAGATGATTCTTGCGGATACCGTAGAAGGCCGTGAAAAGGCTTTGGCTAAACTATTGCCCTATCAAAAGCAAGATTTCTATGGCATTTTGAAGGCTATGGACGGATATCCAGTCAACATACGTCTGCTCGATCCCCCACTCCATGAGTTTGTTCCGCATGACATTGAAGGACAGCAAGCTATGGCAGAGGAAATGGGTGTAACCGTCCAGGAAATTCAGCAGCGTGTAAACAGCCTGAGCGAACACAATCCAATGCTTGGCCATCGTGGTTGCCGTCTTGGCAATACATATCCTGAAATCACGGCCATGCAGACACGTGCGATACTCGGTGCAGCTATACAGTTAAAGAAGGAAGGTCTTGATCCCCGTCCCGAAATAATGGTTCCACTGATCGGTATTGTCAATGAATTTGATGTTCAGGAGAAAGTCATACGCCAAACAGCAAAAGAACTTTTTGAAGAAGAAGGTATCGAAATACCGTTCCGTGTTGGTACAATGATTGAAATTCCACGTGCTGCGTTAACGGCTGATCATATAGCAGAAAAAGCTGAATACTTTAGCTTCGGAACAAACGACCTAACACAGATGACGTTCGGATACAGCCGCGACGATATCGCCAGCTTCCTGCCTGTTTATTTGGACAAGAAAATCCTTAACGTTGACCCGTTCCAAGTACTCGACCAGAACGGTGTAGGCCAACTTATCAAGATGGCAGTAGACAAGGGACGCTCAACACGTCCGGAACTTACTTGTGGTATCTGTGGCGAGCACGGTGGTGAACCTTCGTCTGTTAAGTTCTGCCACAAAGTAGGTTTGAATTATGTCAGCTGCTCACCGTTCCGCGTGCCAATAGCCCGTTTGGCTGCGGCGCAGGCTGCTGTTGAGGAATAATTCCTTAGAATACTATTCTTATATCAGGCTGTAATTACCGGTTTTGCGGTGGTTACAGCCTGATTTGCGCTTGGACGGTTCGTACACTTGACCGCAAAAAATGAGCCAAATGAACGTATTTGTTTTACTCTATGTTTACCCCAAAAAACGTCATGTTTACCCTTGTTTACCCCAAGAAAAAACGTTTTTAATCTTATAAAGCAAGTAGTATGACAACATTCAAAGCAACGGTTAAGAAACCGAGAAGTGATGGCTTCTACACTGTCTACATCAGAATCACCCACCAGCGTAAGTCGAGCTACATCAAGACTAATAAGATAGTGGATGCAGCCCCATGTCACAAAAAGCGGAGAGTTGAAAGACCCTGTGGTAAATGAGTACTGTTCAATGCTTATCCGGCAATATAACGACCGATTGAACCGCGTTGACGCATCCCGATGGGAAATTAGAGAGGTTATAGAGTATCTGCTCAAAAATGACCAGGGCGTATGTTTCAGTGATTACGCAAGGCATTTCATCGACAAGATGATTTCTGACGGTCACGCACGCAATGCAAAAAATTACCAGCTTGCGGTGAACCATCTGGAGCGTTTTGTCGGCTCAAACCAATTGATGTTTTCCAGCCTGACTTCCACCACGCTTAACAACTGGATAGATTATCTGTCTGTAACCAACCGTGCCAAAGAAATGTATCCGACCTGTGTCCGGCAGATATTCAAAAAGCCATCATGGAGTTGAACGATGAAGAACGCGGTATCATTCAAATCAAATTTAATCCGTGGATGAAAGTAAAAATCCCCAAGTCTGATACCACTATGAAACGGGCTATCAGTGCTGAAGCCTGCAGAGAATTTTTTGCTTTTCCTCTGCCTGAAAGTAACATGAAGTATCCAAGAACTGAATTAGGAAGAGATGTCGCCCTCCTTTCATTGTGTATCGGAGGCATCAACACGGTTGACCTATACGAGCTGAAAAAGAAAGACTACAACAATGGCATCATTGGCTACAAGAGGGCAAAGACCAGACACAGCCGTAAGGACGAGGCATATATGGAAATGAGGATTGAGCCGTTCATACAGGACACGTTCAACAAGTATCTTTCAAAAGACGAGAATGACGAGTACCTGTTTGTTTTCCACAGCCGTTACCGTGACTATGACAGCTTCAACGCCAACGTCAACGGCGGCATCCGGAAAATATGCAAGGCTATGGGTATGGCAAAGGAAGACTGCTATTGTTATTATACATTCAGGCATACCTGGGCTACCATTGCCCAGAACGACTGCGACGCCAACCTGTATGAAGTGGCTTTCGGCCTGAACCACAGCCACGGCATGAACGTGACGAGGGGCTATGTCAAGATAGACTTCTCCCCTGCCTGGCGGCTCAACGCCAAAATCATTGACTTTATATTCTTCAGCAATAAAAAGAGCAAGCAAGGCAAGGCTCGTGATTTGGAAGCTCCGGCAGACAAGATGTTCCGCATAACGCCAAAGAAGATGATATACGGACGTGCCTATTTCAAGGGCGATGTGATTGCAGAATTGACAGATATAGGTTTCAACACTGTTGACGATGTAATAGCAGCTTTGGTTAAGCTGTTACCTAAGAATATTCCAACAGGTTGTAATGTACAGTTCCGCCTAACCAACTGTGATACGCAACAAGAAGCAGTCTATGAAAGAAGCAAGGGAAAAGGGTTTTAGTTGACATTAAACAATGGCCGCATTTGCCGGAAAAGCAAGTGCGGCTTTTTCGTGCACGTCATTGCCTGCCGCAACGCCGTGTGGAAGCCCTATCTCCAATGACAAAGGCGAATGCAGCCGCAAGCATCCGGCCTAAAATCAGGAATATTTTTTTGACCAGCCAAAATACGAACCTGAATGCCGTCCTGACAATCCAAACTACGAGTTTGAAAAGCAGCAGGGCTATCATCAGCAGCGGCAAAAGATATATGAGCAACAATAATTCAAACATAAAATAACATCAAGAAAAGGTAGTTTCATTATGTAAATATACTAAAAATCAGCGACATATGCAAATATTACGGTCTATATTTCCTGACTTATCCAGTTCATTTCCAAGTATATATATATTCCCAGTTGCCAGCACTTCCCCCCCCTAAACTTCAATGTCAGGAGATACGGTTTTCCTGACACACGAACAAATATTCCCGAACCGGTCATAGCCCTAAATCACCCGACAACTTCTTTTCCCTACCGTCAGATACCAAGAACATCAGTTTTTTACATCCCAAATTTTCAAAACACGGCACCCACATTTCCAAATTCTAAGTCTCTCATTTACAATAACACAGGAACTAATAATCACGGAAGTTTACATCATTGACGTTCAAGAGTCTGTCAATCATAGTCAACAGAATACGTATGCCCCAGCCATCCAATAACGCAGTCCCCGAAGTCACAGAGGACAGTCACATAAAATCCGAAACTGTCAATCCCGTATATCTGGATAAAGAGACTTCATTCCACAAATTTCTGAGAGCCAGTAACCGAAGAATGCGGGCGTGATGAAATCCGGGTATGCCACGCCATGCAGTTTTGTGTTGCGCATTTCCCCGCATGGCGGGCTGTCAGCATATATTTGTCGCATTAAAGTGCCCGGGAGCATATTGCCCTGCTTTGCAGGAGTTGTCAAGCAAGTTGTACTTTTGTTGCCACAAAAGTGACTTGCCGGACGCCATGCGCCGGAGCGGTAAGACCGCTGTTCCGCCACCGGCGGAAGTATGTCCCGGAAAACCACGACAAGTCGCTTATATAATGAAAGAGAAAAGAACAAGGTACATCAAGATTAGAATGACCCGGGAAGAAATGGAACGGATAAAGGAGAAGTCCGCCTCCTACACTTCCGTAAGCCATTTCATACGTTCGGCAGTGGCCGAACACTCCGGCGTAGATGCAAAGCAAAAGCTCGAACTGATAAGGGAACTCGGAGGCTTCTACCGCGAGTTCAGGAGCGGATTGTCCCATGTCGGCGGTAACTTGAACCAGTCGGTCAGGAGGGCCAACGAACTCTCGGCGGCAGGGCTTCTACCGCCCAGCTACGTCACGGAAGTCCTCATGCCCGCAATCCTCGAAACCCGGAATACTTTGGACGGGATAAAGAAGGAGCTTGACGCTATAACCCGAAAAGCCGTGAAACTCTGAACGCCGAAAATCCAAACACTGATAATCCAATAACACAAAATGATAGCCACCATATTACCCGGAAGCACGAACTTCCACACCGTCGGCTACAATGAGCGGAAAGTCGCGAATGGCGCTGCCCGGCTCATCGAGATGCGCAACTTCGGCGCACTCGGGACATTCGGCAGGCCGACCGCCGACGAACTGACAAAATACCTCATGGAATACAGCTCCCGGAACGGCAGGATACGGAAAGCACAGTTCCACGTCGCCATATCGTGCAAGGGCCACGAAATGTCGGAAGCCGAACTGCTGGAGTTCACGCACCGCTACCTTACGGAGATGGGATACATGGAACCCGGACAGCCCCTGCTGGTCTATTCCCACCACGACACCGACAACACCCACCTGCACGCCATCACCTCACGAATCGCACCCGACGGCAGGAAGATAGCCCATAGCCACGAGCGCAGACGCTCGCAGGAGGCGATAGACCGCATACTCGGCACCGACAGGAGGCAAAAGACGGACAAGGACATCGAAAATGCCAGGCAATACACCTTTTCGTCTTTCGCGCAGTTCAAGGCCATCATGTTCTCAATGGGCTACGAGACCTACAGGAAGGACGGCACCGTGTTCATAAAGTACGGCGGAAAGGTGCAGCGGGAAATCCCGTTGGCGGAAATCGAAGCCCTGTACAAAAGCGGACGCAGGGACAGGATGCGGTGCCGGAAGTTGAGAAGCATACTCCTCAAATACAGGGACACCTGCACGGACAAGGAAGAGCTGCGCAAGGAGATGAAAGAAAAGTTCGGTGTGGACCTTGTTTTCTTCGGCCGCAGGGATAGGCCTTTCGGCTACATGGTAGTCGACCATGCGAAAAAGACCGTCATACATGGGGCAAGGGTGCTTTCCGTGGAGGAGCTGCTCGACTTCGCCACGCCGGAGGAACGCCTTGACCGCGTGGAGGACTTCATCGACCGCCTGCTGACGCTCAACCCCAAGACGACGCAAAGTGAAATATACGCCAAGATAAGGAGGCAGCACGCCTATATAAAGAAAGGCGTGGTCTATTTCGGCGGCACGTCACGCCCGTTAAAGCCGTTCATGGCCGAAGCCATAGACCGCAACAACCGCATCGCGTGGGTGGAAAGGTTCCGTCCGGCCACGGAAGCGGAAAGGGACATGCTCTGCCGCATCTTCAAGGTCAGCCGCCCCGACCTCGTCACCCTAACGGCGGAAAGGACGGGAGACTATAATGAGGCCGTCGAACGCCTGCGTGAAATTTTCGCTGACGATACTGTCTCCGTAAAAGCGGGCATGTATGCGGCAGGCTTCACCCTGCGTGAACAGGACGGGACGGCATTCGCCATAGACTTCAGGCGGCACATTATCGTCAATCTGACGGACGAGGGATTTGACACGAAAAGGCTAAGACGGAAAACCACTTCAAAACAGATGCAAACCCCGTCAAGAACAAAGGCGACGCACAGGCCGTTCAGACTTACGGGATTGAAGGATGCCGGAGGCGGCAGCCAAAGCGAAAAGCGTGAATGGGAAGTCGGCCGCAAGGACAATACCGACGACCTTGACAACAGCCAGCAGTTGAAACGATAAAACCTCAAACTATGTAAGCTTCAATCATGGAAATACTGAATCAAGACCGTTTTTTCTAAAATCCCGATACTGAAAAGTGTTGCGCATTTCGTTTCCCGGACTCCCGTAACTGTAAATTTGCGCATCACAAAACACAGGGAACTGAATGATACATACACCGGCCATAGTGACATTCGCCAACCAGAAGGGAGGCACGGGCAAGACGACGCTCTGCGTCACCTTCGCCAACTACCTCGTGACGAAAGGCGTCCGCACCGTCGTGGTGGACTGCGATTTCCAGCGTTCCATCGCCAAGTGCCGGAACGCCGACATCAGGAAGTACGGGGAGGAACACGCCCCCTACGACGTGGCGGCGTGCGGCATCGACGACAGGGATGCGGTGAACGCCGTCATGGAGAAACTCCACAACGACCCGAGCATAGACGTGGCACTCATCGACACGCCCGGAAGCCTGAAAGCCGCCGGACTCGTCCCCCTGTTCGTCAACTCGGACGTCATCGCCGTGCCGTTCCACTACGACTTAGTGACCGTACCCTCGACCGCCGCGTTCCTGCTGTTTCTGGAGAGGCTGCGCAAGGCAGCGGCCGGACGGATGGACGCGAGGCTGTTCATCATCCCCAACCTGCATGACGGCAGGGTCGGCAAACGCTCCGAGCTTGCCCTGTGGAAAAGCGCGAGGGATACATTCTCCAACCACGGCTTCGTGACGGAGAAGATACCCCGGCGTGCCGACATGGAGCGTTTCAGCACGATGGCCGCCCTCGACATGCAGGGAAGCATCGTCGCCCCGGCGTTTGAGAACATCTACACGGAGATTTTCGGCACGTCCGAACCCATAAGGCAAACGCGGCTTTCCGGAATACAGCTCACGGAGAACGCCTTTCCGAAGTACGGGAAGAAGAAAGCCGGGACAGGCAAAGAGACAGTAAAATAAATGGCAACCATTAACCGAGCATAGCACAATGGCAAATGAAATACCCGAACTCGACGACCTGCTGAAAGGCGTCAATGGCCCGGACACGGGCACAAAACTGTCCGATGCGGACATTACAGTTACACAAGCTGTCGGCCAATCCTCTACGGACGGCTGCTGGGACAGGTTCCTGGCCTGCATTGAATCCACCAAGCCGCAGGACAGGGACGGCCGCCTTGCGTGCAAGATAGACCGCGACCTTGCAGATACGCTCGACGACTGCGACATTCGCGGCCGCTGCCGTTCCGACCTCGTGAACGCCATCGTCCGCGCGTTTATCGGGGCGTACCTCCCACGCCTCGCGGACTACCGCAGGGAAAAGAAATCACTTTTCGACGGCTTCAGGGAGGATGAGCCGCAGGACAACAAAAAAACACAATAATGCAATACGGACAGATAGTATCCATCCTCGCCGTATGCTTCCTGCTGTACTACGCCTTCATGGTCGTATCCGACATCCTGAAGGCAAAGGCCGCCCAGACTGCCGGACAGGAAGACAAGGGCGAGGAGGACATAGACATATCGGACGAGGCCGGTACGTTCAAGCCGGTCATGGTCAGCCGTGACGAACCGCAAAGAGACGGAAACGGAACCGCCGGGAAAGAAAGACAGGCCGGACAAGAAAACGGCGAGGGAGCGGAAAAGACTCCGCACCGCCCGGGCTACCGCGAAGCCGTCATGACGGACGGCATCCTCGTGGAGGACCTCATGGAGGAGGTCAACAGGCTGGCCGAGACCGGTTCCGGCGACCTCGGGCTTGTGATATACACCTGCGAGAACGCAAGGTGAGACATAAACTATTCAAGGGGTTGCACAACAGCCCCGCCGTTCCTTTGGCGACACCTGTTCCTTTGGCGATGAAACCCGTTAACACACAACCTGAAAATGCAACACTTAAAGAGAAAGTGCCTGCGCGCCTCAGTACGCCTCAGGCATTCAGAGATTTACCGCAAGTCCACTATGGCCGTGCTGGCCCTCGCCGTGTCGGCGGGCGAGGCGATGGCTTCAAGCAAGGGAGCCGCCGGCTTCACCAAGGCCACACAGGAAGTCTCGTCCTACCAGACACCCGTTTCCAACCTCATGAAGGCCATCGCGGCGGTCATCGTGCTTGTCGGTGCCTTCAATGTCTATTTCAAGATGCGTGCGTCCGTAATGGTTGCGTGATAAATACTTCTTTGGCAAGAAGTTAGGATAGTGTTCCATGTAGAATGGACGGTCCAATTTTAGTAATTAACCTCTACTAACATGTAGATAACAAAGATTAACTGTATGTTTTACAACATCCTAATCCCATCAGCTATACCCTGCGGAGAAATCTATAAGGGGAAAACAGCAGGCTGGAAAAGTGGCAAGTCGGCGAACTGCAAAGCCGAGACGCAGCTGCAAGGGATAAAGACTGACATGAGGATGAAGCCTGATTGGTTTAACGATAATCCAACGGTATTTGAAGTGACTATGGCGGAAAGCAGTTACATACGCCATATTGCGGTACTGTGCCAACCTGCATTTATTGGTACAGCAGGAACTTGCCGCAACGTAACCGCAGTAAGCGGAGAAAAGGGTGTAAGTCGCATCCGACAGTCAGTCGTGCCAACAGTTATCACGCAAACTAAACGGAGATTGCCTAACCCGAAATGCCAACTGGCTATGAACAAAGGTTCTGAATATTCGGTACGGCAACGGAGTTCCCATAGTAGTCCGAGGAAGGGAAAGCCTTCTACATGGCGAAGGGGAACAGTTATTGATTTCAATAGTATTAACGGATAACGTGAGAGACGTATGAGAAATCCCGAAATAATATTGAACACTTTAAGCTCACACAGTAAAGTTTCAGATTACAGGTATGAGCGTATCTACCGTATTTTCTTCAACGAGGAAATGTTCATGCTTGCCTACGAGCGGATTAAGTCCAAGCCCGGCAACATGACTCCCGGCACGGATGGCCTTACCATTGACGGAATGACCATCGGCCGTATCGGAAAACTCATCGAGAGCTTGAAAGACGAGAGCTACTCTCCCAAGCCTGCCAAGAGGGTCTACATTCCCAAGAAGAACGGAAAGAAACGTCCTCTTGGAATACCGACCATCGACGACAAGCTGGTGCAAGAGGTAACGAGAATGATTCTTGAAGCCATCTACGAGGGACACTTTGAAAGTACCTCACACGGGTTCAGACCATTCAAGAGCTGCCATACAGCACTCGCCAGCATCAAGAAAACGTTTACCGGAGTGAGGTGGTTTATTGAGGGGGACATTAAAGGATTCTTCGACAATATCCACCATGCCACGCTGATAGACATTCTGCGGATGCGTATAGCGGATGAGCGTTTCATCCGGCTGATATGGAAGTTCCTGAGGGCTGGTTATCTTGAAGAGTGGTATTTCAACAAAACTTATTCGGGCACACCTCAAGGAGGGATAGTCAGTCCAATATTGGCTAACATCTACCTTGACCGGTTCGACAAATACATGAAAGAATATGCCGCCCTCTTCGATAAAGGAGAAAGCAGGAAGATACGAAACGAATACACGAACCTGAACATGCGTACTGTAAACAGGCGAAAGAAAAGAAAGGCTGCAAAAGACCCCGTCGAAGCAGCCGCTCTTGATGCAGAAATCAGACAACTGCAGAAACAGTTGCGCGGCATGCCCGTAAGGGATGAGATGGACGGGAACTACCGCCGTCTCAGATACGTAAGGTATGCCGACGATTTCCTTATCGGCGTGATTGGCTCCAAAGAAGAATGCGAAAGAATCAAGGAGGACATCACCGACTACATGCGTGACAGGCTCAGACTTGAACTTTCCGCAGAAAAGACGCTAATCACCCATGCAAGGGAGAAAGCCAGATTCCTCGGCTACCGGATAACCGTCAAGACCTCGGATGCAATGAAAAGAAACCGCAAAGGAATCCTCTCACGCGCGTTCAGGGGTAAAGTCCGGCTGTCGCTTCCATCGGAGACTGTGAAAGAGAAGCTGGAGGGCTATGGTGCGGTAAAGTTCACCGAACAGGACGGTAAAACGGTATGGAAACCACGGTCAAGAAGTAACCTGATTGGCATGGAAAGCCACCGCATCCTTGCAAAGTTCAATTTAGAGATAAGGGGATTCTACAACTATTACTGTATAGCTGACAATGTATCTGCAACCTGCTCAAAATTCGGCTACATCATGCAGTACAGCCTTTACAAGACATTGGCTCAGAAGCTGAACACCACGATGCCAAAGATTGTAAGGAAGTACAGAAAGGACAAGGAATTCAAGATTGAGTACACCGACAAAAAGGGCAATCGGAAATACCGTGTCCTCTACAATGGTGGATTCGCACAAAAACAACCTAATAAAATGGCTGATTGTGACAACTTACCTCACGTCAGCTTCCCGAAGCGTTCACTGGCTGAACGTCTGAGAAGCGAAACCTGTGAGCTCTGCGGAAGGCATGACAAGCTCATCATGCACCACGTCCGTACTTTGAAATCACTTGATGACAAGACGGAATGGGGCAAGATGATGTTGCGTCTGAACCGTAAGACCATTGCTGTATGCGGAAACTGCTATGCCGAAATCAAAGAGAAAGAACATGAGAAATAAAGCGCATTCAATAACGGAGAGCCGTATACATGGAGACGTGTACGTACGGTTCGGGGGCAGGTTTGGAGAGACCTGCGGCAGCAATGCCGCAAGGCGCTCCGGACCGAGCCTACAGAACAGCGACCAGGACGTGAAAAAGACCATCATGCTGACTATCGGCGGATGTATCGCATTCATTGCGCTGTCAGAGGCCCTGCCGCTCTTCTTCACGTAAATCATGGAGGATAAGAGTAACCAGGACGGGTTCCCCGTGTTTAAGGGACTGCAGAAACCGCTGGAGTTCATGGGCATCCGGGGGCGTTTTCTCACATTGGCGGCCGCAGCCATAGGAGTGTCATTCGTGGGCTTCATCGTTTTCTCGATAGTCCTTGGCAAGCTGGCGGGCTTCATCGCCATGCTGGCGATGGCCGCCGTAGGGCTGGCCGTCATATTTGTCAAACAACGTGGCGGGCTGCACAACAAGAAACGGGCGAAAGGTATCTACGTCTATAAGAACATCCGGAAAACAAATTGAAAACCAACAAACAGAAAGCAACCGATGGCAAAGAACAGGAAACGGGCATTTGAGGGACTTTACGCTGGGCTGGAAGAGACGGACGGCCATATCGTCCTCTTTTCCGCCAGGGGCGAGCCTTCGGTCATTTTCGAGATGGCCAACCCCGTGCAGCAGCTATGTACGGACGCGGAGCAGTACCTGCGTTTTCAGGACGTGCTCTCGAACCTTGTGCAGACCCTCGGCGAAGGCTATGCCCTGCAGAAGCAGGACATTTTCAGCAAGCAGACCTACCACCACGACGTGCCGGAAGATGCGGAGTTCCTGACGCGGAGCTATTTCCGCTACTTCGAGGGAAGGGAGTACACCGAGATACGCACTTTCCTTGTCATCACGCAGGAGGCACAACGCAGCCAGTTCGTGCAGTACGAGCCGAAAAAGTGGCTGGAGTTCCATTCCAAGGTGAGCAAGGCGGAGGATATACTTAGCGAAAAGCACATCCGTCACCGGCGGCTGACAAAAGGCGAGGTGGACGAGTACTGCCACCGCTTCATGGCCTTCCGCTTCCGCCACGGCCCGTTCTCCATGACCAACTTCAAGGCCTCGGACGAATACCTGAGGCTGGGCGGCCGCGTGGTGCGTTCCTATCCGCTGGTGGACATTGACGAGATAAACCTCCCGTCATGGGTCAGGCCTTACACGCAGGCCGGTGTCAACGGCTACGGCATCGCCACCGACCTTTTATCGTTCCTGACAAGCGTTCCCCATACGGATTGCGTGGTGTACAACCAGGTCGTGCAGATACCGGGCCAGCGGAAACTGCTGAGGAAACTCCAGGCCAAGGCCAAACGGCACGGCTCCATGCCCGACCCGAGCAACAGGATAGCCAAGGCCGACATCGAGGAAGTGCTGGAGCGGCTTGCCGTGGACAGTTCGCTGTTGGTATACGCCAACTTCAACATCCTGGTGAGCTGCCCTGCGGACAAGGTCACCCCAGTCACTTCCTACCTTGAAACCAAGCTGTACGGATGCGGCATCATGCCGTCGCGCACCGCATACAACCAGCTGGAGCTTTTCACTGACAGCTTCCCCGGCAACGCATACGCATTCAACCCTGACTACGACCTGTTCCTGACACTTTCCGATGCCGCCCTGTGCTTTTTCTTCAAGGAACACCTGAAAGAATCGGAGGACACGCCCCTGACCACGTACTATACCGACCGACAGGGGCTTCCCGTCTGCATAGACATCACGGGGAAAGAGGGCAAGGTAAAGATGACGGACAATTCCAACTTCTTCTGCATCGGGCCTTCAGGAAGCGGCAAGTCGTTTCATATGTATTCCACATGGAGAAAAACAGGACAAAATGGGAGCAAGCGGCTGCAAAATTCAGTGTTGTAATTACCTGATTTTCAGCTAATATGTTTTAACAAACGAGAAATTCGACTATTGGCGTTTAGTCCTTATTGGAGTAATTTTGTACCACGATTGTACCTCGCAGGAGGGGGCGCACGGTTCGATTTCCTTTCAGCAGCGTGCAACAGCGTTCAACAATGTGCAACAAAATTTCTTCGATGATGGACCGTCAAAATGAACACAAATTAACAGGTCAGCCCGACTTCGGTCGGGATATGCCAAACAAGCCGTTCCTCACCATTGGGGAGGTGGCGGACATACTGCAAGTGAGCAGCCGCACCGTGTATAACCTGATTTACAAGGGTACGCTCCGGGCTTGCAGGATTACGTACCATATTACGCTAATCACCAGGGAGGATTTCTTCCTGATGATTAAGGAAACCACCTACTGCAAGCGGAGCGTCTCGCTATTCGCCAAGCAGGGGAAAAAGACAAAGAAGAAAATGAATGGAGAAAGACAAAAGAATGGAGAAGTAGCTCTCATCCGACAAGAGGGAAAGAAAAAGACAAAGGGCAGTCCGGCAAAACGGCGGCTCATTCCGGCGGACAACTACAAGCAGTCTGTGCGTGACACGTTCACGGACAGGGAGAGTGTCGGCGGTGACCTTTATACGATGGCGGAGATATGCCAAAAGTTCAATTACACCTACGGACGGTTCTACAACCTCCGTATGCGGTACTCGATACCGTGCATCAAAGCCAATTCCACCAAATGCTTCCCGAAAGCGGAAGTGGACAAGGCGATGGCGGAAGAGGACGAGCGGCTGGGCAACAACCTTTCGGAACATTGGTATTCGTGCTTCGACATCATGCGCCTGTTCGGGCTGGGCAAAACCCAAGTCCGCAGGTTTGCCCTCACGCACGGGGTACGGACGAAGCGAATACACGGCAACCGGTTGTACTACCTGAAAGCCGACTGGGATGCGGCACGTAAGGAAGCGGAGCGGAAAAGCGCAAGCACGAAAGCCAAAAGGGAGGAATGAACATTTATAACCAATTAAACACATTAGCGATATGACAAACATTTGTACGAAAGTGACGGTCAGGAAACGACCTATCAAGAACGGGCAGTTGTCACTCTACCTTGACTTCTACCCTCCTGTCAGACACCCGAAAACTGGCAAGCTGACAAGGCGTGAATACCTCGGCATCTACATTTATGCCAATCCGACAGAGAAGTTTGAGGCGGAGTTTAACAAGACCATGCTGCGCAATGCCGAGCTTATCAAGTGCAGGCGGACGGAAGCCATCATTAACGAAGAGTTCGGCTTCCTCGACCGCAACAGGGGCAAAGAGAGCTTCTTGGAATATTTCCGCTCCAAAATGGCGGACGATGACAATTTCAGGAATTGGAACACCGCCTACAAGCACTTCGAGAAGTATTGCGGCGGAAGCTGCACCTTTGATGACTTGACGGTGGAATACTGCCAGGGATTTCTCACCTATATGCTCTCGCTCACCACGCAAAACAAAAGCAAGATGATGGCTTCCACCGCCAACAACAACCTGAACAAGCTGAAATGCGTTCTGCGCCAAGCTTACGAGGAAAGGCGGATTAAGGAGAACATCGCCCCACGGCTGAAACACGCAAAGGAAGCCAATACAAGGCGTGAGTTCCTGACGCTTGACGAGGTGAAAATGCTTGCCAACACGCCCTGCGAGAAGCCAGTCGTAAGGTCTGCGGCTCTGTTCTCCTGCCTTACGGGATTGCGCATCAGCGACATCATACGTCTGCAATGGGAGAACATCATCAGGGCGGCGGATGGCGGCTGGTGTATGCACATCGTCACCAAAAAGACACGGACGGAAGCCATTTTGCCACTGTCAGACGAAGCACTTGCACTCTGTGGCGAGCGTTCCACGGGGCAGGTGTTCAAGGGTATGACGCAAGCATTGCTTCCCTTGTACCTCAAGGATTGGATTAAGTCGGCGGGCATTACAAAACACATAACCTTTCATTGCTTCCGGCATACCTACGCAACCCTGCAACTCGCCGCAGGCACCGACCTCTACACCATATCAAAAATGCTTACGCACAGCAACGTGGCGACCACGCAGGTTTATGCCGATGTGGTGAGCGACCTGAAACGCAAGGCTTCCGAACAGATTACACTCAAATAAACATTATGCTTATGGATAAAATCACATTTGAACAACTGCCGCAGGCTGTCTCCCTCCTGATTGAAAAGGTGGGGCAGCTTGCGGACAAGGTGGACGAGGCGTTGGGCAAAGCCACGCAACAGAAAGGCAGACGGTTGCTTGCCTTGGATGATGTCGCCGCTTTGCTTGGCAAATCCGCTTCCACCATCTACGCAATGACTTCCGAGAAGCGCATACCGTATCACAAGAGGGGCAATAAGCTCTACTTCTTCGAGGATGAAATCATCGGCTGGATTGAGCAGGGAGGGACATCGGGAACAGGCAGCGAGGAAGATTTCAACAGACGGCTTGAAGCCTTGCGTGGCGGCAAGAAGCACAAGCCAAGTTCATTACAGACAAAGCAGGAATTATGAGGAAAGAGGACTTGATACCCGTCATTGCAAGGCATGACCCGATATTGGCCGATGCGGTCAGCCGAATGGTTGACTACATTCAAGACCGATGGGCGGCACCGTACCCATCAAAAGAACAGACGGAAGCGGTGAACGCCTACCTCCGTTCCATCCATGCGGACGGCGGCGGCACGATGAGCGAAACTGACATTGCCCACCGCAGGATTGCCACGCAGAAGATAACCATCAACGCTATCCGTGTGCTTGACCATGACCAGCTCGACCGTTTGCAGGATGTGCTGAACCACATAGCGGCGGACAGGGAGTATTACATGCCCGAACGGCGGCAAGGCATGGGCAGGTAGCTGACCGGTGTAACACCTAAATATCATAGACTATGTGCAAAAACAAACAGAGCATACATTACTGCACCATCCTTTCGGACGAGCAGTGGAATTTTATTTTGGAAGGCAGATTTTCCGCCCAAAGGCAGAAATGCCTGCACAGGCTGATGACCCACGCCGTGCGGACAAAGACCGTTTGTAACATCAAGGGCATAGGAATAGCCTTGGAGGTGGGAGAAGTCGCAGCTTCCGATGTGGAACTTGCGGAATATTTGGGTTGCAACCGAAAGACGGTCGGCAAACTCATAGACAGTTTTAACAGGCTCGGTGTGCTGACCACCCGAACCAACAACCGCACTTCCATACACACCCTGCATTTCCTTACAGGCTGGTATGTCGGTGGTGTCCTCCTGACCAATCCCCATTATGTCAAGCCATCAGCTAATGTCAAAGAACTGGCGGACGGAAAGCGGACACCTCTTTCTAATGATACGGCTTCGGATAGCAAGCCGTGTACCGTGCAGGACGGTTGCCAAAGTCAAGGGCAGGAAACGGACACCACGGAAAGCGGTGCAGCACCTCTTTCTTCTTCCCTTTGTTCCTCCGTGGCTTGCGACCATCGGACTGGCATACAAAACAACGAGGGTGAAACAAACCATTTCCTTATCATAGAGAACAGCAACCTGCCGTTAGCCGAAAGTTCCGATGAGAGCCGCAAAGAAGCGCATGGCGGCATGATTGGCGTTGTGGATGATACCGACACAGGCACGGAAAAATAACAGGCGCAACAGACGGATTTCAGCGGTACTCCGTTGTTGTGGCGTTGGCTGACTGGGCTTGCCCAGATATAGCCCACTATAACTTCTCCGCTGCGCTCCGAAGTTGTGGGCTCTCCCGAGGGGCTGGGCGTTGCCCCGTCCCACTTATGGCTCTGCCCTAAGAACCCGACAAGGACTTTCAGCCCTGTGCAACCCGACCAAAGAGTGACCCCCTCTTTGGAAACTCCGCTCAGTGGCTTTTGCCCCTGAGAACCCCAAGCAGGAAGTGACCCTCTCCCTGCACCCTCCGATTAAGGCGCAGCCCTAATAACCCATCGTTAAACTCACAAACAGACAAGCATTATGGCACAGAAGACATCCATCAACATCAAACCGTGCAACATCGGCAGCAGCGAGGCGCACAACAGGCGAACAGCTGAATACCTCGCCAACATCCGCAAGGAGAAGTTCTACATCCGTACCGACCTCATGGCTGGAAACGAGACATGGGTCGCACCTGATTTCAGTGAAGCCACGCTCACCGACCGATACAATCAGATAGCCGCAATGGTCAAGGAAAAGACAGGCCGTGCGATGCAGACCAAAGACCGTGAACGGGTAAACAAGAAGACTGGCAAGGTGACCATCGTCCGTGGCAGCACTCCGCTCAAGGAGGGCGTGGTTGTCGTCAAGGAAGATACCACGATGGAGCAGTTGCGAAAATTCTGCAAGGTGTGTAAGGAGCGTTGGGGTGTCACAGCCTTGCAGGTGTTCATCCACAGGGACGAGGGGCATTACGGAACGCCCGGCGACAATGCCACATGGAAGCCCAATCTGCACGCCCACATCGTATGGGATTGGATGAATCACGATACGGGCAAGTCCTGCAAACTGGATGAGAAAGCCATGAGCGAGATGCAGACCATTTTGGCCGAGTGCCTTGACATGGAAAGGGGCATCTCAAAGGCGGTAACGGGCAAAGAGCATTTGGAGCGCACGGACTTCATTCTTGCCAAACAGAAACAGGAAGCGGAACGAGCTAAAGCTGAAAGGGAAGCAGCCCTTGCCGCCAAAGAGGAAGCCGAAACGGAACGGCAGTTCATTGAGGGCGAGAACAAGGCGAAAGAGAAATACCGCCAATCCCTTGACAATGACATCGCCGACAAGGAACGTCAGTTAAGGGATGAGCGCAAGGCGAAAGTGGACAGCATATTGGACAGCGTAAGCAGTTTTGTCGGGGTGGGCAAATCCGCAGCAATCGAAAAGGAAAACGCCAAGCTGAAAGCCGAGAACGAGCGTATGAAGAAAGCCTTTCCCGATGCTGTCAAGAACAAGGTGGAGGAATTGACAAAGGCATTGGTTACAGAGAAGCAGAAAGCCGAAACCGAGCGTGGCAGGGCTTTGGTGCAGAGCCGTTCACTTGCTATTGAAAGGGACAAGGCGGTACGGCAGCTTCAGGAGCAAGAGGACGGCGAGCGGCAGCGCATTAACTTTGCCGTAAGTCGTGCTACGGCGGAGAAAGACAAGACCATCCGTTTGCTGCAAAGTGCGCTGAAAGCGAGCAGGCATATTCTGAATGTGCTTGCCGATATTCTTTATAAAGCAAACGAGGTCTTTAAGCGAGCCATTGATGCGATTATCCATTTCGGCACGGAGCAGCACCAATCGTTCTTTGCCCCATCCGAAGCTGCTGACATCAAAAGCGTCATGCAGGAGTACGGAGAAACAATCGAACAGCAGAATGCGGTCGGCGCATGGCTTTGTGATTATGCGGAGAGCCGACAGCCTTTTGACGAAATAAAACATCGCCATACACTCAAAGAGGTTGGCGATGTCGCAGAGGGGGCGTATGATTGGAAAATTGAGAATATGCAACAAGGATTGCAAAGATGATATATCTCACTCAATGAGTTTGCAAACGTTTTAATTACGAGGCCATTTTAATCTATGATTTCAAAACGTACCAGCATGGAATAGTTCTTCTTGATGGTGCGGAAGTTGTCGAATGAGGCAGCATCGGATGACAGGACATTGCTTTGCGCAAACGGAAAGGCATTGCTGCTCCCTTCTTCCACAATGCGTATCACGTCACCCAATTTCTTGCCCAGTGCTTCTACCAGATAAGTCGCTTTCTTTTGAGCGGCTTTCAATGCTTCAATTTTTCCCTTTTGGTGATAGGCAAGCATGTCTTTGTTCTCCAATTCACCGATGCGCATGGTGTGGATGCCTTTCGTATCTATGTGCTTGATTATCTCATTTATCTGATTGAAGTCAGTCAGTGTGATGTCGAATTTCTTGGACACTAAAAAGTCCTGCCCTTGCTGCCGCCAATAGTCACCGATTTCTTGCGTGCGAATAGCATTTTGTGGAATGTCTGCGTTGGCAAGGGCTTCTCTCAGTCCTTGTTCTATCTCTGATAAAGGTACTTTGGTGCGGTATTCTTCAGGTTTCGATTTCCCGTCGAATTCTTCCTCGAAGTATTCACGGATTTCAATCAGATAATGAATCTTGTCGGGCACGATTTCTATTTCCGATGTGCCCGTCACTTCAATGTACCGTTCGTTGGTTTGCGCTTGCAGAGAAAGGATAGCCAGCAAGCAAATAGTTAACAATAAGACTTTCTGTTTCATATACTATCATTTTACTTCAAATTCTGTATCCATATAAATTTCCAATTGTAGGCCTATTTTATATTTTCCTGGCAACAATTTTCCAGACATGAACCGCTTTTTATAGTTCTTATCTGTAATTCGGTTTATGTCCCATGAGATAGGGATGGTGAACAACATCGCTTCTCCACCTTTTAAACGAGCACAGTTTCTCATATAATCGGCCTCACCACTCCAACCAGAACGGGCAAACGGATGCGCCATATACAATTCATCTGTACCTACACTTGGCAAGAAAACGGGTTGAACATCCAGATTCGTATGGTTCTCAAACAGAATGCGAATAGAGTCATTAGCTGATGGCAAAACCTTGAAAATAAAAGCCCCGTCCATTTCTGTCTCCTTTACAGGCATGATGTTTCCGTTTGTCAGCTCACAATAAGTGTATATGTTGGCTAACACATAAAAATTCACTTGATACTTATTCTGCTTTAATGGATATTTGAATTCAGACACGTGAATATATTCGGGTAACGTGTCACCTTTGGATAAATTCCTGCCTACGCCAGCAAAGCCGAGATTGTCTATAAAGGGGAAACTGACCCATTGTCCATTTTTCCATTGTTTCAGATGATGGTATGCCAGTTCTGCCGTTGGTCCGTTCACATTGATTACATCAACCACAATTCGTTTTGTCTGCGGTGAATAAACGGGTTGCTGTGTTTTAATTCGATAAGCATCAGCATGGGTGATATTAACATCGGAAAGTCGTTGTATACGAATGCGGCTTTCATACTTCTCTATTTCCGATTGCGATAAGGGGAAATCAATGTCTTGGGACTGTAATGGGAGGAAAGCCAGTAAACTAATAACTGACAGTAATACTTTCATTCTCATATTCTCATCTGTTTAGGGTGTTATTTCATTATGATTGACAGCCAATCACGGTTTATCTTGTCTACTGGAACATCTTTGTGCAATGTTACCCAGCCCCTGCCTTTTACATATTGCTTTTCAGTGAATAAAGGCGGTTGTTTAGAGGCTCTGAAAGTCTGGGTCAATACGGCTGTCTCAATAAAATGACCTTCAATAAACTCAAAGCGCTTGTAGCTGTAAGATGCAGCCGAGATACGCGATGAAGAAAACACACATCTCTTCTCGTTGTTTATTTGTGGATTTTCTATCTGCCTAAAACTTTCATCTTTACAATATTGCCCCTTAGTTTCATCCCACACAAAGCAATCATAATATTGTATCATTTGATTGCCATACTGACCAAGATTGACAAGTATATCGTCTTTACCATCAAAACTAACGTCTTGTAAGTTAACCCAAACATCGAGATTGTTGGCAAATTCAATGTCAGGAGGATATGAGTAGGATATTTCTTGGGAAATTTTTCTTTGCTTACCAAATATAGTGATTTGCAACCCTTTCAAACTCCTACCACTTCTGATGGCCGCATATTTTATCATTTTATCGCCTTTGTGATCAATAAGTTGCCATTCATCTGATTTCCAAAAAGAATGTTCTCCATCATTAATTGCGTCCCCGCTTGTTGTGGCTTGTGCTTTTCCGTTTTCAAATGATGTGGCAAATTTGAATTGAGGCTTAATAACCACATTGCCCAATGAATCGGCAAACCCTATCAGTCCGTTCTCATCCATTATGCGGAAAAGTCCTTCACTGATATAATCGGGACCGTTGTCACATTTGAACACATAGAACAATTCTTTGCCTTGATTGTCTATACAGACTATCCGTGCGTTCTGTTTGTTCTCATACACAAAACCTATGTTTCGTATGGTATCCGTTTGGCAGAACTTGTATCTGCCGTATGGTACAATGGTATCGCCTCGTTCATCCAGATAGCATACAGGAACGCCGACCTCAAGATGTTTATCCATAGTAAATGCAACCAACATTTTTTGTGCTGGGAGCAAATAGAAATTCATGAGTAAAAGCAATATACACAGAAACTTTTTCATAATCTATCATCTTAATGACACTCAAAGATAATGAAAAGGAATAACCTAACCAATTATTAGACTATTCCTTTCCCGTTAGGTTTAAGCAAATTAACTCTTATTAGACTTTATATAGATTAATTTATTATATGACTCATTTTGTGCGTGATTCTGAAGTTGTGTAATCCACAAGCAATAAGAATCACCATATCTTCGAAACCGAATTTATGGCATCTGAATCGTTCTTTAACAATACGGCATTTTTTCATACCACCTATGGCATGCTCCACTTTAATCCTGATTCCGGAAATCCGCTTGTTCTCTTGTTTTTCAACAGTAGTAAGCTCTTTTCCTTTAGGTTTCTTCTTGGGCATGCATATTTCAGCTCCATCCGGTCTGTGTCCGGTGAAGCCTGTATCTTGCCAAAGCCTGATACCTTTGGGGAGTAGAAGAGGTTCTTCATCACAAATCTTTTTGTCATGGACATGACCTTCGTATGTGGAACTCAGCCATACAATCCTAAGATTGTTGGTACATAGCAGGTTATTCTTTATGCTATGAGTTTTTTTTACCACTATAGCATGCGGACTGCCTGTCTTCATCCAAAGGGCGTTGAATAGGCCGCTCGGTTCCGTCCAATAAGACTTCTTCGCATCCTTGAAGAATGTGTATCAGACGTTTGGAGTTACGGTCCGGCAATTCACCAAGCGTTTTCAATGTACGCCGGAGAATCTCCGAAAGAAGGTGAATCCATCTATTGGCCTGGGGCTGGGTCATCTCAAACTGAATGGCATGGAGTTCCTGAAGGGGATTGGTCTTCAGATATACCAATATGAAGAACATTTTGTCCTGAATCAGAGGCAATACACTGGTCTTCCTGTTGTAAGATATGCGTTGACGCACTTTACCTTCCAAGGTAAAATGGCTGTAATATTCATCCCAATGGTACTTGAAAGTTATTAGCAAGGCATCAAACTCAGCAGGAGTTAATCCTGTCGCTGCAAGCACTTGGCTATAACGGTGGCGAATCTTGTCGTAATACATCAATTGAACCTTTTAGACCACAAAGATAAGTCAAAGAACGCTTTAATCAATTATTCGATATAAACTCTATTGTCGAAGTCCTTTTCTGTTGTTTCTGTTGTGAGGAGATATAACATTTTTCATATAGACATATTATAGTTGTAGCAAATCATTTCATGTAGCTTATAGATAAAGTTTGTACCCTTATTGGTTCATAATTTACTTAATGCATTAACTTTCAAGAATACTAAATAATTCCCCGACAATTCCTTTGTGGTTTTGACCTCATTCCGAACGGCCATCGGCAAAGTATAAAAATGCCTGCCGTTTGTTAAGTTTATGTTAAATCTTCATCTTAAACCAACCTTTTTCTTTTCCTCTTTGCTTCTCCCCAAAACGGCTTTTTCACCCTATTTCTTACAGCGATTATTTTTGTACCGATATTTTCTTATATTGCTGATAATCAACAACAAATACTCTCTCATATGAACAGCGTGGTGCGCCAGCTCCTCGAACAGGACACGGATGTCGTAATGGTCGACACGGGCGACTCCTACGAGGGCATCTGCGGCTACTTTGGCGGCACGTATATCTCCTATTCCAAGGAGAAGCCCATCTCCATGAACCCCTTCAAGGTGACTCAGGAGGAATACGCGCAGAACTTCGGCGAGAAGAAGAACTTCCTCAAATCGCTCATCTTCCTCATCTACAAGGGAAACGCTTTCCCGACCAAGATAGAGGACATGATAGTCAACCAGACCATCGTGGAGTATTATGACGCCTACTTCCATCCGTTCGAGAAGTTCACCGAAGAGGAACGCGAGACCCTCCGCCGGAAACTGCTCCTGGAGGCGAAGATGGAGGACGGCCACGGCAAGAGCGACCGCGACATGGAGGACATCGACCGGCAGATAAACGCGAAGGAGCCGCCGGAGGAAAGGACATCCATGCTACCCGCACTCCCCTCGGAGATAAGGCGCATGAAGCTCATACGGCAGTGCCGCTCGCTTGTCGCCCTCATGCGGGACAGGGCCGCCTCCGAATCCGAGAAGGAACACGCCGCGCGCATCGTGGAGAAATACCGCAAGGAACTGTACGAGAACACTATGCTCATCCGGATAGAGAAGCGGATAGACCGCATGGAGAAACAGAAGCAGCGCCTGAAAGTCAGGGAACTGTCCTTCAACTCCTACTACGAGTTCGCGCTGGAGCGTATCCCGCAGATAACGGCACAGGAGAAGATAAGGTTCAACATCCGGGACTTCGCCGCCATACTCAAGCAGTTCTACCGGGGCGGCGAGCTGGAGACGACACTGAACGCCGACATGGGCGTCAACCTTTTCGACGAGCGTTTCATTGTATTTGAAATTGACAAGATAAAGGACGACCCCGTTCTTTTCCCCATCGTGGTGCTCATCATCATGGACGTGTTCCTGCAGAAGATGCGCATCAAGAAGGGGCGCAAGGCACTGATAATCGAGGAGGCGTGGAAGGCCATCGCCTCGCCCACGATGGCGGAGTACATCAAGTACCTGTACAAGACCGTCAGGAAGTTCCACGGCATCGCCGGCGTGGTCACGCAGGAGCTGAACGACGTGATAGACTCGCCCATCGTCAAGGAGGCCATCATCAACAACTCCGACGTGAAGATACTCCTCGACCAGTCGAAGTTCAAGGACAGGTACGAGGACATCGCCGCCATACTCGGCCTTACCCCCGTCCAGCGGCAGCAGATCTTCACGGTCAACGCACTGGACAACCACGACGGGCGCAACTACTTCAAGGAGGTGTGGATATGCCGCGGCCAGGTCTCCGACGTGTTCGGCGTGGAGGAGCCGCCCGAATGCTACTGGGCCTACACCACGGAACGCACCGAGAAGGAGGCACTGAAGATATACCTGAAGCACTACGGGACGGTGCAGGAGGCCATCACGCGCATCGAGGCCGACCGCAGGCGCGCCGGAAGCCCCAAGTACCTCGAATTTGCAAGGAAAGTGAACAGGCAACAGAAAGTAATGGAACTATGGGAAAGTTAAGATACATAATCCTGACGGCGGCCGTGGCAGCCACGGTAAACGCCTCCGCAGCATGGAGGGTGGTCATCGACCCATCCTGCATAAAGGCCGTAGCGGCCAACTTAGCCTCGCAGAAACTCATCGAGGATCAACACAACAAACGGCTGGACTCCATCGCGGCGAGGAAACAGAAGGTGGAGCTGTACACCGTGAGCATGGCCACCATCAAGGAACTGTACAGGCTGTCGGTGGAGAACGTCTCCAGCTTCGGTACTGAAAGCCTCTATTACAAACGTGAGTTCGGTATAAGAAAACGATTGAAAAAGTTGTGGGAATGAGATATTTTTAGGTTCTTCCGCAGTTTTGTTGGATGGCCTTTCAGCAACATAAAATTGAGCACATCGAGTTTTTCTTTTAAAAGATTAAAAATCAATAATTTTG
>NZ_JACJJG010000040.1 GCF_016899855.1 Marseilla massiliensis
TCATGGAACTCGTCATAGCTTTCATCATCGTTCTCCTCATACCCGTCAATACTTCCGTCTGTGGTATCAAGCTCGTAATCATAACCGCTCACCTCGTAGTTGTATGCTTTCCCGGCTTCCATGTCGTACCACTTGAAAGAGTCCTGGTATGAAAGGGTGTCTTCAGTGCCCAAGTCGCAGTCAATGTAGAATTTCTTGTCTTCCAACGAATTACCATATATGTCAACGAAACTCCTTGAATGGTGGCAGTCATAGCCCACTTGCTTGTAACCATCTATGTAACCCCCAATTATCAATGCGTTCACCAAGGCACGTTTCAATACGTCGTCCTGATTTGTGGAATATTGTCTTTCAGCAAGTCTCCAGATTTTGTTTGTTCCTTCCTCATAAACCTTGTTGAAGATTACACATCTCGCTATGATTTTTCCATCTTCGTTCTTCAAATAGGCGGCACTTGCATCAACCGAATCACTGTAAAAGTAATGGTATCCCTTGTCTGTCATGCAGCTGTAGAAGTCTCCATCGCATTCACCGGAGTCATAGATGTCGCTGAAATTGTCATCCACGAATAAGCGGTTTTCCTTCGGTTGTGATGAAAGGGAAAAAGCCTGCCAGTCCTGTGTGAAGCATTCCTGCAAATAGATGATTACGCTCTCCGGTAATGTCTTTCCGAAAGAGGTTTCCATGATTAAATGGCGTATGAACTTCCCTGCCTTCATCTTGAACACTTTTCCTCCATTGTCGTGGTTGATGTACCTTACAGCCTTTGAATCACCGTCTTCACATATCCCGTTGTACTTGTCGGTTTCATATTTGCCTGAACGGAAGGTATAGTTAATCAGGTTTACTTCATATTGTAAGCCATCATCCTCGCCTGAATCCATTATCTTTTCGAACATTATTTTCTTCATGTCTGCCATGTTGGTGATGTTGAGAAGCGAGAAATTGTTGGTTCTTATAGCTTTCCTTAGTAAGTTCCTGTCCTTTATGAAGTCGAGCAGTATCCTGTTCCTTCTTGTTTTCTTTCCATTGTCATGCTCGATAAAGCCGAACCTGCAACAAAAGCCTCCGTATCCGTCGAAATTGTAGTATAACATAGTCGTTCTGTTTTTAATGGTTAAACTTGAAATTGGTAAAACGAAAAAAGGCAGGACACTCCACTATTCTTTTGTTGTTCAGTGAAATGCCCCGCCCTTGATTTGTGGGTTATGTTTGTCTTTCTTCTTATACAGCAATAAGCAAGCTGCCCGAAACGTTTGAAGTCCTCTCGTATGGTGAAAAGTCAAGTCCTGGATGGTCTGCCTTGAATTTATTGGCGTTGAATGATAGCCTTGTAGTCGGAAGTTTTCTCGTCAACCGCATTGTTCCTGTATCCCATGTTTTCACACCCATGCTTTCCATATCCTCCAAGATTTCAGACTTGATTTCGCTTAGTCTTGCCTCTGTTTCGTTCTTGGTTTGGATTAGCTGTCTGATGTAGTTCTCCTGTTCCCTGTACTTTTCGGGGATGGAATAAGGGTTTATGAACTGTTTTCCTTGCAGGTCTGTATCAAGAAGCTCCTTGCAGATGTCACTTGGTATCCTTTCCACCGGCATGATATTTCTTATATGGTCGAATGTTCCGTCCTGCTTGGGTTTGTTCCTAATATGGAGTATGAACAGATTACCGACCTTTGCGTCCTTGTTCTGCAGCTCGAAGAAATAGGCGTAGATGGATAGTTGCCACCTTGCCTTTTCCAACTTCTCCGGTGTCATTATTCCGTAAGTCTTGATGTCACCCAAAGAAAAAGTATCATCGGAACTTCTGTAAACCTTGTCTATGTTGCTTGCCCACTTCTCCCCGTCTGTAACTGTGTATTCAGATCTTTCATGAACGAGGTTGTTTTCTTGGCACAAACTGATATAATCCTGAACTTCCTGTGTCCCGTCGTTTATCCAGCTTGAATCAAAAAGCTCTATACTCTCATGAACCTCTGTACCATATCTTGCAGCTTCTTTTAATGCTTCTTCGGGTACATTATTGAACTCATCAGGGAACAATTGCCTTTGTAGCATTCCCGTAATTCCCGACAGCTGTCTGTTTCCCAGCCAATACTCGTGACGCTCCTTGTTGAAAAGAACGCCGCTGTCTTTCAATTCAATCCTTGTCGTTTTCATTGTCGTTTTCATTGTTATTGATTTTAGTTGTTGTTTTACTTGATTTTTCATTATTAATTTTTAATTTAAATCTTATGCTGCTTTCAACTGGTTCTTTCTTTGAGTGAACATGGCCTTTATTTCAGCATTACCCTCAACCTCGTTTTGGTGCTGTCTGTAAAGGTTCATGAGCGAGGTGTTGTCGTTACATAAAGAAAGAGCAGTCCTTATCCCCGAATACTTGTCTGCTTGTTGTTGGGATGTTGCGGTCGGAGTAGTAACCGTTGTTCTTGTCCTTTTAGGCTGTTGTTTCCTTTGTAGATTGTTCTCAGCCACAAGGTTCTCTTCATTTGACAAATCTTCCCCGGCATAGACATAAAGTCCCAATCCGAACATGGCCAAGTTTTTAACCAGGCACCTCATTATAGCCTTGTTTATATCGAACATAGTAGCTGCTTGTACCGTCTTTTCTACGTAGGTTTTCTTATAGCTGTCATAAACTTGGTAGGTGTATGCTTGTTCCTTCATAGCCTTGTTCTTTACATCCATCACAGGCAGCCACATCTCGTAAGTTTGGTTGTCCGCCGTAACCTCGGTATATACCATTATTCCTATCTCCGGGTCGTTGAAGTAAGGAAGGTTTGTTTCCGGGTTCTTTATGATTCTATATTCAGCGTTCGGATAGGCACGCTTAAATTCAGCCCAAGCGTTTGCCCATGAAAGATAGCTTAACTTGTCGTTGTCTCGTCTCTCTAACTTATCCGAGAGGTCAAGCGAGTAAAGGGCGTCAAACATTACCGCCCTTCTTTCTTCTTCCGTAATGTCTTTCGGAAGGTTCGGTCTTTGGAATTTTGCCATAATCGTTGGTGTTTTAAGATTGTTGTTGATTTCGTTTCAATTCACTCACACAAAAAAGGAGACACACAAAATCATATTCTTTTTGAAATTGTGTATCTCCTTAAATTTTGTTTGTTGGCTTGTTGTCAGTTGATGAACCAAGAATAACCTTCGGTGTCAGTGCCTTCAATAGCCTTTTGTATTCCCATTGAAAAGTCGGTGCAGTTCTGGTTTCTGTCCAAGAACTTGTCGATGTAGGTCTGCTTCACGGCTTCATTGGCCAGTTGCAGGAAGTTCCAGCAGGTTATGTCTTGGCCAATCCTCTTGCCGAAGTTATCGTTTGTCACGTAGTTCTTGACCATTGCGTTCACGGTCGAGTCGCCGAGGGTAAGCGGTGGAAGTTCTTTTTGTGTGTTTGTTGGCAGTGCCTGGTAGAGCCTCATGCGGCCTATGATTTTGCAGAAAAGCTCTTCGGATATTGGCGTGTCATGCAAGTTCTCCAATCGTTGCAGTGTCTCGTCCATCCTTGGCTCAAAGCCGTTGTAAAGCTCTAGGGTCTTTTGCATGATGTCAGCTTCGGTCATACACTCGATGCTCCCTGAGTTTCCGTCACAGGTGAGCATTAGGTTTGAACACACCTTTACCTGCCAGCCGACAAATACCTTGAACTTCATGGGTGACCTCCTGCTGTACAGCTTGTCCTCGTTGTAAGCCCTGACTCCTCCTATGCAGAGGTTCACCGTCTGTCCGTTGATTTCCCTTGCCAAGTCCAATACGTGGCAGACAAAGGCCATGCGCTGGTAGAACACCGTCTTTTCGCTTTCCAATAATTCATAAGCCTTCTTGTGCTGGGCTGATGGAACACGGCCAATAATCGGATGGCTAACCCTGCATTCAACGGGTGTAAGTTCTCCAAATACATTGTTTGCAACCTTTGTTACAGCCCCGATGAAGTTCTGGTGTGATATTGTAAGGCTGTTGTCAGAAAAAGTCGGGATTATGTTCTTTTCCGTCAGGTCTTTCAAAGTGATTGCCTGGGTATTTGATTCGATGAAGTTGGGATGCCTTTCTTCCGTAGCTTTATCTTGTTCTTTTACAATTACCTTACGTTCAATAGGCAAGGTCATTGTTTCTTGTTGCATTGCGTTTGTTCTTTCCATATCGTTTGTTGTTTGATTGTTTGACACTAAGTGGTTTTCACCCGATGTTGAAAAAATAAAGAACCGGACGTTGGGGCATTTTAATTGTCATAGCCTTGATATCCGGTCGGTTTGCTGCGTGGTCATTGATTGGAACAATGCTGCATGATGTCTTGTTTCCTTTTGTCTTTTCCATGTTCATAAGTTTTAAGAGTTGAAAAAACTTATGGCGGCTTCCGGGATTCAAAAAGTTTCCCAAAAACCACCATTAATTTCCTTATTCCCTTCAAGAGCGTAGCAAGGCCCTCAAGGAAATTAACCAGAACGTCGAGGTCTTTTTCGCTAAGCACTCTCAACGTCGTTTGTGTCAACCGCCGAGCCTGAAACTCCCGCAGTCTTCTTGTTGCACTTGCCGATGAGGTTCTTGCCTAACTCAAAGGCCTCGATTAAAGTCACGGTTACTACCAATACTTTGTAACCCGTCTTCAAAATGTTCTTGATTTCCATAAAATGTTTTTCTTTTGATTGTTAATAATGTTGTTTCCTAATACACAAATAAGGCTTTCGGGGTTTTGCAGACGGAAGAAATTTAAAGGTAAAAAGGTAAAAAAGTAAAAAGGTAAAACACTGGTGAGGAGGTAAGAAAGTGAGAAGGTGAGAAAGCGAAAAACAAAAAAGCCGGAACATCCTGCTCTTCGCAAGACATCCCGGACTTCCATTTTCAGGTTCACCACGCTTCATTAAACTGCGCATAAGGCAAAGATATTCCGCTATGGGTCGTCACCAAAGGCCATCGACTTGCCGCCTTTCCAATTCCGCAACCTTTTCCACAGGTTCTTCACTTGTGGCGTCTCCTGCCTGATTTTTGCCTGACCTATAAACTTATTCTTCATTTCATAAGCCGGGCGATAATCCGATTTCAACCGTTTGCATGGGCCGTCGGATAAGGGTTGTCTCTCGAACTTCACCCTCATTGTTAAGGCTTTCGGGGTTTCTCAGGCTTCATCAATGGGATGGAAGAAAAAGCCTTGAATTGCAAAAGGTACTGAATCGCATTGTAAAAGGTGGTATATTGGAACGCAAAAAGGCACATATTGGAAGGTGATTTACGGCCTTTTGTATATTATATCATAAATTATTGACTGACAGGATATTACACGTAAGCATAAAGAAAGACTCCGACAAAGATTGTTTTAATATCAATGCCAAAGACACGATACATGAAACGGAGGCTTATTCCACGGTAAACTCGGCCAAAGGTATGCTGTAACCCAGCTCAGGCCAAGCTACATGTAAACCGTCACTATGGGCGTATTTTACTATCATAAGCCGTTGCGCCGGACTTATCTCGGCAATAAATCCGTATCTGTCAACAGGCAGCCGGTAAACGCTCGTCCGCCCGCCATGCTCTATGCTGAGCGTAAGCATGGTCTTGCTTACCGACACGTCGGTTACGAGGTAAGAGCTTGTCATGTCGCTGATGCCTGAAAACATCTCTTTAGCCTGATTGAACACATCGGCACCTTGACTTTCATCCCAGTTTTTTAAGACTCTCGCCCATACTTTCGCATCCTTTCCTTCGGGGGCTTCAAAGTTTACCATGCACAGTGTTTCGGGCAAATTGAACACATCACCCGTATCGGGATTAGCTTCAAAGCGAAACTCGTGCCGCTCTTCGTTGTACTCATAAAGATAAAAGCCCCAGTTGCACCGGTCTCCTGTTCCACGGCAGACTTGCAGCACTGGCTGGTCTGTGTCATCGTCCACGGCCCAAAAATTCATACAAAAAACGTCTTCAAGCATGAACGTAAGCGTGTCACGACCCGACAGGAGGCGCAACGCAAGGTAATAACCTCCCGTCATGCGGCCGTAGCTTTGCTCCACAAGCAACCACACCTCATGCCCTTCCCCGTAGCTTTCACCAGGCTTGAGCCAATAGCTACGCTTGCCAAAGCCGAACACCTGCAACGCTTTCATCGCCTTGTTCTTAAAGCCGCTCTCGGCATAATTTCGGAAAAGCACCACACAACAGTTTACTACGCCAAACAAATTCTCGGCCGCAGCGAGGCTCATCAGACTACAGGCGGCATCATGCGCATCACTTTTTTCAGGATACATAGACAGCAGCAGCCCGTCAAGTTCTTTCAAGACACGGCGCAGAGCGTGGGCGGGACCTTCTGTGTAAACGTCTGTCCGCTTGGCGCGAAGATACGTCAAGGCCACAATTCCCCAATACACGTCAGGCTCATCCGTCTTCAGGTCAATAAGCACGGGCATCGTCTCGGCCTTGAACTTGGGCGAAAACCATTCATAGTCGTCTGCCGTGAGCGACATTACAAGATTTTCGACCCACTCGGGGTGTTTTCGGTTCATCTCTCCGACCAGCTTATCATAAAAATAATCCAGCCCGTAAAATGTTCGTGCGAGTATGTACATTCCCTCGTCCTTAAGTCCGAACCGCGTGCGCACCAGCGTCCAGATTTTATCTACGGTGTCAGCCTTCACCCCTCCGTTCATCAAACGGTAAACAGCCATCTTCCCCCGATAGCCCAGTTCTTTTGCCAAAGCAGACGGCGACGGAGCGAAAGCCCTGCCGGCCACCAAACACTGCAATATCTCAAGTTTTTCGTCCATTCGAGTATCAATTCACACTTGTTTCGGTACTATTTGCCGAGCATTATTCCAAATGTATCAGCTTTATAGGGCAAAAGTAAAAGATTATCCGTAAATTCGCAAAAATAACATGAATCGATACAAATATTCCCATAAAAAGAGCGTCATGTCCGGGTAAAATTCGTATCTTTGAATAAGTTAGGCTGCATCTCGTAAATGAAAATAAAAGTAAGATTTTATTTTGCATTTATCTCGATTTGCACTATTTTTGCGATGTCGGGCGGGAGAAATCGCCTGACTTTCAAGGAAAGCGTTTTTGCTTTCGTCCTAAGGAACGAAATCGCCAAAATCAAGAACCGGAAGGATGAAAGGGCATGGCGCTCATCCGTTTTTGCGTATGCACGTACAGCCTATGCTGTATCCGCATATCAAGACGGCATGGGAGTATTGTTACCTGTTCATTTCTGGTTGGGCGTTTGGCGATGCCTGTTTCTTGATGAGCGGCAACAAGTCCTCACGCCTTTTCCTTTACATTAAATCTAATGCCGACTTCGGGGGACTTATAGGCAAGAAAAACTATAAGGAGAATAATATTATGCCCCAAACTGAAAAAACACTAACATCCATTTTTGAAAGTAATAAGTTGGTTTTGAAAGGTAAGTTGGAAGGACTAAATCTCCCTTCTGATTCTCAGAAGATACAAACAATCATCAATGACTACCTGAATGAAATGTTTGATAATGACGGGGAATTCAGATTGCATCTGACTCAAGCTGAAGACTATATCTTGCAAGCCGCCCTGTCGTTGTTAAACGCGCAACAGGCCATGGTTAAAGAAACTATGCCACAAGTTTCCACATCCAAACCTAAATTGGAACAGATACATAAACAAAATGAAGGTTTGACAAAAGAAAAATATCCATACACACTGGGCGGAACAGCCATTGGCAGCAGTGTTGGCGGATTAATATTCGGAACGTGGGGTGCTGTATTCGGCGCGATAGCTGGTACGGCGATAGTTCTTTATTATGCGTCAAGCCATAATACCGCATCGACTCCAAAGATGGAAGAACAACCCTTACTGCAATCAAAACTAAATGTAGATGTGTTCTTGAACATAGTAGGAAACATTTGCAGCAGTGTGGATTCGCTTATCGAAACATTCAGGGCGCAGATAAACCGTGTAGTAAATAAATACGAGAGTCAAGAGAAGCCAACGCTGGAAAAAGAATACCGATTCTTGCTTGAAAGCGTACAATCACTTGTTGGTTATAAACGTGCTCACAACGAAGATGAAAAGTTTACTCGCAAAATACAGGAACGTATAGAAGACATGGCAGAGTCTTTGGAAAACTATAATCTTGAAATTGTAAATTACACAGAAAATCATAGTAATTGGTTTGATGTAATTGAGAATCCAAACGTGCAAACTACTTCTCAAGTATTGCCGGCAATAGTGAAAAATGGAAATGTTGTATTGAAAGGAAGGGTTTTCATTCCATAATAAAAAACAAAATAGTCATGAACATAGGAGATATTGTTATGAGCGTGGCAGAACATCACATGCGAGAATACATTTTAAAGATAATAGAAGAATGTTCCTCTGAACACAATATCAATGAAAGTTGTTCAGTCGGTTACGTTGCATTAAATCAACGAAAATTAAAATGTGCTTTGCTTTCGATATTCGACTCGTCTTGTGGCTTGAATAAAGTTGAGTTTACATCTTCCACACCAATTCGCAAAGTAATTGATGTTATTATAAAAAATATGCCTGTTGATGCGAAAAAAAATGGAACAGACAAAAATATTGGCGAACACTCTATGAATGATATGTTAGAAATGTTCGGGAATGTTTTTGGAGAACTTCAGCATAACTCCAAGCAAAAAAACGATGAGGCAGCTTGCACAAAGACCACACTTCAAAATGATAATGCACCTCACACATTTTTACAAGCCCAAACAACACCCTCAAAATCATTAGTTATGAATAATACTGATAAAAACAAAATAGAATATGTCATAGGCATAGACTTAGGACACGGTGAAACCTCCGCAGCAATATGTGCATTGCAATGGGATAAGTCTGTTGAGCAATTAGAGCCAGCAAAAGATTTGGAGATGGGAGGCAATAAGAAAGTCATACCATCAGCCATTACCATATTGGATAATGGAAATGCTTACATCGGAGATTCGGCGTTCAATCCTGAAATCCTGAAACAAGCCAATGTCAATGTTTGTTTCAAGAAGGCTCCCAAAGATATAAACGGGGTATCGGAACAGTTGATGATAAGGTTTATGCAAGAAGTTTATCGCCGAATAAGAGAGAATAATTCTGCAATGTTGACAGATGACAACCATTTGGTTTACATTGCAACTCCGTCAGGTTGGGATAAAGAGACTCAAGACTTATATTTGCTAATGGCAAAACAAGCGGGACTTCCTGTCGCAGGAGTAACCAAAGAGTCAAGAGCAGCCTTTGTGCGTGCCCAACACGACGTAACGTCTGGCATTGGAAAATATATAGAGAAAGGTGCTGTCGTATTTGACATGGGGTCAAGTACTTTGGACTTTACGTTTATGAGAGCGAATAGTAAACTTATTGACAATGGATATGATTGCGGCGCATCGTTTATTGAGAAGACCATCTTCAAAGACTGTGAAGAAAACAATCCCGTTATACGCAAATTTGAGGAGAAATATGGCAAATTAACGTCATATTTATTGTTTGAAGCAAGAAAAGTGAAGGAACAAGTCTATTTTGACCCTTCATTAAAAGTAAAGAAGACTATAAACTTTGAGGACTTCATTGACGATGAAGACTTTGAAGATGACCGTTATAAAATGGTTTACAAACCTGGCGAATTGGATGATTTGTTGGAAAAAGTCGGTTACATTAAAGAAATAGAAAACGCAGCCATTGATTTTGCCAACAACCATATCCATCATTCAACAATCTATGGAGTCTTCCTTACAGGTGGAGCTTCACGTATGGACTTTATCAAACCATTGGTCAGCAGGTGCTGGAATGTACCCGAATCACAAATATACCGTGACCAAGACCCATCTTTGACAATATCACAAGGTGTGGCAGAAGTTGCACGTATGGACTTACGCACAGAAGGGATGGATACTGGTTTGGAAGATGAAATAAACAGTATTATCGCCAACGACACCGTATTTTATTGTTTTTCAGACATACTTGGTGATAAGTTAAAAGATGACATAACAACGGTTATTGCAAATGTAATTACTGCGTTTAAAGACGATAAGGAAGATTGGACGCTTTATGAATTACGACAAACAATAACCCAATATGTCAATGATGATGTGAAAACGGTACTTGCAGAAGCTCCACAAATGTTAAATGACGCAATTGAAGATACGACGCAAGAGGTCAGGAATAAGGTAAGTCTCATTATTGCAAACTATTCAAATCAAGGTGTAAATGTTACGATGCCACAATTGGCTGTCGGCAATATTGACATCAATGGCATTAACCTTGACTCTGTGATTGAATCTATATCTGAAACCATTGAAGTAGAAAGTTCGAATTGGCTTAAATATGTTTTGATGGGAGCAGGTGCCATATTCGGCTTCATCGGTATGGGGATAGGATATTTAGCAGGCAAAATCTTCGGTGAGAAAGAAATGTCAGAGGCGGAAAAGCGAGACAAAGCCATGTCCAAATCTCTTGACTCTGATGAACGAGAACAGGTTTATGATGCCTTGGCTGAAAAATGGGACGACATTGTTGAAAACATAAACAACGCAATTGACAAATCTATCGCAAAAAACAACAAAATGCACCAAACTATCAAACAAGCAACAAACAAATTGCTTGAAGATTACAAAAAAGCATTGAAGAACGCCAGAATCTTAATAGATTAAACTATGGATAGACAATTAAAGACAATAGAACCCGCCGCAAAAGTATTGGCTGCTACAGCATTGTCGCAGTCACTATCTTTTTGCATGGAACGTAAATACTTGGAAAAGATATGTGACAAAAGCATCAACGAAATATTTCAGATAGAGGCAATACCAAATACATTGAAAGAGGAAGCAACATGGATTGAGATAAAGCAAATAGGGAAACCGCTTGAAGATTCAGCCGAAAGCTGTTTTACAGCCATCCAAAAAATTCTCTATTCATGTTTCCTTCCCAAAGAGACACAATTGCTATTCTTGATTACCGGAAACGGCATTGAGAATAATTTGTATCTTGGATTGCGTGTAACAGGAGGTGGAATACGATCAAAAAGTATTGTAAAATACCTGAATGAATTTATAAAAGGAACGTGGCCCGGATTACAGACACAGGTAATCAATGAAAACGACAGCTCTTTGGAAGATTTCAAGAAAGATGTAGTCAATGATGTGTTTGAAAACATCTATGCCTTGACTGGTATCCCGTCGATGGAAGGACAATATAAAAACCTATACCCGGCAACCATTGACAAGCTTATGGCAGGAATGAGCAGGAGTAAGCATTATGCATATTTAGTGGTTGCCGACCCAATCGAGAATAATGATACCGAATACATGCTTTACCAATGTCGGGAAATGAACGGACAGGCAGAATCATTAAAATCGATAAACGTTACAGAAGGATTGACTCTTGGAAGCTCGGATACGCATACGACGTCAAATTCTATTTCTAAAACCATAAGTGAGAATTTCACAAAAAAGGACTTCTCAAAATTGGGAAAGGTTGCATTGTCAGCAACAGGTCTTGGACTGGCTGCATCGGTATTTCCTGCTGCGGGAAAGATTCTTGACGGCCTTAGTGACACGGCTGGCGCTTTGCTGCCAGAAGCTGCCAGTATGTTGGGAGCAACGATAGGTCTTTCCGGACTTGGAAATATGTTGACGAATGCAGCTCCCACAAAACAAACAGGAACATCTGATACGACAAGCAAATCAGAGAGCGATGCGCATTCAACAAGCGAAAGCCAGTCACAAAGTATGAGCCGAAACATTGTGAACAAGCATATTGAGTCTGTATCGGAACATTTGTTCTATCAGTCAAAACGAATGGAAACAGGCAAGGCGATAGGTCTATGGAAGGTTGGAGTGTACCTGATGGCGGAAAAGAAATCAGACATTCAAGGTGCGGCTTTGCAATTACGTTCCATATTAAGTGGGCAAGAGTCTATCTTTGAGCCAATCCGCATTCATGACATTACGGGTATTATGGATGAAGAAGACAAAAGCGGAAAGACTATAAGAGAAATGAGCTTGGCGCAACTAACAGCTCCAACACTTATGGTTAATATGAAAAACGGGAAACGCTTTGAACATCCCTTGGGAGAACATTACAAAGAGCTTAAAACCGTACTTACAACGAAAGAACTTTCATATATTGTCAATTTTCCACTTCGCTCTGTGCCGGGCATCAGTGTCATAGACAGCTCACCAGAATTTAGTTTGAACCACATAGAAATGGATAAAGGAATGAAGACGATAGATTTCGGCAAACTCCTATACGGTGGTTCTGAAACGGAAATATCTTACAAACTCCCTGTAGACTTATTTGCCAAACACACGTTGCTGTCTGGAATAAATGGGACGGGAAAGACGAATACCGTGCAGGCAATATTGAACAAAATGTCAGAAGACATACCCTTCCTGATTATCGAACCTGCAAAAACCGAGTATGTTGACTGGGCTATTGAATACAATAAAAAGCATAAAAACAATCCGATTACAATATTCATTCCCGGATGTAAGTCGTACAAGGACAAGACTACAGGAGAAAGTGTTCCTGTAAGTCGGCTGAAATTAAATCCGTTTGAGGTTATATGGCTCGATGGGAAACAAGCCCCCAACGTACTTACGCATATAGACAGATTGAAATCTACGTTTGCCGCAGCCTTTCCCATGTATGACATCTTGCCAGTATTAATGGAAGACCTAATTTACACGATATACCAGAACAAAACGACAAACTGGCTAAACAAAGAGCCTACCTACCGCCAAACACTTCCACCGACGCTGAACAGTATGAGCCTTGCGGTTGATGCTGTGATAGGGAACAGACAATATGAGGAGCGTGTGGAACGCAACATGAAAGCCTGCCTTAACACACGCATAGACAGCCTGAAGCGTGGATGGAAAGGTGAAATGCTGAACACGGTGCATTCTACACCGTGGGAAGAATTGTTTGAAAGGCCTTGTGTAATAAATTTATCATACGTAGGCGATGATGTGGACAAGTCTTTCTTCATGGCTCTCATTCTTCAATTTTTATATGAGTACCGCACTGCGAAAGCTGAAATTGGGCAAGTGGACTTTAACGACAATGGCTGCAAGCATCTTACGGTAATAGAAGAAGCGCATAGGGTTATGATGAGATGTGACAATCCTGAAATGCCACAATATAAGTCGGCCATGATGTTCAGCAATATGCTTTCTGAAATCCGCGCATACGGCGAAGGAATGTTCTTGGTCGACCAAGTGCCCACACGTTTGATACCTGACGCAATTAAGAATACGAACATAAAGATAACCCATCGTTTGGTAGCTGAGGACGATTGCAAAGCCATTGGCGAATCAATGGGAATAAGCGAAGAACAGAGGAAAATCATACCGACGCTTATGGTAGGACAGTGTATTGTGTCAACCTCGATGTCGCCAGACAAGCATTGGGTGAAAGTAAACAAAGTGAAATAAATCATACCCGACGGAATCACGTAGAAATCAGATTCATTCTTAAAGGACCACATTTTAGCTTACAAAAGCTATCTTTTCGTATTATAAAAGACGGCCTTGGGGAATATAAAAGGCGACATATTAGGAAGTACCTGATTTTAAAGCATTTACAATAAACGCTCATGATTTCTCATCGTTCCGTAGGGCTTGAACTGAAAACATTTATTGCGTATGTTGGAAGAATATGATGAAATAGGCAGGTTAGATGATGCCAAAGGAATTGAAGAGCCAACGAAGCTGAGTCAACTTCAATCAGAATACTTGAAAGAACTTGACATTCCATCTGATGTTTGGAATGAAATGCCAAGGGAATGTCAGGCTGAACATATCGGCTCAATCAAAAATCGCTTTGACGAAATCAATATACCTACAAGTATAGACAGGGAAAGTGCCGTCAAAGATTTGTTCTCCCATGAAATAGCGGAAACGTACAAACAGATAGAAGCATCGCATGATTTCATCCAAATAGAACAAGTTTCTGATGTGCTGGCCGATTGCAAGGAGCTGGACCACGGCAAGTGGCAACAACTGGAAATGTCCGAGAAGGAATATGTATTGAATGACCTGGAGCATAAAATCGCCGAAATAGAACATAGACCACCGTGCCCCGTAAGGATTGTGAATTTGCCACATCGTACTTTTGGAGGTTATAATCCCGAAACAAAAACAATAGACATAAACAGTATTTATGTCAAGATGTCTGACGTTGACAAGAGGCAGTTCCGTGAAGTGATTGACACGTTGATACATGAAGGCAGACACGCTTATCAAGATTACAACGTTAACGTTTGCGAAGTGCATCCTCGACACAGCGAAGTGATAAGTTGGGCTGAAACAATGGAAGGCGGGAAATGGGGCTATCACGGGGATGTAAGCACCAAGTTAGGGCAACGACTTTACGAACAACAATCGATAGAAATAGACGCGCGCAACTTTGCTGCTGACGTATTGGATAAATTTGAACAAAAGCAAACGGTATGATGGAAAAGGAACAAATATACAACGTATTGACAGAAAGGGGGTACGACGGTAAGTCGGCCAATGTCATAATACCCGAATTGCAGGTTTTAACACCCCCTCTCGATACATATTTTGAACAATGGGTAAGTAACGAATCAAACACTCATGATTATGTTTCGAGTGGATATTCCATAAAAAAGCTCATGGAAGAACGTGGCATGACGTATCCTGCGGCACTGCTGACTATGGATTGGCTTATTAAAGAGCCTGAAGCTGCGATGGGAAGTTTAAACAGAGGTGTAAGATAAAAACTATTTACAATGTCAACATTCCTATTAACTGCAAAGATGAACATTCCGTTAAACAGTGGAATGAGAATAGAAAAAGGGCAAGTGTTTGAAGTCAATCTGCCATTCGGGCATCTGCCTTTTGATTCCATTGACAGCAAAAGTCGTGTAACAAAAATTTTGGAACTGCAAGGTTTTGATGTTTGTGGCCATGAAAGCATATTGAGTGGTGGCTTCTTTGATTTTAAAAAGTTATAGAACGGTTAATACTTTTAAATTCTTATGGAAAAAGAATGTATTTTACTTGAAATCAACGAATGTGGCCGTGGCTTCAGTTATACGTCAAGCGTTGAGTCTGCCTTGTCACAAGCAGAACAGGAAATAAAGCATCTTGACGAAACAATTGAATCTGTCAAAACGTTAAAACCAGATTGCGATGCTATTGATTATGCTTTAGCCGCAAGCTCTGGGGCTTTGTGTGGGTTGTTAGACGTTTTTTTGATAGGCAAACCTGGTGAATCTCCTCTTGGCGACATTACCGATAAATGGTTTGAAAACCGTACTTGTGATTTTGCAAGGATTTGCGGCTGGAAAGGCAATGACGAGAATCCGACAAAATCGGCTATCGGCTTCTTGGAAAGAACCTTCAAAGTTCCTTACGACCAAAGAGGATGTGGGGATTCTGGCAGTATGGTGTTTGGATTAAATCCATCAAACCATCATTTCAAATCATTGGCACATAATCCAAGTTTACTCGGACTTTTCTTTTCTATACTTGACCAATTTACAAACTCTTCGCATTTTGTAACAAATGGTGAATTGATAGAATTAGTTGAAGCCGATGGTAAGTTTCAACTACGTGGAACAAATGTTTTTGGAAAGCTGTGGTGCGGATTTGCCAATTGGATAGGTCACTTAATGTCTGACGTAAGTGGAGCATCAGGCAGCATTACACGTGGAACAGGGATCCCGTCGCCATTATGGACTTGGACTAACAGTATAATTGCAATAAAGGCGAAACTTCATATTCCTACAAACCAGTTTGACAAAGATATAAATGATTTGGCGTTAAATCTGTTCAATGAAGGATATGACATCCGTTTTCAAACAGCTCAGGCAATACCTGTATTGATAAATGAACTTGTTGTAAGGCTTTTATACGCAATCAGGCGGATGATGAAATATTATAGCCAAACGGAAAAGGAATGCCGTTCTTTTAAAGATTTGCGGAATGCATGTGAACCTTTCAAAAATGCGACCGTAAAGAGAATGTTGACCGTTGCACACGGAACTTTCTGCTTAATAGACATAGGTGATGCCACTGTGCGTGGCTTTGCAACTGGTGGAGGTTCATTTAATCCCGTAGAATTTTTCTTGCGTTTGAATATTATCGGAGTAGGCAGACTTACAATTTCATTATACGGTGAAACAAAACGTGAGATAAACTATTACAAAGCAAAAAAAGATGCGGATTTTGCAAAAAGAGAAAAAACAATCATTGAATATTACATTGAAGGTCTTAATATTTTGAAGGAAAAGTATGACGACAAAGAATATCTCTCGTTTGTTGAAGACCTGAGAAATAATGAATATATAAAAGCCTTTGTCAAAACTATTGAACTTGCAAGGAAAAGGAACGTTCCTCCAACAAAAATATTGACAACAAAAATAGACATTGATAATTATTTTAACCCCCAAAAATAAAATACTATGAGTAAAGAAAAAACAAAATTGCAGATTGAAAGCGAGAAAGTGGAAGTATTGGTCAATCAGACAAATACTAAAATTATCGAGCTTGGAGGGCACAGCCAACATCTTTATGGAGCTTTGGATTTAATCCAATCATTGTTTGACAAGATTAGAAATGTTCCAAGCGACAGACAAAAAGAATATGAGGAAATAAAGCAAATACGCCTTACATGGAAACAACAAGTGGACAAGATTGAAAATGATTATGAAACGGCAACGAAAGTTCACACAGGCGGCGGTATTGCAGGAGCTGGCTTAGGCGTTGGAGTTGCAATGCTCGGACCTACAGCAGCTATGGGTGTTGCAACCACCTTTGGAGTGGCATCTACCGGTACGGCTATTTCCACTCTTAGCGGTGCCGCTGCCACAAACGCAGCCTTGGCATGGTTAGGTGGTGGAACATTGGCTGCCGGTGGAGGCGGTATGGCTGGCGGAAGCGCACTTCTTGCACTTGCAGGGCCTATCGGATGGACGCTCGCAGGCATTGCAATCATAGGCAGTGGGCTGTTAATGTGGAAAGCTAAAAGTGATAAAGAAAGGCTTGAAAATGTTTTCCTTTTAATAAGTAAACGCGACCAAACATCATACAAAGAAGCCATTGTAGAATTAAACGAACGCATAAGTAGAATCATCAATGAAACACAAATGCTGAATGCAGCCATGATAAATATAGTGACATTCGGTACAGATTACAACAAGATGACAGAAGAACAACAATACACCTTAGGCTCATATGTAAATCTGATGAATTCTTCGACACAATTATTGGTTAATCCTATTATGGGGCTACAACCCAAATTCTCTGAAGAAGATTTCAACAGATTCAAATCTCGTTTTTATCCTTGCACTGACATCAGGTTGTATTGCGAAAAGAATAAAGACCTCATTATATATATCGCTAACCTTTTGTACAAAATAACTACAGATGAGACAGACCGCAAACTTTTGGCAAAATCATTTAAGAAGAACAAAGAGTTTATTGAAAAGATGAAAATAGATAAAAATAATATTGACTTAGAGCTTTTCAACGTAGTTGACAGAATATTGAAATTCACATATACATATCATAAAAAATCATAGACAAAATGTCATTTGTGGATATTTAGTATTTTTCAAAAATATGATGGACTATCTCAGGCGAATAATAACATTATGTAGAACTATCCAAAGCCCATTTTAGGGGCAAGCTGTTTTAATACATTTTACAGATTAGTTCTTTTCCTGAATATCAGGAACTTCTTAGTTTGATAATATTTTGAATCGCATTTTATTTGCCTGATAGTTTTTGAAAAAATTATAAAAGATAAAATTATATGTTTTTTAATATGTTTAAATATAAAAACAATGTTCCATGATTAGAGGAAAGATGATTTTCATTTGCACTAAGTGCAAGAAGATATTTATTGCCCCAGACATCGAATACTGCGCCTCAGTGCTTTCCGTACCTATGCCATGCCCACGTTGCGACAGCATTAGAACAATGCCGTTGAGCCTTTTCTACTTTTCACAATTATCCATATACAAGAAAATTTGGGAGCAGATGGAGGAGAACAGGGAAAAACGGGAACAAAAGAATAACAGAGAATAATAGTGTACAGGCAAATGCGTGTTGTTATTCAATATTTCAAAACAACAATCAAATCAACACATTATGGAAAATCTTACTGAACAAGTTGCTAAACTGCTTGATGAAATGGAGTTTAGCTACGATTTTGACGATGAACAGAACGGTTTCTTTTTAGAATTTCGCATGGACAATACGGATGTTGACATTATTATTATCGCCGATGATGAGGCAAAGTGTCTTTACAACAGAACCAACCTTACGCTCACCCTGCCTGACGATAGCATTACGGCCGTGTTGTATAAAATCAACGAAATACACAACCAGTCGTTCAGTCAAGCCCACATCTACATTGATGAAGACAACAAGAAGTTGACAGCACAGACCGTAATAGACATTCCTGAAAGTGGAATTGTCGATGATGATATTTTTAAATACTTCTTATCCTCAGCCCCACAGTTGCTTGATGATAATTTCAACGACATCATGAGTGTCGCTTTCGGTCAGAAACATGACACTTCAAAATAAAGCGTTACGGGATTATGAAAAATCTTAAGGAACAAGTAGCTGAACTGCTCGACAACATGAAGGTTCACTACAAAGTAAACGAAAATAAATGCCGCTTTGAGCTTGATATTCCGACAGACAATGCAGATGTCGCAATAAACATCTTTTATGACGAACAGAACGACGGCCTGTATAACCTCAGTTGTCTGACGTTCAACCTGCCGAAAGAACGTACTACGGCACTGTTGCGTAAAATAAACGAAATCAATAACGCAACATTGTGCCCGGCGCACCTGTATCTCGACGATGACGGGAACCGGCTTGCGGCGCAATCAGTAATATACGTCACTGGAAGCGGAATAGACAAGGACATATTCCAAAGTTTCTTATTTGTTCCAGCTAATATGCTCGACGAAAACTTCAGCGAGATAATGAAGGTTGCGTTTGAAACTGAAACAGAAGACAAGTTGGAAACTAAAGAAGAATAATATAATATAACAATCGACCCGTCGACGGAATTATTTTTAGGCAGCAGGGTGATGATTACTGTTTCCAACTGTGTCCTTTCAGCCTTCAAAAGATGTTTTTTTACCCTTTGAAAGGTTACCTTTCACGCTATAAAAGGATGCCTTTTGCAAACTTGTTGGAAGCATGTGGAAACCGTAAGTAAAAGTCGGATAAATGCAACAAACCGAAAGAGTCTGACATAAAAGGTAAAAATCTATACAGTCAACAGGTATTAACCTTAAATATAAGAATTATGAAGATGTTTAAATTTATTTGTTTAAAGAAAGGGTAATACGAAACGGCAATAAAACCGCCGGCAATGAATTTTCTTAATTTAAATATAAAAAATATGATGACAGACGACAATCTTATACAGACGGGGGCAGCCGGAAAAGACTGTACCGAGGCGGAACACAAGCCTTACAACGAACGTGGACACGAGGCATTATGCCGAAACGATACGCCGAAAAACGATGAGCGGCGTAATGAAACGGCCGTTGATGAAGATGCACCAAACACCTTGGAGCGGAGAGAGGCTGACTTTTTGCAATTAGTAGAGAATGCACAAACGGCATTGGCAAATCAATACTGGGAATATTGCGAGTTTACCTACTGCTATGATGAAAACGAATGGAGCGTTTGAATCTACCGTGAAAAATGCCCCGAAGCCTTTTTCTGTGAATATTCCATGTTCTATCTTTTGATGTCTTACACCGACGTTGCGGGCGGTGCGGAATACCGCTGGATTCCGTATGCGGCAAGGGCGGCAAGCTATCTGCGTCGATTGCCTCGTAATATATGCAATGGCGAACTGGCATATTTCTATCTCAGGGTGGCAGAGTGGTACGATTGGGATGGAAATGACGACCAAACCTTGTGGCATAGGAAACGAGGTATAGCATATCAGTTGAAAGCAGGCGAAATGGTGTTGGATAACATAACGACGTTGCTGTGTGAAATGGAAGCGTCCGAAGTGTTAGATTTCTGCCTATACGTAATGAGCCATATCTGCGAACAGGGATGCTTCGGTGAGGATGAGTTTTATATCGGCTGGAACAGGGAGCATTACGTGCTTGTCGAATACATCCTGAAAGCTACAACAGAATGGATTGTGGATGATAAAGAACACTCTGTTTTCATTCGTTCGCTCATCCTTTTCCTAAAAGCAGTCTATTGGAAGCGGACACGACGTTTTGTCTTGGCAGAAACCGCATTTGAAGATTACTTGTCGTTGCCGGAATCAGAAGAAGACAACCGTTGCATCATTTCAGACACTGTTTATGCTTTGTTGGGAGAATGTTACTTGCATGATGGAGACAAGGGACGTGCTGAGGCGTCCTTCCAAAAGTTCCGGTCACGAGAAAATGTAAGGACTTTACCGCCAAACGAGGAACAGGCAGACGGTTGGAACCAAGACCTGTACGATGCCATTAGATTTTATTGTTGCCAAGATAATATGACAGCTCCCTACTTGGCTGAAGCCATAGACGCCTTTTTGACTCCGACTGAAAAGTATAACGAAGAATGAATTTGATCCAATTATTATTTAGATTAAATATTTGTTTCTAAGAAGCATTAGCCCCTTCAATTAATGCAGTTAAATCACAGCATTTATAAATATTAAAGAACGGCATAATTTTCACAAGTTGGACGCCAACATCTCATCCACCTCAATATTGATTACGGATGTTGCAACAATTATTTTGTTGTTCCTATATCAGAGAAGTATCACCTTTATGAGCTTTTATAGAAAATGGAAACATAAGAAGTTCTTTGGAAGAGTTCAAAACAGAACTATAAAATAATATTGACGGATACGCACTGGGATTAATTTCTCGGTGCGTTTTCTTTTTGTCCCTCTCTCAAATCGTCAAAACGCGCCTGTGAAGCCTTGAAATTCTAAATTGTGTAATAATAAGTCCGATGAAGCCTTAAATCGATAAAACACGCTTCAAAAAGACTGAAATTCTAATTTATGATAAGAAAAAAATAAGAGCATGAAAACATTTGACAACATGATATGTTTTTTTGAAAGATTAGAGGTCGTTAGTTGTGAAAATAAAAAGCTAAAAGTATGCTCATAGAAAATCTATTTTATACGCTTTCCAATGAAGTAAAGTACTTGGAAAACCGTCAGGACTGTGTTTCTCCTGATGTAATCGAAAGTAAAGGAAACACGGTGATTGTGCCGGATAAGTTCAAGGCTGACGTTGAAGCACTTGAAAGGTATATCGGGCGCAATCTTGAAAACGGACTCTGCATCAAGGTTGACTTGGCGGAGCTGTTGACCGTAATACCAAGAGAGAGGAAGAGAGCCGACGCCTATAACACATTGCGAAGGTTCTTGAAGAATGAGTTTGGTGTTGAATTAATAATAAACAAGAAATAACAGAACGATTATGAGTAAGAAAGTGTTTTTGGTTGGCAAGGTTCACGAGGTTGAGCCTGCCACAATTATGATTGTGCAATTTGGTATTCAGTGCGATTTGGACAGATTGACTGGTGAGCATAAAGTCGAGCTTGCGGCTAATATGGTTTCAGAAGATGAAATTGAGTTCACGTTCAGTCGCTCTTCATTGCAGAAACTTGTGGAGCCTGACATGATTAACACTGCTGACGCGGACATCATAACAGGCGAAGGGTTGGATGATTTCAGGATGCCTGAACCGATACCGCGCGCGCCGTTTGGAACGTGTTTCAACTGTTTCATCGACCAGCAGGAGTTCCTTGACTGCTACAAGAAGTCTGCGAGAGCTTTGAAAGCAAGCAGGATGAAGGACATCAAGTTGGAGATTACGCCTGAATTTGCCAAGTTGAAACTGGCATATTAAGACAGTAACAACCCTAAGCAACTCATGCCGTCAGGAAACACAAGACCTGACGGCACTTCTTTTTCCATACAACTTTATGTCTAAAAACGACGTAAAATGACAAAAATGGGGATTGAAAGGGTGTCAAAATCTTACTTATGAATAAACACGTAAAACTTAAATAACATGAAGAAAATTACAAGTTTAGAAAGAGTAAATTACACAAAGTCGAACATGGCTTATGTAACAGTTGAAGAGATTGTCAACTTAATCAGGACAGGCAATATGGTTTTGCATGACAATGAATTTGGAAACTACACTCTGAGACAAGCCATAGGGCATATCCGGAGTTTGAAAACACATGCAGAACAGCAGCAATGGAAATTGAGGCTGCTGCCCGCCGTGGCTTACAACGGCACATTCTCCGAAGTGAATAGGAACGGACTCATTCAATACTCGGACATCACAGCCTTGGACTTTGACGATATTCAAAACTATGATGAAATGGAGTATTTATGGCGCAGGCTGGTTGTCACCCCTTGCGTGTGTTGCGTCTTTGTAACTCCGGGCGGAAAGGGGTTGAAGGCTTTGGTGCTTCATGACAACACCGACCCGGCAAAGCATGGTGACTTGTACGACCAACTGTTGCGGAAGTTCAACGTGACGAGCAAGGACGAGGGCTGCAAGGACTTGGCAAGGAGAAACTATCTAAGCTATGATCCGGACATCTGGACTAATCCGAATCCCGTGCCTTTCCATTACGTACCTACAATAAAACCGATAATCCAAGTACAGCAAGTAAGGCAAGCACAACCTCAGAATCATTATGCTCAAACAGGAAAGACAATATCTGACAGGAGCATAATAAGCATAATGAACTCGGTATGGAAAAAGAACAATCCCGAATATTGGCAGGAAGGACACAGGGCTTGCAGTATCTTCTATTTGGCTTGTAAACTTTGCAGATGGGGTGTTGAAGAGGATTTGGCTTTGGAGTATTTTATCAAAGGCTGGGAAAGTGATACCATGACGGAAGATGAGATAACAGGTCATGTAACTAATGCTTACAAGACTGAGAAAGACAACTTTGGAACAGTTGAATTTACGTTTTACAAATAACATTACAAAAAACACTGCAAAGGATGAAACTCAAAGTAAACCGAAGGCAGGTATGTTATGTAATGGTAAAAAACAATAGGATAACCAACTCATGCGGCGTTGGCCTACATCTTACGAAAGAGAAAAGAAGTGCAGGATTTTTTCCATAAATTAGGGGTGATACTTATATATGCAGGATATTGGAAGAAAAAAGGTTGCATCCTGTTAACCATGAAATAGACTATGTGCAGCTTTTATGGATAGAACAAATATAAACACCAAGTCAAAATACAAGCCACAACATCCTTTTTCTTTCGTTTGAAGTAGGTTTGCGCCGCTTAAGCAAATGAATAATAAAAGTAAAACAACAATGCGTTCCGTTAACCTTGTAAATATTGGTGGAACGTACAATAATAACAATTTAAAAGATAGAAAAAATGGAAAAATATTATGATATGCCCAAAGGTTGCAGGTACATGAGTGAAGACCCAGACCTTCTTACTTACCTGGGACATTTCAACAAGTTCATACTCAACAAGACCGTTACAGGCTGTGGAGGTACGTCGTTGTTCTTGAATTCAAGTATCGACGTAGTAATAATATCCCCACGCTTGCAGGCTCTGAAGGACAAGCACGAACAGCATCCCGACACATTCCTTTTCCACTCTCCCTATACCAACAATGGGAAGACGGCGGAAGACATAAATAGGCTGATGTCTGATTTGAACAATTATATCAATAATCCTTTCAGCGTATATAACAAAGCCAAGATACTCGTAACGCTGGATTCTTGCGAAAAAGTAATTAACGTGCTAAACGACAACCGTGCTATTGACAGTTTCCTTTTCGTGGTTGACGAGTTCCAGTGCCTCATGGGTGACGCCACTTTCAAGGGAACAACCGACATGAACTTCCTCATCCGTCTTGACAGTGAGGCTAAAAACATCTGCTATCTCTCGGCGACACCGATACAAGACATATACCTCGATTCCGTTCCGCAGTTCAAGGGCCTTCCGTACATAAAGCTCGAATGGGACCCTAACGTACTTGAAGAACCAAACGTAAGGGAAATACAGATGAAGAAGGACGAGAGCGCGGAGAAAATCTGTGGCAGGTTGATAAAGGATTTCAGGGCTAACGGGTATTTTGCGAGGAAGGTTATAGACGGGCAGGTGGTTTATTCAACGGAAGCCTGCATATTTCTCAATGAAGTAAGGTCAATCATAAACATAATCGTGAAGAACAACCTTAAGCCCGACGAGGTCACGGTATTGTGCTCCGAAGGAAAAGTGTCAGGACTGCCAAAGGGCTTCAAGGCTGGAGGACTATGTACTGACAAGAACAATCCACGGAACAAGACATTCACGTTCTGTACCAAGGCTTCGTTTGAGGGAGTGGATTTTTACTCTACAAACGCCATGACCTTCGTATTCATCAACGCCGGAAAGGAATGGCAAACCTTGGACATAATGCTCGACATACCCCAGATACTCGGTAGGCAAAGGCTCGACATAAACCCTTTCCGGCACGATGCGGTCATATATTACAAGACAAAGCCCGACTACCTTCCGGAACAAGAATTCAGGTTGCAGCAAGAATCGATGGAACTTGAAACAGAGCGGTTTATCAACGACTTCAACAACGCTCCTGACACGATACGGGAAAGGCTGATAAAATTAGTCCGTGACAGGGCTGAAGACAAGAAGTTCGTTGACGATTATGTTGACGTATTGCAGGTAAACGGCAAGCAGACCCTCGGAATAAACACTCTAGTACAGGTGGCCAAATGGAACCAATGGATGCAACGCAGTCACTATTACTCCCATTCCTGCAAACTGACGACAAGCATACAGTCAGCCATAACAATGAACGTAAAACCGCAGGAGGTGAAGGAATTTGAGGCATGGTATTACGCGGCAAAAGGTAATGACAGGCTCAAAGGTTATTCGGATTTCCGTAACACATACCCTTGTTTTGACCTGCTCATCCTGCAAAACCCGTTCATCGACATACGCTATCATTCATACTTGAGTTCGGGATAAGGCACCATTAAAAGAGTTGCAGTTGCGCAGTTTTTTCAATGTGTACAGGCAAGGCCTCA
>NZ_JACJJG010000041.1 GCF_016899855.1 Marseilla massiliensis
CCGACCCTCTGCTTGTAAGGCAGATGCTCTAAACCAGCTGAGCTATGCGCCCTTACTTGTCGTAAGCGGTTGCAAAGGTATGCCTTTTTATCGAAACCGCCAAATTTTTTACCGTCTTTTTGATAAAACTTACAAAAAAAGTGCCCCGCAATAGCGGAGCACTTTCTATAAAGTCTACTTTAAAGTGATTGTTACTTAACGATTTCAACAGTAGCGCGACGGTTGTACGAAGGAGGAACGAGGGTATCAACACCGCCCATAGCCTCGATCTTGATGTTGCTTCTGTTGACACCCATCTTAACGAGTTCGTCAGCAACTGTCTCTGCACGCTTCTGTGAAAGCTCACGGTTGTAGTCAGCAGGACCTGTTGCGCTGTCAGCATAACCTGTTACAAGGAGAGTAGCATTGTTGTCCTTAGCATAGTCAGCAAGGTTCTTCACGTTAACGAGATCCTTCTTTGAAGCGATCTTAGCCTTGTCAATGTTGAAGAATACGGATACCGGAGTGGTTACGTACTCTTTCTCATACTTAACGGTTGGCTCAGACTTCTTGTTGGCAAGCTCGTTCTTCAGGCGGTCGTTCTCTGCCTTCTCGTCAGCCAGCTGTGCGTTGAGGGCGTCGATCTGCGACTGTGACAGAGCCTTGATAGCGTCAACATCGGGCACCTTATTCCATGTTCTCTTGCCGAGGTTGTACGTTACACCTACTTCGGCATATACATGGTTGGGGTGGTTCATGATACCAGAACCCATCTCGGCAGGCATGCCGCAGATGTCGCTTTCATAACGGTTCCATCCTATTTCGAAGTTGATGGCCAAACGCTTGTTTACCCAAAACTCGTTCAAGATACCTACGCTAAGTCCCATTGCATACCTATTATAGGTGCAAGAGCGTGCCAAGCCGGCACCAACGAACGGTATGAAATTCCACACACGGTTCTCGTTATAGCCGTATAACAGGTTGCTCAGATTGAAGAGTACATGCTCGTTAAGCATCCAGTACTTGTTCTCTGTTTCGATATTCTCTTCATTCCAAACCGACTTACCCCATATTCCCTGCAGTTTGGTACGAAGACCTATGCCTGGAGTAAACCATTTTCCGATAGCGATAGCTGCGCCGGGATTAGAACGGAAAGCCTTAAACGGGTTCTTCGAGAATCCCCTTCCGTCCTCATAATTACCGTACCACGCCTCCCAAGTAACGCCGCCCTGGATAAACCAATTGCTCCAGAACGAGTTAGTCGCAACGCTATACTTCTCCGTAATGTCCGCGTTCTGTGCCATTCCGGTCACAGAGACACACGCAAAAATCAATGCGATAAATAATTTCTTCATAACTCTTAATATTAAACAATCAATAAAACATTTTAAGCGCCCTCACTCTTTAAGGGGTCTTTCACCGCAAAGATAGTAATATTTTCTAATAAAAAAAACTTTTCGAGGCTTTTATTTTACATTTTTCCAATATAAATCCGAACAAATTACCACATTTAAAGACATATCAACCAAAGAGGCGTTCAATGTCCTGTTGCTTAAGCATGGCCACAATGGGTTTCCCGTCCGGGGTGTAGTTGACATTCGAGCATGTAAAAAGTTCGTTTACAATGCTTTCCATTTCAGAATTACCCAGCACCTGACCGTATGGCACAGCGGCGCTGCGGGCAAGTTTGAGGGCCAGCGAACGGCTTATCTCGTCGCCGGCAGAGGCGCCCGTATCGGCATATTCTGATACCATATTCTTTAGCAGCTTTACGTAGTCTACGCCGTCAAGACCGGCAGGAACTCCGTTGACGGAGTAGCTTCCGCCGCCCATGGGGGACAACTCGAAGCCGAGACTTTCAAGGTCGTGCAGCATGTTTTGCAACAATACGGTTTCAGATGGGGTAAAACTTACCATCTCCGGAAACAGCATTTGTTGTGACACTCCGTTGTGCGAACTGATTTGCCCGAGGTATTTCTCATACAGAATGCGTGTATGCGCACGGTGCTGGTCTACAAGCATAAGGCCTGACTTCACTGCCGTCATTATGTATCGGCCCTTATACTGATAGTGGGCGGGCGACTTTTCATCTACGGTACAATCACCGTCGGCCGGGCTTTCATTGCTTTCAAACATTCCGGCCGGCTCAGGAGCGGGTGTTATGCCGGCGTCGGCCTCGCCTCCCCTAAGGCCTTCGTACAGTTTGTCCCAATCATCGGGCACTGATTCCTTATGTGCCGACGGGGTGTATGACGACACTGACTTGAAAGGATTATACGAAGGATTGAAGTCGAGTTTCGGCGCATCCGTAAATCCCTGTGACGGGTCATAAACAGGTATGTCGGGACGTCCTTCGGTATCAAAGTCTATCGACGGCACGTCGTTGAAACGCCCGAGCGAATCCTTTACGGCCGCAAGCAGGATTTGCCATACGGTCTGTTCGTTCTCGAACTTTATTTCCGTCTTTGTCGGATGGATGTTCACGTCGATATCTTCTGGATTCACGTCAAAATAGATGAAATACGGAACCTGCTCGCCCAAGGGCAAAAGGCGCTCATAGGCTGTCATCACCGCCTTGTGGAAATAAGGGTGTTTCATGTAGCGGCCGTTCACGAAGAAATACTGGTGGGCACCTTTCTTGCGGGCGGATTCCGGCTTGCCTATGAATCCGGAGATGTTGCACACGGTAGTCTCCACGCCTACGGGAAGGAGGTCTTGGTTTATTTTCTTGCCGAAGATGTCGACAATACGCTGCCGCATGCTGCCGCTACGAAGGTTGAGGGTTTCCGTTCCGTTGCTGTGGAAGGTGAAACTTATCGAAGGATACACGAGGGCAATTCGCTCAAAGGCTGCCAGGATATTGTTCAACTCGGTAGCGTTAGACTTAAGGAACTTTCTTCTCGCCGGCACGTTATAGAAGATGTTTTCCACCGAGAAATTGCTGCCTACGGGGCATGACACGGGCTCTTGCCCTATGACCTTTGACCCCGCGATAGACAGATGGGTGCCTATCTCGTCACACTCACGGCGCGTACGCAGCTCCACCTGGGCCACGGCGGCGATAGAGGCGAGCGCCTCTCCGCGGAATCCCATCGTATGCAGGGCAAACAAGTCGTCGGCCTTGCGTATTTTAGATGTGGCATGACGCTCGAATGACATGCGCGCATCGGTTTCGGACATGCCCTTGCCGTCGTCGATAACCTGTATTGACGTGCGGCCTGCATCAGTCACAAGAACGTTGATTGTCTTTGCCCCTGCGTCAACGGAATTCTCGACAAGCTCCTTGATTACCGACGCGGGGCGCTGTATTACCTCTCCGGCGGCAATCTGGTTGGCCACCGAATCTGGCAGAAGTTGTATTATGTCGCTCATAGTCTTCTTAATTTTTGTCTCACGGATATAGGATGCGGCTCGGCAATGGAACGTCAAAAAACTTCGTTTTTCTTTCCATTGCGCTCGCCTTTCACTATATTTGATTGTATCCGCAACGCCTGCCACTGACATGCTCGACGACAGGCGGTAATGCAAAAGGCGGTCTTTCATGTTGCCAAAGACGCCCTTTCAGGGCGTAAAAGACGGCCTTTCGCCTTGCAAAAGGCCGCCTTTTACAACATATGCGGCAAACGATTGATTTTCAGTTAGTTAACGGCATGGCCGGTAAAGTCAGCAAACTGCGGTCACGGGCATGGGCGCCCATCACATTGTAAGCAGTATTTTCCAGATAGCGAAAAGCATTATCAGCAACACGACTATCACGCCGTAAGTAAGGACAAAGCCTCCCGCGAGTTTCCTCTCACGTCGCTTGCGGACATGGCGGGTCGCGTTGATGAACATGCCTTGTATGCGTTCGTGCTCCTGACGGCCGTCTGCCTTCATGCCGAGTTCGGCCTTTGCCTTTTCTTCTATATCCCTAATCCGCTCCTTGCGCTCGTCCACGAACATGTAACGATGGCGGAACGGCCTCGGCTTGCGTTGGTTGAACAGTCCCATTAATCCTCCTTCCGGCTTACTTTCCGGCGTTCTCTTTATTGACAGTCTGCGGTTCTTCCTCCTTCGGAGCGGCTACGGTCGCGGCACCAGCGGCATTGTCTTCACCCTTAACTGCCGGCCCTGCCGACTGAACTTCAGCTGAAGCAGAGCTACTGCCTGCACTGTCCGCCGGAGCAGGAGCCGGCGTAGGGACAGTCTGCCGAACGGAGTCCGTCGCCGCAGAGGGAGCCGCCTCAGACGGCACTGACAGCGAATCTCCGGCCGCTACACCCGTCGAGTCAACCCTGGCAGGCTCACCGAGCACCGGCGGTTGGTCGGACAACGAAACCTTGTCGGACACAACGCCACCCTTGCTTATGAACTGCAACGGTGCCGAGCGACGCCCGATGTCCTTCAACTCCGTACCCTTCGCCTTGCCACGCCAGTTGAAGATGTCATGCTTATCGCGCGGCCTGACATAGTCAAACCATGCAAACGAGGGCAATTCCTTCTTGGATGGCGGTATTTGTGTTATTGGATAAGCGGTTCCTGTCTGCTTGCATGTCCATATACGCTGCAACTGCCGGTTCTTAAGATATACACGCATTGTATCCGTCTCGAGATAAGCCATGTTCAGAAACGCGCTGTCCTTCTCGTCCTGGTGGTAGTACACGCACTGCACGTTGCCTATCGCCTCGGTCTCGTATAACTCTCCATCGTTAAAATATCCGAACATCTCGCGCGACGCCACCTGGTTGAATTTTGTGCTGTCCGACAACTGTTCGACGGACAATGCCTGGTTGATGACGTGCGCGCGGTCTATTGTCGAGTCCTTCATGAACACCTCTATCACCTCGCCCAACAATTGCCTGTTCTCGTTCCACGTTATAGGGTCTTTGTACATGGTCATGAGTGAGTCTCTCGTGTTGTACACCAGTGAGTCACAAACAGCCTGTATATCAGTACGGAAAGCCCTGACCTTGTTGTAGCAGTGCATCGTGCGGTACACCGAATCAGTGTTTATGTTATAGGTGTAGACCTTCATCGTGTCAGAATGGAGGAACAGCGTGTCGCCCTGTGAATAATCCCTCAGCACGGCACTGTCGGTAGCAAAGGCATAGCCCGTGCTGTCATTGTACCAGAAATAATTGCTCGTCATCTGGTTCTTGTTGACCGTGTCGTTGTAGACTACGTTGCCGAAGCCCTCGCTTATCTTTGTCTTGTCGTCATTAAACAGGCTGTCGGCCGTCAATGTCTTGCCGTTGTTGTCCAGCGTCGAACGGCCGTACAGCCTCGAAAAGTCCTTGTTTGTATCATAAAAACCCTGCGAAGTGTTTATTACGCTCTCGCCGGAAACAATCTTTGAAGGACCTACGATATGCGCGATAGACGTCCTCGTGTCGTAATGCAGAGTGTCGGTAGTAAGCACAAACTTCGGGTTCTTCAAGTTCACATTATAGTTGAACACGGCGTCACGGGTCTCCGTATCATACTCACCCCAGTCCGAAACGAGCACATTGTCCTTGTCAACCATCTTACCTCCTTCGAAGAAGTAACCGATGCCATACAGCCTGTCATAATTCAGGCTGTCGGTATAGAGCGTTGTCTTCCTGTGTTTCAGCACCACATTATAACGAGCCTCGGCCATCTGGTCGTTGCCGTCATAATACGCATAGTCACTGAACAGCGACAAAGTGTCGCCCTGGTACATCCTGACATGCCCGAAAGCACGGAACGAATTTGATTCCTGATAGAAATAAGCGCTGTCACAATACAACTTGGCTCCCTTGTGGCGGAATGCCACATTGCCGTTGAGAATCTGCGCGTCAGGATTCATGCTGAACTGGTCAAACCTAAGCCTGTCTGCATGTATAAGGTACACGCGCTCGTTGGTTTTCGGACGCGGTTTCTTCTTCGACGCCTGGCGCGACTGCACCAAACTAAGTCCAAACAGGCATAGGATTGCAACAATGAGAATCCTATGCCCGCCAAATAAAACTTTCAGATTATTGTTCGTCGTCATTTAACCCAACCTTCGTATTGGAAATCACAATTTTTGTAACGGTCGTTTATACGCACATAAGTGGCCTTTATCTTATCCTTTATCCACTTATCGATAAATTCCTCGCGACGCTTGGCCAGCACAATGTCCTTCATCGTCTGGAAATCTTCCGTTATAGTGGCACGGTGGGTCTCGACACGGTTCTTCAGTTTCACGATGGCACACACCGTCTTGCCGTTTTTCAGACTTATCATCTGGAACGGAGCGGACACCTCTCCCACCTTCATCGAGTCTACCACCTTTGCGATTTCAGGCGGAAGGTTGCGCATTTGGAAACGACTCGTCATACGTCCGTCATTACCCTGGTTGGCCATAAGGCCGTGGTTGTTGCGCGTGTCCTTATCATCCGAGATGAAAGTGGCTGCTTCGTCAAACGAAAACTTACCTTCACGGATGTTGCCGGCAATGGAGTCAAGTTGGGAAGCGGCAAAATCTATTGCTTCCTGCGTAACTTTCGGCCTAAGGAGAATATGTCTTACCTTTATCCTGTCACCACGTTTGTCAATAAGCTGGATGATGTGGAAACCGTACTCAGTCTCCACTATCTTGGATATTTTCTTTGGATCGGTAAGGTTGAACGCCACACTCGCAAAAGTAGGGTCAAGCACTCCGCGGCCCACATAATCCTGGAATGCACCTCCTTGACGGGCCGTTCCCGGATCTTCCGAATACAACGTAGCAAGTGTCGCGAAAGAAGTCTCGCCCTTGTTGACACGCTCCGTATATTCACGAAGCTGGTTCTTGATACGGTCAACCTCCTCTTGCGCCACTTTCGGCGTACGTGTTATAATCTGCACCTCAACCTCCGTAGGTATAATAGGCAGACTATCTTCCGGCAACTCACTGAAATAGCGGCGCACATCGGCCGGCGATACCGTTATATCAGACACGAGCTCTTCACGCTCGCGGTTGATTAGCAGACGGTTACGGAAGTCATCATGTAGGGTCTGGCGCAGTTCAGAAAGACTCATGTTCTTGTATTCCTCAAGTTTTTCCCTACTACCTGTCATCTGAATCCAATAATTAATCTGCTCCTCCACGCTTTGGGCGACCTCTGACTCGGTCACCTCTATACTGTCTATTGCCGCCTGATGAAGGAATAGTTTTTGCACCGCCAACTGTTCCGGAATGGCGCAATCAGGATTGCGGTCCCACTTAACACCCTCCAACTCGCTCTGCATTCTAACATTTTCAACATCAGACAACAGTATAGGTTCATCACCTACAACCCAGATTACCTCATCGACAACACTCGAAGGATTCGGTGCCGCTGCGGTTGAATCAACATTAGACACCTCCGCAGTGGAATCAGCCTTCACCCCCATCGTATTGTCATCGGCAATGCAGTCGTTTACCGTGCTTGCGCTGACGGCGGCGAAGAAGAACGCCGACGCTACAAGCCACAAAGCCGTTTTGCCTCTTAATTTCATATATTAATCACTATGCTTGTTTACTGTTTTCAACACATCGTAATACACTTCCACCGGATATTTCCGCCTGAGTTCAGCAACCCACTGTCCTTCGAGCTGCTCCTGATAATCCGCAGTGACGAGTCCACGGACATCCTCAAAACTTTCCGGCCGTTTAAGTAGTTTGCCATAAACCGCGTCGATGGGAAAATCCTTAAGTACGGTAACAACAGTATCTTTCTTGAATACCATCTTGTCAATAAAGGCATTGTCGCCTTCCTTGAATATTCCTTTCTCGACCCGTATCCTGAGAACTGAGTCACTATTGAATGTCGAGCGCAACACATCCGCCCACTTATTGAACGGAACACCCTTCACGCAATTCCTTACGGCCTTCACGTTATCCTTTTGCTTGACATGGTAAACCATGCCTTTATACCGCGGTTCCGACCATGAATACTTTTTCTTGTTCTTCTTGAAATACGCCTCAAGCCCGGCTACGTCAGAAGCAGCCTTCTCCCACACGGTACGATTGCTGATTTCGTACAGCAACAAGCCGTCGTGGTATTCCATTATAAGGTATTTCAGACCAGGATCTGACTGTGCAAGGTCTTTTGCCTTATCGTTAAGTACATCCTCCTTGGTAAGCTTTCCGCCGGAAGTCTTGACCAGTTCATCAATTTTCTTGTCTATAATGCGTTCACGTATTCCACGTGCATCAATGAAGCGGAGTATGTCGCTTTTCAGTGAATCGAAAGGTTCGAGCTGTTTTCGGTCCTTCATCAAAATGATATGGAAGCCCACCGGCGACTGTACCACACCGCTCATCTCACCCTTGTTAAGGGCGTATGCCGCATCCTCAAACTCTTTAAGCGTCTGTCCGGGCTGCAGCCACGGCAATTCGCCGCCGTTATTCGCCGATCCCGGATCCTGCGAATACTTACGTGCCAAAGCAGCAAAATCGCCACCATTCTTGAGCACATTGTACAAGGAATCGGCACGCCTACGCGCCTCCTCGAACTTTGCGGTCGGAGCCTTCTGCTCAACATACATAAGGATATGCGCGGGCTTTATCAGTCCGCGGGCGCCTATACGCTCCTTGGTACGGTCATATACGGCATGAGCCTCCGCCAAAATAGCGGCACTGTCGGCAAATGCCGGCCGCACTTCCTGGTCGCGATACATGGCAAACTCTTTCTTGAAAGAGCTAAGCGTATCAAGTTTCGCGTCGATGGCTGCAGCTACTTTCAACTTGTAATTGATGAAGAGGTCAACATATTCGTCAACCGTCTTGCGGTCAATTACATCTGCCGAGTTATTCTTATTATAAGAATACTCGAACTCAGAGCGCAGAATTGGCACTCCGTTGATTTTCATCACTACGGGATCCGTCTGCTGTGCATAAGCCATGCCCCCACAAAGGAGCATGGCCGCTATGAGAGTTGTGAGCTTCATTGTATGTCTGTTGACGGGTTGTACAAGCATGCGGACAATCGCGCAGGCCGTTACTGCCACGCCCGTTGTCCGCCGACTATGATACTTTTATTCATGCCTTGAGTAGTTGGGGGCCTCGCTCGTGATAGTTATATCGTGCGGATGGCTTTCCAACACTCCGGCGTTTGTAATATGAACGAACTTTGCGTCATGCAGTGCGGTAATGTCCTTGGCTCCACAGTAGCCCATACCTGAGCGGAGGCCGCCTACAAGCTGGTATACTACTTCCTGCACGGTGCCCTTGTAAGGAACGCGACCCGCGATACCTTCCGGCACCAGTTTCTTCACGTCCTTTGTGTCGGTCTGGAAGTAACGGTCCTTTGAACCGTTCTCCATAGCTTCAAGACTGCCCATGCCACGGTAGCTCTTGAACTTACGTCCGTTAAAGATGATAGTGTCGCCGGGGCTTTCCTCCGTTCCTGCCACGAGCGAACCAATCATCACGCTGTATCCTCCGGCTGCGAGAGCCTTCACGATATCGCCCGAATAGCGCAGTCCGCCGTCGGCGATAAGGGGCACTCCGGTATCCTTCAGCGCACAAGCCACGTCATAAACAGCGCTCAACTGCGGAACGCCTACACCTGCAACCACGCGCGTTGTGCAGATACTGCCCGGGCCGATTCCTACCTTTATGGCGTCGGCGCCATTGTCTACAAGCATTTTGGCAGCTGCTCCAGTAGCCACGTTGCCCACTACGATGTCAACGCCCGGGAATGAGCTTTTTGCCTCGCGGAGCTTTTCGATTACGCCCTTAGAGTGTCCGTGGGCGGTGTCTATCACGATTGCGTCGGCGTTAGCCTCGACAAGCGCCTGTATGCGGTCGAGCGTGTCAGCGGTGACTCCCACTCCTGCAGCCACGCGCAGACGGCCCTTGTCGTCCTTGCAGGCCATGGGCTTATCCTTGGCCTTGGTTATATCCTTATATGTAATGAGGCCCACCAGCTTGTTGTCGGCGTCGACAACGGGCAGCTTCTCTATCTTGTTCTCCTGCAATATCTGCGCGGCGTCGCTGAGATCGGTGCGCATGTGGGTGGTGACAAGATTCTCGCTGGTCATCACCTCGTCAATCTTCCTGTCGAGACGGCGCTCGAAACGCAAGTCGCGGTTGGTCACGATACCTACCAGATGGTCGTCGTCGTCAACCACGGGGATACCTCCGATATGATACTCGGCCATCATGTTGAGCGCATCCTGCACGGTCGAGCCGCGGCGGATGGTCACGGGGTCATAAATCATTCCGTTCTCGGCGCGCTTTACTATCGCCACCTGGCGGGCCTGTTCGTCTATCGGCATGTTCTTGTGGATTACGCCGATACCGCCCTCGCGGGCTATGGCTATGGCCATGGCCGACTCGGTAACGGTGTCCATCGCTGCCGTAACAAAAGGTATGTTCAGCCTGATGTTACGCGTGAACATGGTTTGCAACTCTACCGTTTTAGGCAATACTTCAGAATAAGCCGGGATTAAAAGGACGTCGTCAAAAGTCAATCCGTCCATTACAATTCTATCTGCAACAAATGATGACATATATAACTTGAAAATTTATTGCGTGCAAATTTAGCAAAAAAAATCCATTCACGCACGACTTTCGGCTTTTTCTTATCTAAATAATGTAAAATACGGAGTATCCGACTTATGGCTTGACCATGTGGGGCATGAACCCGAAGCGGCGGCGCCCAGTGGCCTCAGCTCCGTCCGGACGGGTCGTGGTGACGGCGCTGACGCCCCGTTACAGCCGCCATTACGAAATGTGTTGACCGCACGCATGCCTATAACGCGTAAGTAGCTGATTATCAACGCCCGCGCAAAAGGCCGTCTTTTAGATTGCGAAAGGTGGCCTTTTAGCGCGCGATTGATGGACTTTTGTAACGCAAGAAGTGTCCTTTTGGAGTCCACCCATAATTCAGGTGTTGGTGGGCGGAACTCTTCCCTGACAAGAAAAAGCCCCCAGCGGATGCGTATCCGCCGGGGGACTTAAAAAGTACCGCACCTTAGTCACTGTCACAGGTCATGGGTAAGGCCGAGGACGCAACCTCATTTATTTATTTAATTAGAGAGAGTATATTAATATTCCGGATTCTGCTGCATGTTCGGGTTGACGTCAAGCTCGCTCTGCGGAATGAGCGGCAGCGCCTTCTCCGAGTCGCGGCTGAACGTGCGCGCTTCCTCGCTCAACGCGTCGTGCCAGCCCCGGTTGTTCACGTCGGTATAACGCGTTACGGTCTCGCCGCGGCGCAGCACGTCGAAATATCTCTGCCCCTCGCCGACAAGTTCCTTGCGCCTTTCGACGTATATGCGGTCAAGTGTTATGTCGCCGGCGGTCACGGTTTTCGTTGCATCAGTGGTACGGTTGGTTATTATGTCGTTAAACAACTCGGCCGCACGGCTAAGGTCGCCCTCCTGGTAGGCGGCCTCAGCCGCCGAGAGATACACCTCCGAGAGGCGCAGCAGCGGTACGTTCTGGTAAGCTGCGCTGGTGTTTTCGTCGGGTTGTGGCAACTTGTTGATGAACACTCCGTGCTCAACGAAGTCGTCGCCGTACGACATATAGACCGACGGGTCGCCCACAGGCTTCAGCAAGATGTCGTTGCGCACGTCCTCGGGGTCGGAAGCCAACATCTCCGAAAAGTCCTTCGTGACGATAATGTCGCCGTAGCCGCCGGCGGCGTCTACCCCGTACAGGTCGGCGTAGCAGTAGGCTATGCCCTCGCGGTCGGTCCAGTCGGTAGAGTCGGTAATCTTCATTTCGAGTATCAGCTCGTTCTCGTGGGCCGAGTTGTTCTTGTTCCACGCGTCGGCATACTCGGCCGTTGTCCACAGCGTGTAGGGCGAATTGGCGATGATGTCCTCGGCCACTGACAGTGCGTTAGCCCACTCGCCCTTCGTTATATACACACGCACCTGCAACGCCTTGGCCGTCCACACGTTGACGTAACCCTGGGTCTTGTCCTCAGGCAGTGCGCCCGAGTTGATGGCGTCGGTAAGGTCTTGCTCTATCTGTGTGTAGCATTCGGCCACAGTACTACGCTCCGGCTTGTTCGACCCGGCGTCATCAACAGGCTCGGTGATTATCGGCGCGCCGAGAGATTCGCCCTGGTCCTCGGTATAAGGAGTGCCATAGATACGCGTAAGGTCGAACAGCGCCATGGCACGCAGCACCCTTGCCTCGGCGGCATACTGCGAGATGGTGGCCTAGTTGTCCTCGGCGTCGGTTATCGTACCGCCCTCGGCATAGTCGATAACGTAGTTCGCGCGGCTTATCACCACGAAAGGAGTCTGCCAGATGGCATTACCGTTGAAATCGCTGGCCGTGCTGTAAGTCATGTAATAATAGAAGTCGCCGCGGCCGCGGCCGTCAATCCAGTTGTACTGTACGTCCTCTCCTCTGACGTCTCCATATATGAACATCTGGCGTCCGTAGTAGTCGGTCAGTGAAGAGTTGCCCTTCAGCGCGGCGTAAAGTCCCGCACGCACGCTGGTTAAGTCGGAAGTGGTCGTCACGGCACTGCCCGCGTCAACGCCGGTCGACGGCTCTTGGTCAAGCCAGTTGTTGACGCACGACGACGTACCGGCAACCATCGCCGCGCAAACCAATGCTTTATATAATAATGTTGTCTTCATTTCACAAAGCCGGCCGACACACGTGTACACACGGCTACTGACTAGCTATGCCGCCGGCAACGGAAAAGGGCCGGCAAGGAAACTCCCTTTGCCGGCCCCGAACAGATGTTTTTCTTATCGCAGGCCACTGCCTGCATGAAAGGATTATTTCACAACAAACTTGCTTGTCTCAGCATAGTCACCGCTTGTCATCTTAGCTACGTAGACGCCGGGAGCGAGACTTGACGCGTCGAATACGCAACTGCCGCTGCCAGAACTTACGCCGCCCGTCATCGCGCCAGATGCGGCATAAACGGCAAGGCTTGTCTCTGAGCCTGACGGCGAAACGGCGGTGACGGTCTTGGTAGCCTCGTCATATACCAAGGACGAAGCTCCTGCTGATACGTCAACATTGCCGATTCCCGAAAGTTCACCGCTGTCAAGTATCGCGCGGATGGCCGGAGTGCCGAGGTTTGCGCCAGACTGGTCTATCGCCAACGGAACTTCATAGCTCGTGTCGAGCAAGTAGAGCTGGCCAGGAGCTACATTGTCAACAGCCAATGCGTATCCGGCATAAGTCACACCGATGAAGTAATATCCCGGCTCAAGCGTCACAGGCTCGTCAAACAGATAGTCCACCTGCTCCGTGCTGGTGCCCTGGTCGGCTGTGGTCGTGTACACTTCATCGCCCACTTCGATTACACCATCCTGGTATATTGCCGTAGGATCCCACTTGTAAACGCACAGTCCTATCTGCTGGCCGTCGGCCACGCCCCAGCCTACCGACACGCCTTCAAGCGTGGTCTCGGCATTGATGAGGAACGGTATGCCCGCAGTAGCCGCGCCACCGTCCTTTAAGCCGATGGCGTACATCTCGTTATACATATCATCCGTAACGTAGTCGTAAGCGTAAACCTTGTCGGTTATTTCAAGTCCGGCTGTCACGGAATTGTCTGCCGGGTTGCTGTCTTCCTGTCCGTCGATTACGGCCTCAACCTCTACCGATACGCTGCCGGCCTCAAGGCCCTGTGCCACAACAGGCACGCTGACCGTCTCGGTTGCGTCGGGAGCAAGGCCAGTGAATGCAGCCGAACCTACGGCTGTGCCGTTGAACGTCACGCTTACCGTACCCGATACGCTTTCGGCACCGTTGTTCTTCACCGGTACGGCTATCTCCATACCCTCGGCCTGAGCCTTCGGCAGCATCGACGGCAGACCCGTCACGCTGCTCAGGGTCACGTCATACGATGTCACTTCGGTAACGCTTACGCTTGCGAGCGTGAACACTCCTTGCGGCACATCCTGCTTGAAACCGATGGAATAAACGCCGTCAGCAGGCACGGTGAAGGTTACATCGTTGTCGGCGAAAGCGTCATTGGTATAAACATCGGTGAACGACGCTACCGTCTCCCAGTCAGACAGCGGCGCACCGTCCTTGCCCACCACGATGTCATAACTGTCATAAACGACGAAGAAGAAGTAATACATGCCGGCCATGTAGTTGTAAGAGATGCGGTATCTCTTGTCGGCCTCAAGGTTGACGCCACGCGAAACGAGCGGTGTCGTGCCAACGCAGTACATTCCGAAGTTATAATCTCCGTCATATACCCACGACTCGTCGCTTGCCCATTCGTCACGCTGGTCGGGGTCAGAGAAGACAACGGTAAACGGCACGTCGGTCGGGGTGTAGTGTGTCACTGTGCCCTCGGCGCTGTTGTTGTCGGTTACGGTCTCTTCATTCTGTCCGTCGGCGGGCGTCACGTCGGTTATCTCGACGGCTACGGTGTACTTGCCTTCCCCGGAGAAGTCGAAGCCTGCGAGTTCAACCTCCACGCTGCCGCCAGCAGGCACTGCAACGTCAGCGCATTCCCGGGAAGTCTCCTGACCGTCGTTGACGGTGTACGCCAGCGTAAAGCCCTTTGCATCAGCGGTACCGTTGTTCGACACTACCACAACGACTTTTTCTCCATCGCCAAGCGAGCAACTCGAAAGCGGCATCTGAACCTTGTCTATTACAAGGTCGGGCGTGCCTTTATATGCGCCTTCCGATATTTCAACGCTGTTGATGAGGATGCCCATCTGGTCGGCTTCCGACGTAGCGTGTATCGCGAAAAAGTATGCCCCATCCTCTTCAATATCGAAGTTAACGGGCAGCACGTAACCGTTCTCTGACATTGCAAAGTCATCAACAGTCCTGAGGACAGTCATGTCTTCAACGTTTGAAGTCTTGCCGTAAAGCACCTCGAAACTCTCATAATAGCCATCGCTCTGGGCGTTGTAGTCTATCACCACCTTGTTGGTTCCGGCCTTGAGGGCTATCGGGTTGACGGTTACGAGATAGTCGTCCAACGCCATGTATGCGTTGTAAATTATCTGGGCGTATCCCTCCGTGAACTGTATGTTCCACGTATCGCCGTCCATGTTGCCGTCCACCGTTGTCCATTCGTCTACGTCGGCTTCCTCGTCAAAGCTGCATGTGTAGGGAGCGGGTATGGGGGCGACATGGTTCACCTTTGCGGTAAAGGTGTTGTCGCCGGCCAGCGCGTCGTCCTCATGGTCAACGGCCACGGTGACGGTGTGCATGCCGGGAGCCGAAAGGTCGGCCGTGGCGGTGAATGTGTAGTCGAGTGTTGCGCCCGGCGCTATCTCCTGGCTCACAGTCTCGGCGACGGGCGTGCCTCCGTCTACTGTCAGCGTGGCTGTAAACGACGACACGGCTTCCGTACCATTGTTGAATATCGTGGCCGTAACGGCCTCTGCGGCGGTGAGGCCTTCACCCGAAACGGGCGCCGTGATGCCGCTCACGCCGATGCTTACGGGCGAATTGCTGGTAATCGCAACATTGTCGCCACTCATTCCAACCGTTATGGTGAACACGTATTCACAACCGCCCTTGAACTCGTATGCGTCTCCCGACGACTCGCCATTGGCTATATAATATGTATTGTCCGAAGGCGTGGGATTGAACACTACGTAATCATATTTGCCGGCCGGGATGTCAACGGAAGCCGTCTGGCCTGCTACCAGCCAGTTCTCAAACATACCGGCATTCTCGGGAAGCATGTATTCCGACTCGGCGAAAATTTCGTCGACATACTGCAAATCGAGTATCGTACAGTCGGCATCCAGCAGCATCTGGTATCCGGAACCGTCGCCCCAGTCGCTCTCAACATTTACCGTGATGCGCGCCATGCCGTCAGCCACGGGGGCTGCCGCAGGAGCTTTCACGGCGGCCACGCGCATGGGCCGGCCCATGCGGCGCAGGCCGGCATACAGCTTGCCGTCGTCGCTGCGCACGGATTTTGCAGCCATCTGCTGCTTCTGAAGTTTCTGAAGCAGGCCGGGCCTGCCGGTGATGCGGGCCTCGGCGGCCTTCAATGCCTTCATCTTAACACCCGCAGGAGGGGGTGAAGTCATAGTGCTTTGTGCGTATGCGCCACAGCACATAAAAGCGCACAAAATGTAGATGAACAGATGTTTCATAGTAAAAATTTATTAAATTAGACACTCTGCAAATATAAGCAATTGAAAGCATAAATGCAAATTAAATTATATATTTTTATACAAAATACGTAGAAAAATCTTTTTATAACCATTATACATCATATTCGGACAAATTATCAATACGCACAGTGCGTATGCAAATACTTAAATTTAATAAACATTAGCAGCGTTCCGGCTTGCGTCAGGCAGCAGGTGGCAGCACACTAACAGGGCTACGCTAAAGCCTCGTCGGACAACCGCGTAACCGACTGACAATTAACACGTTGGCAATATGCCGCATTTTACGCTGCAAAATACGGCCTCTTACACGCTGAAAGGCCGCATTTCAGCATGTGAAATGCGGCCTTTCGGAAAAATGCGCGGGCGCAAACTTCGCCCCGGCATCACTTTACCATAACCTTCATCGCGCTCAGACGGCCTTTGCCGTCAACGCTTTTCTTTATACAGATGCCCGCCGCCGGGGCGTCAAGACGCACTCCCCCGAGCGAATAATACTGCATGGCGACGGCACCGCCGGCCTCAACCTGTGCCACGTCTGCGGATATGCCGGTTATCTTGTCGCCGTTCGCGTCATACGTAGGTTCCGTCGGGTTGTCCTTTATCGCCGCCGCGTATTCGTCAATATCCTCGGCAGGCACCGCGTCGGCATAAGCCGTCCATATCTCTATTTTCCCCGCCCCGGCATACTTTTGCACGGTTCCGGGCACGTCGGCGGTCTTGTCGAGAGTGTTCACAAAGTATCCGCCGTCGGTCTTTTCCGGCGTCCAGTCGGTATAATTCACCGTCAGCGACTTGTCAGCCTTAGTCCCGTCGATGTTGGCGTAGCCCTCCATCAGCTGCCGGCAGTTCTCGTATGTCACGCCATAGCCTTCTGTCTTGTCGATGTTCAACGAGCCTTCACGGTCGGAACGGACGGGAGCCTTGCTGTCCTTGAAGTAGCATGCCTGGATGTAGCCGACGGCTTTTGAACGCACGTCCCAGCCGTCCTCGCTGCCAACCATGTAGTTGTTGAAGTAATGCAGGTGACCGCCCCTTTGCAGCGGAAGGCGCGAACCGGCAATGTTGTCGAACCAGTTGTGGTGCATGGAGATGGTGCGGCACCCGTCAAACACGTCGCTGTCGCCCTTGCCGAACAGACAGGCCTTGTCGTGATGGTGGAAGTGGTTGTAGCTGAACGTCATCCACTGAACGTTATTCTTGCAGTCCAGCAGCCCGTCGTACCTGTCCTTGTCGGCCGCGTCGCCGTTGAAGAACTCGCAATGGTCTACCCAGATGTGCCCGCCCCAATCAGTCTTGGCGCTGTTTTCGTCGGCCTGTATACTGATACAGTCGGGGTCGCCCACCTCCTTCTGCACCCCGTCACGGAACGCCACAATCTTGTTCTCGCCCGACTTCAGTATCGGCGCGCCCTCCATAGTGAAGCGGCAGTTGCGTATGATGACGTTACTTGCGCACTGCATCACGAACGTAATGTGCGAAAACAGCGGCGCCCGGCCAGTCTCGGGATTGACAACGCCGACGAGAGTCTTGTTGGACGCTATCATCACACGCTCGCCGTATGTGGTCTCAACGCCCTCGGAACCGTCCTGGTTGTTGCAAAGATGGCCTGTAGACAGGTCGTCAACCCAGCACTTAATGCCCGTATCCATGTCTTTGTCGACAATCACCACGTATGGGTCTTTGGCCTGGAGATATGCCTGGAGCTGCTGGAACGTATTTGCATACACCACCTTGCCGCCGGCTCCGCCCGTGGTCCCGCCCTCAAGATAGTGAGGGGTGCCCGGCGTTCCGTTGACAGCCGCAAAGCCGTCAATGCCGAAATTGCGGCCGTCGGCTTCCTGGGCATTGGCCGAAAGCAGCGAACCGCACGCGGCGAATACTGTCATCAATGATTTTACAAAACATGAACAAGTCATGCCGAGTCTTGTTTTTACGGTTAGTTTCATAGTAGTTTAAATAAATGTTTATAATTAATTTGAGATTAGTAAGCAGTCATACAATAACCGGCAACACGTTGCAGTAAAGCTAAAAAACACCCACCTATGTCACAAAAGTTAATGTTCCGCGTGCAAATATAATACATTCCGTAAGTTATTAACCCCATAAACATGTTAAAAATGGCTTTTCACGGATATAAAATACACCATGACCGACATTTCCGAAGGTAATCGCCAATCATGACAAAAAGCTGAAAACAAAACGGCTCCGACACTGTTTTACATGTGTCGGAGCCGTTTAATACAATATAATAAGAATGATTAATTACCCATATCAGACATAAACTTAATACGCACGAGCCTTATCTCCTCTTCCGTACAATCCTCGCCAAGTTCGTCCATGGCAGCCTCAAGGTCATCAGTCTCGCTCTCCTTAAAATAGTCGTAGATTTCGTCTATGCGGTCATCGTCCATCACTTCCTCAAGGAAATAGTCGATGTTGATTTTAGTTCCGCTGTAGACTATTGCCTCAACCTCGTCAAGGAGTTCATCAAATTCAAGTCCCTGGGCTTCGGCAATGTCGTCGAGCGCCACATGCCTGTCGATACTCTGTATGATCTTCACCTTAAGCACAGACTTCTTGGCTACTGTCCTCACACGCAAATCCATCGGACGTTCAATGTCGTTTTCCTCACAATGCTTCTTGATTAAGGCGACAAACTCCTTGCCGTAGCGGCGCGCCTTGCCAGCGCCCACGCCCTGTATAGTCTGCAAGTCCTCAAGGGAAACAGGATAAACCGTAGCCATCTGCTCGAGGGAAATATCCTGAAAAATAACATACGGAGGCAGTTTCAGGCGGCTGCTCATCTTCTTGCGCAAGTCTTTCAACATCGAATAAAGCGTCGGGTCGAGCGCCGCACTTACACCTTCATGGCTGTCATCTTCCTCATCTTCATTAAACTCGTTGTCAAGAACAATCATGAACGATGTCGGGGTTTTCATAAACTTTTTGCCGGCAGACGTCAGTTTCAGTATTCCGTAATTCTCAACGTCCTTTTTCAATAATCCTGCAATAAGGGCTTGCCGTATTACTGGATTCCATAATTTCTCGTCCATGTCCTCACCAGAGCCGAACTCTTCAAGCCGGTCATGCTTATGAGCCACGATATCGTTGGTCTCCTTTCCTTCAACAAAATCCACCACATAGTCAGTGCGGAAATCTTCCTTTATTGCGGCGATGGCATTCAATACCACAAGTAAAGCGTCCTTTCCCTCTATCTTTGTCTTAGGATGCAGGCAGTTATCACAATTACCGCAATTATCCTTATCATACTCCTCACCGAAATAATGCAGCAGCATTTTCCTTCGGCACACGGATGATTCGGCGTATGCCGCGGTCTCCTGCAGCAACTGTCGGCCTATATCCTGCTCGGCCACGGGTTTTCCCTCCATGAACTTCTCGAGCTTTTTCAAGTCCTTATAAGAGTAGAACGCTATGCACTTTCCTTCTCCTCCGTCACGTCCCGCACGCCCTGTCTCTTGGTAATATCCTTCGAGACTCTTCGGTATATCATAATGAATGACAAAGCGCACGTCCGGCTTGTCTATACCCATACCGAACGCTATTGTTGCAACAATGACGTCGATACGCTCCATGAGAAAGTCATCTTGGGTTGCAGAACGCGTGCCCGAATCAAGTCCTGCATGGTATGCGGCGGCCTTTATGTCATTGGCACGCAGTACAGCGGCCAGCTCTTCCACCTTTTTTCTTGACAGACAATATATTATTCCGCTCTTTCCAGGGTTCTGCTTGATGAACTTGACGATCTGCTTATCTATGTCCTTTGTCTTATGACGTACCTCATAATAAAGGTTAGGACGGTTGAACGAGCTTTTATATTCAGTCGCATCGAGTATTCCGAGGCTTTTCTTTATGTCAGTGCGAACCTTGTCCGTCGCGGTAGCTGTAAGCGCAATGACCGGCGCTTCGCCAATTTCGTTGATAATCGGACGTATCCTTCGGTACTCAGGACGGAAATCATGTCCCCATTCCGAGATACAATGCGCCTCGTCAACGGCGTAGAATGATATTTTCACTCCACGTAAGAAATCCACATTGTCTTCCTTTGTCAGCGATTCGGGCGCGACGTACAACAGTTTTGTTTTGCCGGCAATGATGTCAGCCTTTACCTTATCAATAGCCGACTTGTTAAGCGAGGAGTTCAGGTAATGCGCCACTCCGTCCGTCTCTGTCATGCCGTTAATCACGTCCACCTGGTTTTTCATCAGGGCAATAAGCGGCGATATGACTATTGCCGTGCCGTCCATAATGAGTGAAGGAAGCTGGTAACACAACGATTTTCCGCCACCGGTCGGCATTAGCACAAAAGTGTTCCTGCCGTCAAGAAGGTTGCGGATTATAGCTTCCTGATTGCCTTTGAACTTGTCAAAGCCGAAATATTGTTTCAGCTTTTCGGTAAGATTAACGTCATGGTACATATAGCAGACAGAGTAACTGATTAACTGTTATTTTTCATAGGCCTTTTGCTTCAGGCACTTTCCAACTTCTCAAAGTGGGCCTTCTCAAGCTGCTTGCGGGCATATTCGAGATTAACTTCGAATTTCTTGACTTTCTTTGACGGGATTTCGAACATCGCATCCATAATCACGCTCTCCACTATCGAGCGCAATCCACGCGCCCCCAACTTGTACTCCATAGCCTTATCGACGATAAAATCGAGAGCCTCGTCCGTAAAAGTCAGCTCTATTCCGTCCATCTCGAACAGCTTTTTGTATTGTTTCACGATAGAGTTCTTCGGCTCGACAAGTATTGAGCGAAGTGCCGCACGATCCAATGGATTAAGATATGTAAGCACCGGCAGTCGGCCTATGATTTCAGGTATAAGGCCGAACGACTTTAAGTCTTGCGGCAAAATATACTTCATCAGGTCGTTTTTGTCGATATTACGCACGTTCTGTACGGAGTTGTAACCCACCACATGGGTATTCATTCGCTGGGCTATCTTACGCTCTATACCGTCGAAGGCACCGCCACAGATGAACAGGATGTTCTTCGTGTCTACATGGATATACTCCTGGTCCGGATGCTTACGGCCACCCTGAGGGGGCACGTTGACCATCGTTCCCTCCAGAAGTTTCAGCAGACCTTGCTGCACACCCTCGCCGCTAACGTCGCGGGTTATTGAAGGATTGTCGCTCTTACGCGCAATCTTGTCTATCTCGTCAATGAAAACGATACCACGCTGGGCTGCCTCAACGTCATAGTCGGCCACCTGCAGCAAGCGGCTAAGTATGCTCTCGACATCCTCGCCTACGTAGCCAGCTTCCGTAAACACGGTCGCATCAACGATGGTAAACGGCACATCAAGCAGCTTCGCTATCGTACGGGCCATCAGTGTCTTGCCCGTTCCGGTGCTGCCCACCATTATTATATTGCTCTTCTCTATCTCCACGCCGTTGTCGTCGGCCGGCTGTTGCAGTCGTTTGTAGTGGTTGTACACCGCCACGGCAAGGCAACGCTTGGCGTCGTCCTGCCCTATGACGTACTGGTCGAGATAGTCCTTTATTTCCATCGGCTTCGGCACCTTCTTCAACTGAAACTTATCGTTGTGTTTCTCCTTGCCGACGTCGAGAACACCGGTTGACTTTACTATTTCATACGCCTGCGCGGCACAGTCCTCACAGATATATCCCGTAAGGCCTGTGATAAGCAGTTTAACGTCACGTTCACTCCGACCGCAGAAGCTGCAAACCTTTTCCGTCCTGTTATTCCTGGTTGCCATTTGAATTTGTTGGTGTCGAGTTTGCCTTCTTTCTTACCAAAACGGTGTCTATCATGCCATACTCCTTGGCTTCCTCGGCCGTCATCCAGTAGTTACGGTCAGAGTCCTTATATACCTTCTCGTAAGGAGTGTGCGAGTGTTCAGATATGATTGTATAGAGTTCCTTCTTGAACTTAAGAATTTCCTTTGCCTCTATCTCAATGTCTGATGCCTGTCCTTGCACCCCGCCCAGCGGCTGGTGTATCATCACGCGGCTGTGGGTGAGCGCCGAGCGCTTGCCTTCAGTGCCGGCAACGAGCAGCACTGCCGCCATCGAAGCGGCCATGCCCGTGCAGATTGTAGCCACGTCGCTCGATATGAACTGCATGGTGTCATAAATGCCGAGGCCCGCCGTTACACTACCGCCGGGGCTGTTGATATATATTGAGATATCCTTGCCTGAATCCACCGAGTCAAGGTACAGCAGCTGGGCCTGCAGGGTGTTGGCCGTATAGTCGTCTATCTGTGTGCCGAGAAAGATAATACGGTCCATCATAAGGCGCGAGAATACATCCATCTGCGTCACGTTAAGTTGGCGTTCCTCAAGGATGTAAGGGTTGAGATACTGCATCTGCGCCTTCATCACGTCGTCAAGCATCATACCGTTCATGCCAAGATGACCGGTAGCATATTTTCTAAAATCGTTCATCTATATTTTAATTTAACAATTAAAAATGAAAAATGAATAATCGCCTTACAGGCTACCGCGCCGCCGGCTATCCGTTGTATGCCGGGCGGAAACCTTTGCCGACATCGCATTTTCCACCTATTTATATTACATGCGAAAAGGAGATTGCCGACCCTTTAAGCTTGTTCGTTGGAACAAAGATAATAAAAAAGTCGGTAACCTCCTTAATATTATGGAAGTTTTTTTTGCTAAAAAATATTTATTCGCCTTGCATCAATTTGTTGAACTCGTCAAGGGTTGCTGTTTTCTCGTTAAGTTTTACAACCTTCTTGAGAGCTTCTGTGAGCTTACGGTCAATGCTGCGGTCAACGAAAGAGTCGACATACTCCTTCTTTTTGAGCATGTCCGTAGCATAGTTGTCAATGTACTCCTCAGGGATGTTGGTCATGCCGTACTGCGCGAACTGGGCGCGTGCAGCCTCCTTGGCCGTCTCCTTGATGTCGGCGTCGTCAATCTTGATGCCGTTAGCCTTCACGAGCTGCTCCTTGATGAGGTGCCATGTCAGCTCCTTCACGCTCTGCTCATAGTTCTTGTCAACAAACTCCTGGCCCTTGTCCTTGTTGTTGTTGAGCATGATACGCTTCAACAGGGCGTCGGGATATGTCAGCGCGCCAACCTTGTTCTCCATGTACTTGCGCACGTCCTGGATGAACTTGAAGTCGGTGTCAACAGCGAACTGCACCTTCAGTCCTTCGGCTATCTTGCCACGGAACTCCTCTTCGCTCTTAACAGTGTCCTTGCCGAACACCTGATCGAACAGCTCCTGGTTTACCTCAGCCTTTACGAAACGTGATATTTCGGTAATCTGGTAGCTGAAGTCCGAGTTCATGTCAGCAACCTCTTCTTTCTTGATCTTCAGCAGTGAAGACACTTCGATGTCGCTTTCGGGATAAGCTTTCTTGGGGTTGAAGGTGATGATGTCGCCCAGCTTGCAGCCGTCAAACAGCTTCTTCTGGTCGTCTACCTTAATATACTCAGGCATAAGCACGGCGCCCTCAACAGTCAGTCCGCCTTCCTTGGTGTTGCCGTTCTCGTCAAGCTCGCGCAGGTCGCCCTTCAGCATGTCGTGCTCCTGGTATTCCTCTACCTTGTCATAGCTTCCGGCACGTGAAGCGAACATGTCTATCTGGCGGTTCACCACGTCATCGTCAACAGTGATGGTATAGTGGTCGATAGTGTCGTCACCGTTCAGCTCGGCGTTCATTTCGGGAGCAACGGCGATGTCGAACATAAACGTATAGGGAGCTTCCTTCTCCAGGTCTACCGGCTCCTGCTTATCAGACGGCAGCGGCTCGCCCAGCATCTGGATGTTATTGTCTTTAACGTACTTATATATTTCCTCGCCGAGCAGCTTGTTGATTTCATCCACCTTGGCGGTAGTGCCGAACTGCCTTTTAATCATCCCCATCGGCACCATGCCCGGACGGAAGCCCGGCACGTTAGCTCTCTTGCGATAGTTTTTCAGTGTCTTCTCGACATTCTCCTTGTAGTCAGCCTCTTCAACGGTCAAGGTTATCAGTCCGTTCACCTTGTCCGGATTTTCAAATGAAATTTTCATCTTGCTATTTTATGTTATTTTAAATGATTATCGAATGCGAGCTGCAAAATTAAGGAATATCAACGTAATTACCTAATATAATAAGGAAAAAAGCCGAAAAATTTGTTTTTTTAAACGCTTGACGGCCATACGTCCACCGTTTCGCCATGAAATATCATGACATTTTTACAAGTGTACAAGCGATACTCCGCTATCGTAAGTTCGGTATAAGGTAATAATATGAGAGCTTACTTTTTGCAGGGACATAATGAACCACAGGTCAGCGAAAACTAATTATGTCCCTGCAATGGCGGCGTTTTATGGTATGACATAATTATAGATAAAGTATTTGTTCATCCAACACATTTGCTGACGAAATGTAAAAGGGGTTCTTCCGCAGTTTTGTTGGATGGCCTTTCAGCAACATAAAATTGAGCACATCGAGTTTTTCTTTTAAAAGATTAAAAATCAATAGTTTTG
>NZ_JACJJG010000042.1 GCF_016899855.1 Marseilla massiliensis
TAGCCTCGGTATCTATCATGCACACGCCTTCATACCCTTTGTAACGCTTGCCGTACTTGCTCGCCACCTTGGCAAGGGTCTTTGTCGGGGCAATGCCCAACGTAACGGGTATGCCCGTGCCCTTACCGACACACCGTACGATTTTCTTTCCATAGCCGCGCAACGTCTCTCCATGGCCGAAACCAGACAAGTCGATGAACGCTTCGTCGATTGAATACTGCGTGATGTCGGGCGTAAAGTCGGCCAACAACATCATTACCCTGCGGCTCATGTCACCATAAAGGGCGTAATTTGAGCTGAACACGGCAACGTTATTACGCTCGAGAAAATCCCTTACTTGGTAAAACGGCGTGCCCATGGCTATTCCCATGGCCTTAGCCTCGTTGCTGCGGGCTATAATGCAACCGTCGTTATTCGACAGGACAACGACCGGCGACGTGCGCAATGAAGGGTTGAATACACGTTCGCAAGAACAATAAAAGTTGTTGCAGTCAACCAAACCAAACATCAGTTACCTCCTCAACTGCCGTTTTATGTTATAGACAAGAACTCCCCAGATGATAAAATCGTTTTCCTCAGTTACCTTTATGGGTTTATATTCTTCATTTGCGGGAACGAGCCAAAGACAGTTCCGCCCTTTCTCGAACCTCACTTTCTTTAACGTAAACTCACCGTCAATATACGCAACGACGATATCTCCGTCCTGCGGTTCTATGCCTTTGTCGATTACAAGCAAGTCGCCATCGTCTATCCCGCAATCTTTCATCGACTCGCCAACGGCCCGCGCATAGAAAGTTGTTGCCGGATGGCGCACCAATTCACTGTTAAGGTCAATGGACTCCATATAGTCCTGCGCCGGCGAAGGGAAGCCTGCCCTTATCCCCTGGTCGGCAAAAGCCAGCTCAAGGTCATGGCTCAGGTCTGCGGAATATAATATAAGTTTCATCTTTACATCATCAAATATAAGCCGAAAGAATATCAATATACATATATCTTATAGCCGTTTATTCCGTTGTTTTGTCCTTGAATAGTGCACGGCAAGTATTCAATCGCGCTGACGGTCTGTTCCTTACCCATGTCGATAACAAGCAGATGAGGCACCGGAACGCCGGCTATCGTGCGCCAATACGTCGACTCCTGCATGTCGAAAGCCTTGTCGCCGGTATGGTTGCCGCCGTCAATGTCCTCATTGTCTGCATACTTCACCGCCCACAAACTGCGGTCAATGCGCTTTCCGTCGGCACCCCTGGCATATATTTCAGCCATTGTCACCACGCCGTCACGGCCGTAAGTACCGACACACTCAACAGCAAGATAACGTCCTTTGGCGGGTTTCTCCAAAGTTACGGTCTGCCAATCTTGCACAGCACTGAAGCTACCCGTAACCGAAGGCGCGACATCCGACAATTCGGGACGCTTGTCACTAAGATTTGAAACGCCGCCACTCTCGGCCTGCAAACGGTCGAGTTCTGGCGCGGTCTGTCCCCAAACATCGGTAGCGCGAGGCCCTACTACATCGAGAACTATCACCTCGTTGCGGCCTTTCTTCAGCCAACAGCTGGGCACATAGAGCGTCTGTTGCGGCCCGATACTCCAGAATCGGCCTACGGCATGGCCGTTGACATACACCTGTCCCTTGCCCCACTGTTCCATATTAAGGAATGTGTCGCCGGTCTTTTCAAGGTCAAAATAACCACGGTAATACCCAGCTCGGGAGTCTTTTATCAAATCATTGTATTCGCCATTGCCGCCCGACGCGAGCGCAGCAGTAGCGTTTTCGTACGCATCGGGCAACGTCAGCATTGTCCAACCGTCAAGACGCAACGACTTTTCTTTACCGTCAACGTCGGCACGGAGCGTAACCTCGGCGGTAAGTCCTTTATAATCCTTTATCGCACGGCCGAAATTGATACGGCCCATGCCCTCTACCACAATAGCAAGACGGCTGCCTTTCTTAGCCGCCGGCAACTTAACGGTTGTCTCGTTGCTTACACGATTAGCCCTGCCAACATACTTTCCGTCGACATAAACGAGGGCGTAATCATGCGCACTCTCAAGAGACAGCACACCACCCGAAACCGTTTCCTGCAAAGTTGTGGCGTAAACTACCGTGCCCCACCCCATGTCAAGCTCCTCGAAAGTAAGCGGAACATTGTTCCGGCAAACACTGTCAATCCCGTAAAGCAGGGGCGCATACTCGACAAGCGAGAACTTCGGCACGCTAATCAGCTCTGCCGCTGGTTCGGGAACGGCAGGCAACGGCGCGTCGGCATACTTCCGCATGACGTCGCGCAGTTTGTAATACTTCTCCGTGGGCAGTCCGTATTCATTAATCGGGGCGTCATAATCGTACGACGTAACGTCGGGAGCGAAACCCGGAGAGTTGGCTCCCGCCCAGTGTCCGAACGACGTTCCGCCGTGAGTCATGTACAAAGAAAAGGATATGTTCTTTGACAACATCTCGTCAATACCGGCTACCATCGCGTCGGCTGGTCGCGTCTCGTGGCGCGCTCCCCACTTGTCGAACCATCCGCTCCAGAACTCCGAGCACATCAGGGGCGCTTCGGGACGCAGCTCACGCAGGCGGCTGAACTGGGCGTCGATGTCTGACCCCGTGCCGAAATTCATTGTCCAGACAAGGTCGTCAAGGCCGTTTTTGGTGAAGTTGCTCGCCCAGTCGCACTGAAACAGCGTAACATCGCTGAACCCGGCACGGCGCACGATGTCGCGTATGGCGCTTACGTAAGCCTTATCCTCGCCGTAAGAACCGTACTCATTCTCGACCTGCACCATTATGATAGGGCCTCCGCGCTGTATCGTAAGCGGCGCAAGCTGCTCGCCGACCTTGTTTATAAATGCCTCGGCACGCTCCATAAAATAAGGGTCTTGCTCACGAAGGCGGATGTCCTTCTTCTTCAACAGCCACCACGGCAGACCTCCCATCTCCCACTCGGCACAGACATAAGGGCCGGGACGCACGATAACGTACATGCCGTTTTTCTGCGCAAGGCGGCAAAACTCGGCAATATCATTCTGTCCGGTGAAGTCGAACTCGCCCTCGCGTTGCTCGTGAATGTTCCAGAAAACGTACATGCAGATGGTGTTCATGCCCAGCGCACGGCACATACGTATGCGGTGTTCCCAATACTGTCGGGGAATGCGCGGATAATGCAGTTCGGCCGCTTTCACGACGAAAGGCTTTCCGTTAAGCAGGAATTTCTTGTCGCCAACGGTAAACGTGCCGCCAACTGGCGTAGCCGCCGGCAGGCTGACGCTTGCCGCAATGGCCATGATAATGATGAACGTGCGTATCAGCAAAGATGTCTTCATGATTATATCTTTATTTAAATAGTTGTCACTTACGTTACCAAAGACCGTCAAATGCTTTGTAAAAGACCGTCAAATGCTTTGTAAAAGGCCGTCAATCGCATTGCCAAAGACCGTGTTTAGCGAGGCTAAAGACGGCCTTTTGGTTTGTAACTAAACGCCGGGCATTTGGTTAACAACCGCATTTCACGACACCGCATGTATGGAAAACCGTAACAATTCAACATGCATTTGCTTACGATTTTTGCCACCCTCGGCGCCATGCATACTGCAAAGATAGCGTCTTCAGCGCAAACCGCCAAGCCTTAAGGCCGTTTTCTGCGTAACGGAAAGCATATCCCGAAAACTGAAAATAACGCACTGACGGGTTGCCTTTGTCTCCGTTTTTTGTTAACTTTGCGCCAAGAAAGCATTTAACGAAAGGCAAAAGCGATGGACGAAAAGCAACGGATACTGCAACTCAGGCAGGAGCTGCATGAGCATAACCATAAATATTACGTATTAAACCAACCCTCGATAAGCGACCAGGAGTTTGACTTCATGATGCACGAGCTGCAGGAACTCGAGGCCCGCCACCCCGAAATGGCTGACCCCGACTCGCCTACGCAGCGCGTGGGAAGCGATATCAGCACGGAGTTTAAACAGGTAGCGCATAAATATCCCATGCTTTCACTGGCCAATACGTACAACGAACAGGACGTGGCCGACTTCTACAACAGCGTAAGCAAGGGGCTTAACGGCGAGGACTTCGAGATTTGCTGCGAGATGAAATACGACGGACTGTCAATATCACTGACGTATGTTGACGGCCGACTGACGCAGGCCGTTACGCGCGGCGACGGCGTACATGGCGACGACGTGACAGCCAACGTCCGCACGATACGCTCAATACCGCTCGTTTTGAAGGACGGCGACTGGCCCCATGAGTTCGAGATTCGTGGCGAAATACTCATGCCTTGGCAGTCGTTCGAGCGCCTGAACGCAGAGCGTGAGGCTGCCGAGGAACCGCTGTTCGCCAATCCCCGCAACGCCGCCAGCGGCACCCTGAAAAGCCTCAACCCGGCCGTGGCGGCCAAAAGAAAGCTCGACGCCTATCTGTATTACCTGCTCGGCGACGGCATTGAGGGCGACGGCCACTACGAAAACCTCATGCGCGCGAAGGCGTGGGGCTTCAAGATTAGCGACGGCATGCGCAAGGTGAAAACCCTGCAGGAGATTTATGACTTCATAAACTACTGGGACACGGAGCGCAAGAACCTGCCCGTAGCCACTGACGGAATAGTGCTTAAAGTCAACTCGCTGCGCCAACAACGCGCCCTCGGATACACGGCAAAAAGTCCGAGATGGGCCATTGCCTACAAGTTTAAGGCCGAACGGGAGTGCACACGGCTGCGTGAAGTTACCTATCAGGTAGGCCGGACGGGCCAGATTACGCCCGTAGCCAACATGGAACCGGTGCAGCTGGCCGGTACGACGGTGCGCCGTGCCACCCTAAACAACGAGGACTTCATACGCAGCCTTGACCTGCACGAGGGAGACTACGTGTATGTTGAGAAAGGCGGTGAAATCATCCCGAAGATAGTTGGCGTTGACACAGAGCGCCGTGAAGCGTCAGCACGCCCCGTAGAGTTTATCACCAGATGTCCAGAATGCGGCTCAGAGCTCGTACGTTACGAGGGCGAGGCAGCCCACTACTGCCCCAACGACGCAGGATGTCCGCCCCAAATAAAGGGTCGCATAGAGCATTTCATATCGCGCCGGGCCATGAACATCGACAGCCTCGGCCCCGAAACGATAGACGAATACTTCCGTCGCGGATTGATAAAGAATGTCGCCGACCTGTACGACATACGCGTTGAACAAATCAACGGTGACGGCAGTCGCCAGAAGTCGGCGCAAAAGGTGGTCGACGGGATAGAAGCCTCAAAGCAAGTACCGTTCGAACGCGTGGTGTTCGCCCTCGGAATACGCTTCGTAGGAGAGACTTCTGCACGCCTCCTGGCACGCCATTTCAAGGACATAGACCATCTGGCTGCAGCCACTTTACAAGAACTTACCGACATAGACGGCGTTGGCGAAGTGATAGCAAAGAGCGTGATAACGTACTTCCATAACCCGATAAACATGGAGATAGTGAACCGCCTGCGAGCCTACGGCCTGCAGATGTCGCTCAGCGAGGAGCAAATTCAGGCCGCAAGCACCAAACTTGCCGGTAAAAGTATCGTCATAAGCGGCGTGTTCACGCACCACAGCCGTGACGAATACAAGCGCATTATAGAACAAAACGGCGGAAAGAACGTTGGCAGTATAAGCGGAAAGACGTCGTTTATACTTGCAGGTGACAACATGGGACCGGCAAAACTGCAAAAGGCGGAGAAGCTGGGGGTGCCCATTGTGGACGAGGAGACGTTTCTGGAAATGATCGAGAATTAAGAAATTGAAAAAGAACATGAATATCATAGTTTCTGAAGAGATAGAAAAAGTGTGCCCCGGTTTTGTGGGCGCGGCGGTAGAGGCCGACGTAGTAAACAGTGAATATAACGCCAAACTATGGGCAGAAATCAATGCTTTGGGCGAGAAATACAAAGCTGAATACACTACCGAAACAGTAAAAACCATATCAGGCATAGAGGCGACACGCCGTGTCTACCGTGCCTGCGGCAAAGATCCAAGCCGCTACCGACCGGCCGCCGAAGCGTTGATAAGGCGTATGTTGCAAGGCAAGGAGCTGTACCAGATTGACACATTGGTTGACCTTATCAACCTGGCGAGCATTGCTTTCGGCTACAGCATTGGAGGATTCGACGCCGACAAATTCGTAGGCGACACGCTCACCCTCGGCATCGGGCGTGAAGGCGAGCCGTATGAAGGCATAGGACGTGGCATGCTCAACATCGCCGGACTGCCCGTTTACCGCGACGCCGAAGGAGGAGTAGGCACACCGACAAGCGACAACGAGCGCACGAAAATAGAGCTCTCAACACGCCATGTGCTCGTACTCGTAAACGGATATGACGGCAACGAAGCCCAGGTAAAGGCCAACGCAGAATATATAATACGACTTTTCGAGAAATACGCGCAAGGTTGTAACTGCACATACCACATCTACAGATAATCCATAAAAAATATATAGAAAAAACATATCACCATAATTAAACCGCTACAAACTATGGAAACAGAAAAGATGAAGGCTCAAGCGGGCAAATTATATGACGCAAATTATGACGCCGAACTGTTGAAAGAGCGAGAAATCTGTGCCGACATAACATACGAACTGAACCGTTTACGCCCGTCACAGACCAAAGAGCGCATGGAGATTCTGCGTAAACTGTTCGGAAAAACGAAAGGAAACTTTACGATAGTATCTCCATTTTTCTGCGACTATGGATACAATATAGAAATAGGCGAAAACTTTTTCATGAATATGGATTGCGTTATTCTTGACGGGGCGAAGGTAAAATTTGGCGACAATGTATTCGTCGCTCCGCATTGCGGATTCTATACAGCCGGCCACCCTCTTGATGTTGAAAGACGCATTAGCGGCTTAGAGTATGCTCTGCCAATAACCGTAGGCAACAATGTATGGATTGGCGCACATGTATGTGTGCTGCCAGGCGTAAGCATAGGAGACAACACTGTGATAGGCGCAGGCAGCGTCGTAACAAAAAACATACCTGCCAATGTGCTGGCTTACGGCAATCCATGCAAGGTAATACGGGAAATAACGGAAAACGACAGGACGGAATACATGAAATGAGCGGAAGCAAATAAACTTGCTCCCGCCCATTGCTTTATCTTAGATAGTTTTCCTTACACAAAACCCTGCCACTTTTCAGAACTCGCTTGTAAAGTGGAAACGGATATGCTTGAAATCCTGCTGGGCCATCTGCAACACATAACCAGAGTCGGCAAGGAATACGTCACGGCCATCTTTGTCTTTGGCCATGTACTGATATTTACGCTTTTTGAACGAGTCAAGCTCTGCCGGGTCGTCAGAGTCTATCCAGCAAGCCTTGTACAAATGCACAGGCTCCCACCTACATTTAGCGTTATACTCGTTTTCAAGACGGTACTGTATGACCTCAAACTGCAGCTGACCTACCGTTCCGATAATCTTGCGACCGTTAAACTGGTTAACGAACATCTGGGCAACACCCTCATCCATGAGTTGGTCTATACCCTTGGCAAGCTGTTTAGCCTTCATCGGATCATCGTTCTCGATATACTTGAACATTTCAGGAGAGAACGACGGAAGCCCACGGAAGTGCAACTGTTCACCGTCGGTCAATGTGTCACCAATCTTGAAAATTCCGTTATCCGGCAATCCGACAATATCTCCTGGCCATGCCTCGTCTATCGTACTCTTACGCTGTGCCATGAACTGCGTCGGCGACGAGAAGCGTACCGTCTTGCCAAGACGCACATGTTGGTATGGATGATTGCGCTCAAAACGCCCGCTGCACACCTTGCAGAACGCTATACAAGAACGGTGGTTGGGATCAATATTGGCCGTTATCTTGAAAATAAATCCGGTAAACTTCGGTTCATCAGGCATTACAATACGCTCCTCCGCTTTCGTTGGACGCGGACTTGGAGCAATCTTTACAAAACAATTGAGCAACTCCTGCACACCAAAATTATTCAGGGCACTACCGAAAAACACTGGCGCAGTCTTGGCCGCACGGTAATCTTCGACATTGAATTCAGGGTAAACGCCATCTACAAGTTCAAGGTCTTCACGTAACTTAACGGCATCGGCCTCACCAATATGGCTTTCAAGGTCGCTACTGTTGATGTCTACCTCTACTTTCTCGGTAACGCGCTGTTTATCAGGCGTGAATAAATCGAGCTTCTGCTCATAAATATTATATACTCCTTTAAACTTAGCCCCCTGATTAATCGGCCACGATAAAGGACGTACATGAATTTCAAGCTCCTGTTCCAGTTCGTCAAGAAGGTCAAAAGGGTCGCGTCCCTCACGGTCCATCTTGTTGATGAATATGATAACCGGAGTGTTACGCATGCGGCAAACATTCATCAGTTTGCGCGTCTGCGCCTCAACACCCTTAGCTCCATCCACAACAATAATGGCAGAATCTACTGCCGTCAAGGTACGGTAAGTGTCCTCGGCAAAATCCTGGTGACCGGGAGTATCGAGAATGTTTACCTTATATCCGTCATAATCAAACTCCATCACCGATGTCGACACGGATATTCCACGTTGTTTCTCAATGTCCATCCAGTCGGATGTGGCTGTCTTACGGATTTTGTTATTCTTAACGGCTCCAGCCACCTGGATTTGCCCGCCGAATAACAGGAATTTCTCTGTAAGAGTCGTCTTACCAGCATCAGGATGTGATATGATGGCGAAAGTTCGCCTTCTTTCTATTTCTTTATTCATGTATAATTAAGGAGTTAAAGATGTTAAGGAGCAAAAGTAAAACTTGCCTTATGCTCAATAGCGCAAAAGCAGCAGTGTCAAAATGCCTCGTTGAATAAACAGACAAGACACAGACGTTCACACTCCAAGCTCTATTAAAATATTCGTCTTTTTATTTCAATTTCTCAATACATTCCCTAAGACTATCCTCCCAATACGGAATATTTATTCCGAAAGTTTCCTTGATTTTAGTCTTATCGAGCACACTATAGGCCGGACGCTCAGCTGGTGTCGGATATTCTGACGTATGTATGGGCCTGACATTACACGTTGTTATACCGGCAATACGGTGTATGGCCTTTGTAAAATCATACCAGCTGCATACTCCCTCATTTGAAAAATGATAAACTCCAGGTTTAATCTCCTTCTCTATCACTGTAATGATTGCCTGAGCCAAATCTCGCGCATAAGTAGGAGAGCCTATCTGGTCGAATACCACGCCTAATTCATTCCGTTCATGACCAAGACGAAGCATTGTCTTAACAAAATTATTACCGAATGTAGAATAAAGCCATGCTGTACGTATTATCACCGCACGATGGCAGAATTTGCTGACTCCCAGTTCTCCTGCAAGTTTCGTATTTCCATACACACTGTCTGGACACGGTACATCCGTCTCGACATAAGGATTATATTTCTTCCCGTTAAAGACATAATCCGTTGATATATGTATTATCCATCCGCCGCGTTTTTCTATGGCAGCAGCCAAATAAGCAGGAGCTTCCGTATTAAGCGCCGTGCATAGTTTCTGGTCCGCTTCGGCCTTGTCAACAGCCGTATACGCCGCACAATTCACTATGCCGTCAATCATATTACGGTTTACAAAGTCATTTATCGCAAGCTGGTTGGTTATATCAAGTTCGTCTTTATCCGTATTAAAGAATTTATGTTGCGAGTAGTCTTTCTCCAGCAACCTCAGTTCATTGCCCAGCTGTCCGTTACATCCGGTAATCAATATATTCATCGTATTCAGCAATTAATGTGGTTATATCAGTCAAATTCAAGCGGTTCAACCTTATCTTTCATGAAATAATCCGACAACATTCCGATATAAGTTGTTATCTCTTTTATGGCATGTTCAGTATCAGGGCTTATCTTCTTTTTTTGTAAACGAAGCATCATCACTCCATAAAGGGCGTTGAAACATGTCTCCACTTCATTTTCCTCATTATCCGCCCCACGCTTGCGTAACTCGACGATGAAAGGCAGAACCTTGTAATATTCGCTGTTATAAAAAGGGTATTTCGTACTTTGCAGCAGTTGTGCGTTAAGCTCAACAAGCTGTTGCATGACAATCTTGTTGATTTGCAGATGGCCTTTCTCCCTGCAACCTTCTTGATTCATCATACGCACAAGGTTTCCATACCAATCGGCCATTTCCTCCTTTTGTTCCTCCGTATAGTCGAATTTATCAATATACTCATGCCTAATCCGGCTCAAACTGCATCCATAAGCCCTTATAATATCTTCCACCTGCCACATGTATAGCAAGTATTCAGCTATATTCTTTCTTCTTAATTCCTGAGAAATGAACATGTCTTCTGTAGTTTAAAAGTTATGGGAATTATTGGTTGCGCTATAATGCTTACCATTTATGGCCTTATAAACCGTAAAGCCACAACACTATGTCAGTAATGGAAAGTGTACAAATTAAACACCGTACCAATCAGCACAAGCAGTGAGAATATAATAACCACACTCCCGATAATCTTGTTTATGATAACAATACTGCTGTTGTCAAACTTGTTTCGCACCTTGTCAATAAGCCACGTCAACCCAAACCACCATAGCAGGGCGCCACAAATTATGCTGAAATACCCAACACACATGTGCAACGGATGCTTGGGAATCACGAACGCAAATTGGGCAAACGCCGCCATGAAGAGGAATATTATAAGCGGATTGGAAAACGTTACGAGAAATGCCGTTACCCCGTTATGAATCAATGTACCTTTTTTATTTCCGCTTACATGTATTTTTTTTGTAGGGTCAGAGCGGAAACAATATATTCCGAAGACCATCAACATTATACTTCCCGTTATCTGCAAGACAAAGCGGTTATGGTTATTATTGATAAGGTCCATAACAAAGCTCATACCGAATCCCGTTATCAGAGCATAAATAAAGTCGCTCACCGTCGCTCCGATACCGGTAACAAAGCCGTACCAGCGCCCTTTATTAAGCGTACGTTGTATACACAACACGCCTACAGGCCCCATCGGCGCCGAAGCGACAATACCTATAAGCATGCCTTTAAATATCCAATCGAGTACGTCTATATGAATTTGAAACGGCATAGCGGGTGCAAAATTGCTAATTTTTTACGAAAGAAACAAATTTTACCAACAAAACTTTGTCAGGTGAATGGATTTTTGATAACTTTGCAAACATATATTTTTTAACATTTTAAAAGTTCTATATCATGATATCACAACCATTAAAGCCATACGTCATCGGACTTGACCTTGGCGGTACTAATTCCGTGTTCGGAATCGTAGACAGTCGTGGAGACATCAAGGCTACGACCGCAATAAAGACCCAAGGCTACCTAACTGTAGAAGAATATGTTGATGCTGCGTTTGAAGCGTTGCAGATCATCATTGACCAGGTAGGAGGCATTGACAAGATCAAAGCCATGGGCATTGGCGCTCCTAACGCCAATTACTACAAAGGCACGATTGAATATGCGCCTAATATAGTCTGGGCACACGAAGGGATTGTTCCGCTTGCTGAACTGTTCAAGAAGCGTTTAGGCGTACCTGTGGCTATAACCAACGATGCTAACGCTGCCGCCATAGGCGAAATGACTTACGGAGTGGCACGAGGCATGAAGAACTTTATCATGCTAACACTCGGAACCGGTGTCGGTTCAGGCATTGTCATCAATGGCCAGTTGGTTTATGGATGTGACGGCTTTGCCGGAGAATTGGGACATGTCATCATGCGCCGCGAGAACGGACGTTCATGCGGTTGCGGGCGCACTGGCTGTCTTGAGGCATACTGCTCGGCTACAGGCGTGGCGCGCACTGCACGCGAATTACTTGCCACGACAAACACTCCGTCGTCACTCCGTGAACTTGAACCAGAAAAGATAACGTCTCTCGACGTATCAATCGCGGCAGGACAAGGTGACGAACTTGCAAAGAAGGTGTATGATTTCACAGGTGAAATGCTTGGAGAGGCATGCGCTGACTTTGCTGCGTTCTCTTCTCCTGAAGCGTTCATATTCTTTGGAGGATTGACAAAAGCAGGCGATCTCATAATGAATCCTATAAAGAAAAGTTATGACGAGCACGTCCTTAACATCTTCAAGGGCAAGGCCCAGTTCTTGGTAAGCGGCCTTGACGGCTCATCAGCCGCTGTACTTGGCGCAAGTGCCATCGGCTGGGACATACAGGACGATGTCAACGCATAAACAAGAACAGATTACAATAATGAAAAATGGATAATCAGCCATAACCCAATGCGCATGATTATCCATTTTTCATTATCGCTTTATACGTTATTACCTTGCAAAAGAGCACGAATCGCAATGTAAAAGACCGTTTTTCATAACATTGAAGGCCGTGTTTTATAAGTAAACAAATGATGATAATTTTCGTAAACATCTGTCAGTCTGTCAGCGTTGGGGATAACACGCTGGCTATCAGGATGTTTGGAGCTGAAAGATTGAGGGCAAATCTTTCAGGGTCTTTCACTCCGGCTACTGACGGGAAATGGCTGACAGATGCCCGATAGGCTTCTGTCAGCTCATAAACAATTGATAGTCAGGTTGTTAAGCGCAAGGCTGAAAGATGAAAGATGTTTACGGAAATTACCTTATACCAAACTCACGTTATTTTAGTTCGCAAACTATCTTCTTAACATCAACGCTCGACGTTCCGACCTGCAATTCATACTTACCAGGCGTAACACACATAGTATTAGTATCCACGTTCCACCATTCAAAGGCACTTCTCGGGAAGTCCACCACTACGTCTTTCGTCTCTCCGGCCTTTAGCTCTACACGTTTAAATCCACGCAAAGTCTTTAACGGGCCGCCTGCATCATCTGGCTTATCAAGATATACCTGCACGACCTCCACACCGTCACGAGCGCCTGTATTGGTCACGCTTACATGTATTTTACCGGCTTGGGCGTCATATACCGGAGTACCCAAAGCGAAAGTCGTATAACTCAATCCGTAACCGAACGGGAAAAGAGGCTCACCGTTAAAATACCGATAAGTACGGCCTGCCATGCGATAATCGTCAAAAGGAGGCAACTGGCTGTCATCCTTATAGAATGTAACGGGCAACTTTCCACATGGATTATAATCACCGAACAAGACGTCGGCTACGGCATGTCCTCCTTGTTCCCCGGGATACCAAGCCTGCAGAATAGCGTCACAAGTCTCCAGCTCCGGCGTTAACGCTACGGCACTGCCACTGCAATTAACCAACACGACCTTCTTGCCTGCCTCATGCAAAGCCTTCAGTATCTCACGTTGAGCGGCAGGAAGCTCTATGCTCGTACGGTCGCCATTATCAAAACCGGGCTCGGTTACCTTTGCCTCCTCACGTTCAAGGTTGGGAGAAATACCGCCGACAAACACTACAGTTTCCACATCACGCGCACGCTCGGCAATCTCGCTTGCCGTTACATTACGCACTACGGCAACATCAAAGTTTAGCGTCGCCCCTCCTCTAAGTTGCATATAATCCACCTGGATGTCGTATTTGCGGCCTTTTTTAACGTCAAGCTTACGACGGTTGAATCGTAAACGATCCGTTTTCCATCTCTCGGCAATCGTGTCACCATTGATAATCAGCCTGAAACCATCATCATTGGTATACATTATGTCAAGTGTCTCATCCTTGTCGGCAACAAGGGTTCCGCGGAACCGCGCCGTAAAGTCCGTAAGCCGCACTCCAGGGGCAAACACCGTGTTGCCGCCATTGTCAAAATGCAGCGGAGCCGAATATGTCGTTTCATAAGCCGGAACTCCCTCCATCTCCGTGTTGTTCCAGAACTGGGCGCTCATCCCCTGCTTTCCTCCACGGCATGTCAGTTTGGAGAAAACGCTCTCAGTCTCTGTCAATGACGTAATCTCGCACCCTTTAGTATATCTTACATCGCCACCAAGCTTATTGCCAATCCCCTCAAGCACGGTCACTGAATGGCTCGGTTGCCCGTAATAAATACCCCACAGCATTATAGAATCGGCAGCATTAGGCCCCATGACCATTATCTTACTAGCATCCTTCGCCAAAGGCAAAATATTGCCACGATTATGCAGCAGCACCATCTGTTCGCGCGCCATCTGCAACGCAAGGTCCTTATGTTCCTTGCAGGCTACAACGCTTTCAGGTATGCGGGTCCATTCCACAAGCGAATCGGGGTCGAAGTCACCGAGTTCAAACCTTGCTTCAAGCAGTCTCACCACGCTTGTGTCTATCTGGGCTTCTGTTATCTCGCCTGCCTTAACAGCATCAGGCAACCGCTTGTAATTACTGCCGCATTCAACGTCAGTTCCACTTATCACAGCCTTTGCCGAAGCCGATGCAGCATCTTTAGACACCCCATGAGCGCCAGGTTCCCAAAAGTCGCTTATTGCTCCACAGTCACTCACGACAAGTCCGTCGAAGCCCCACTCGTCACGCAGAATCTGCTGCAACAACCTGTTGCTGCCACAACAAGGGTCACCGTCAATGCGCTGATAAGCACACATAACCTCTTTCACTCCTCCTATCTGCACAAGATCCTTAAACGCAGGCAGGTAAGTCTCCCACAAATCACGCTCAGGCAAATCCTCTATATTAAAACTATGGCGGGTCTTCTCCGGACCGCTGTGCACCGCAAAATGCTTTGCGCATGCGTACAACTTCATGTATTTACGGTCAGAAGGCCCTTGCAGGCCACGCACAACGGCAAGTCCCATACGAGAGTTCATGTACGGATCTTCACCATAAGTCTCCTGTCCCCTGCCCCATCTCGGATCGCGGAAAATATTTATGTTAGGCGTCCAGAACGAAAGCCCCTGATACGTATCCACGCTACCTTTGCGCCTCTGCGCAGTATTCTTTGCGCGAGCCTCATCGCTTACGGCAGTAAACACACGTTCGAGCAAGCCATCGTCGAACGACGCAGCCATTCCTATACATGAAGGGAACACAGTACTAAGACCGTTACGTCCCACCCCATGCAGTGCCTCACTCCACCATGCGAACTGCGGAATGCCGAGACGTGGTATCGCCTTCGAGTTGTTCATCATGACCGTAGCCTTTTCCTCAAGCGTCATCCGTGAGCACAAGTCTTCGGCTCTCTGCCGCGCCGACAGCTCAGGATTCATATAAGACAGCGTCTGTGCACCTGCACCAACGGCAAAAGTCAGCAACAACACAACGAAAATATTTCTCTTTTTCATCTTAGTTTAAAGGTAAATAGGTTAATAGTCAATTGCAAAGATAGTGCAAGTTGAAGACAATACAAAATAAACATGTTTATTTTTATTGTTGAGACGCAGCCTATCTTATCAAAAGATAGTGCAAGTTGAGAGAAGTGCAAAATAAAAGTAAGAGAAACGAACTTTTATTTTTATTGTTGAGACGCAGCCTATCTTATCAAAAGATAGTGCAAGTTAAGAGAAGTGCAGAATATTCTTCGCACCCCTTATACCACCAAGTCAAACTGTCATTCTGAACTTGATTCAGAATCCATGGACTATCATCATAGAGTTTTGTCCTTCACCGTAGATTCTGAATCAAGTTCAGAATGACAGTTTGACTTGTCAGATTGAACCCATGCGCTTATTAAAAAAGTAAAGGGGATGCGAACACATCGCATCCCCTCCCATATTACGAATGAAAGGATATTTACCACGTCATCCTTCCGTGTTCACATCATTATCTGTTGATGAACTTCTTTCCGTTCTGGATAAGGATTCCCTTTGTATCCTTGCTTACACGCTGGCCCTGCAGGTTGTAAACGGGAGCGTTCTCGTCAAACTCCTGCTCAACGGTAATGTTGTCAATGCCGGTTGTTACACCGTTGAGAGAATAGATATAGTTACTATGGTTGAACTCATGCGTACCATTATATTCTGTCAACTGTCCGTAAATGATAACTTCGTCACCAACTTTAACCTCGTTAACCAATTCTTCTGTAAATTTTTCTCCTTCTAAATAAAGACCACCATAAACGTACAAATCTTCTCCCGTACCATTAACATCGTTGATATAATAATTTAACTGACCGTAATTGGAGTCAAAATTTCTTATTTCTGTAATAACACCTTTTACATATACCGAGGTAGCAAGTCCTTTGCCAGCCTCTATCAGTTCGTGAGCTTTTGCTACAGTGTAAGCTGTTTCGGGAGTGTTGGATATGTCTATAATTTCAGGTTCATCACCTTGCTTATAGTATTGAATTTTTGAAATTTGGACTATGCCATTGCTTCCTGCGCTTTGACAATCAACAACTAATTTGTAATAAGAATTAGCTGTAGGATTCTTTATTTCGAATAGCATATCTCCTGCTTCTTTATTTGGCGCTTCTACTGTTTCTATAACATTAGCGAAATCAGCATCTGAAGCAACAAGAAGCGAAATAGAATTTATTTTATCATCCTTGTCAATTTTGTCAAATGTTACAACAATGTTTGATATGGGTTGATCAATAGCAAAGGCTGTTGCTATTGATGCAACGGATTCAACATTTTTTCTTCCACATCGAATATACTCCCAATCCCAATTGTTATTACTGAAATTTTCTATAGTCCATGAGTCCGAACCAATAATGGCAGTCCAAGTTTCGTAGTACTGGTTTGTCTTATTGTTTTTACTGTTGTCATCTGGAAATGTCAATGTCTTATAAGCGTCAGCAAAAGCCACAGAGCTGACCATTGCGCATAGCGCTACTAAAGATAAGCGTAAAAGTTTTTTCATAATCACAAAATTTTAATCGTTAGACATGTTTACATTTATAGTGCAAATATAGCTGATTAATTTTAATGACAAAATCTTTTTATATTAAATTTTCATTAAGAGGCGCATTAGGACAAAAAACAAGAAAAACGGAACAAAGTTGTTTTCACCTTATTATATTATAGGACTAATATGCCAAATGACAATGTATAAGAATTTTGACTTGTTCACTTAAGAAAGTTGTAGCAGCCCGTAAAGTTTTGTACGGCAGACGGCAGAAACCGGACCAGATATTAGTATTCTTGCAAAAGAGCGTCTTTCGTTCTCCAAAACTTGCTCTTTTACGACGTGAAAAGCCGTTAATTGCAACACGAAAGGGCGCTAATTAAAAAGAATGATTTTCCATGTCTGTCAAACAATGGTTTATCCGTGATATTGGTTCATCCGCAAATCTGTTGGATGGCAGCGAACGGCAAACACTCATAACAACAGGTAACGAAATAAACTTTTTCAAACTTATTTGACAAAAAATCCACCTCTTTCATTGCAGTTTCATTATTATTGTTTAAATTTGCAGATGGATGTTCGTGATGAACGCCAAATGTGTACGTGAAAACTATTTACTAAAATAATACTGAACACTTAAAAACAAATCACTTATGAGAAAACAGTTACTCAGATTAGGCATATTGTGTCTTTTCGTATTGTTGGCTTGTGCCGCAAAGGCGCAGAACGTCGTTGCGACATGGGACTTCCAAAACAGAATCCCCGCTTCACTCGCCGATGTAACCATTCAAGGAAGCACTGGCGAAGTGGCTTCTGACGTTGAAGGCGTAAGCCTTTTCGTAGACGCTACCAACGGAAAGTTTGCCGTAAGAAGTTCCGATGTACAGATTAACGCCGGAACTATCATACATGTACCCGTAAACAACGCAAGGAATGTTATCGCCGTTACTACATATCCAAGCTATCATGACTTCACGATAGGCGGAACGAAAGTTAACGCTGACTACACTGAATATACCGCGACATCCACGGAGGCGGCACAAGGTTATGTTGAAATCATAGCGACCGGAAGTATATATCTTTACAAGATTACAGCAACATTCATTTCGGACACCGGAATTCAGGAAAAAGAGATTTACTCGACATCGTTCACCGAATGGCCTGAATTTGACATGAAAAGCACCGAGGCACATTCCCATGAAGTCACGACTAAATACAGTCGTGAAAAAATAACGTTTACACTCAAAGGAGCAGGAGCATATCCTAACAAGACACAAGACAAATTCACAAATCTTGAAGATAAAGGACTTGGATATATAGAACTTGCAAAATATGAAGACGAACTAAATAAGCAATTTGAACCGTATGTCGAAACATCAAAAATCGGCTCATTAACAAAAATAGTCCTTACACAAGCTGCAACAGGTGGAAATCGTGGAATCAAACTAATGGTTAAAGGCGAGGATGACACAGATTGGAATGTATTACACAACAAATCAATAGCCGATTCTAAAGGTGAGACATTAACATTTACATTCGATGAAAAAAAGAACTGTGTTATAAGAATTGAGAATTTTACTTTAAACCAAAACTCTTATATCACCGACTTAGCTCTTTACGGCAACGTTGACATGTCTAAATACCCTTCACTCGGGTCGTTCATTTACAATGGAACAACATACGAGGCCGTAGACATATTCACCGAAACATCAGAAAACGTCCAGGAAGCAACTATCGAGTTATTCAACGACGTGGAACTGCCCTCAGAAACAAATCCCATCACCAGTATAACATGCGACAACGGCGAGGTTGACGGAGAAGTAACATATACGGAGCAAACCGACGGATCAGTGCTGGTAACTATAAACGTAAGCGCCAACGGCGAGACCGTAGCGTACAAAGCCACATTCAAGCACAAGCCCTATTATACCCTTACATATTATAATACAGACGGACAGGTAATAAGCAACGACCAAAAGGTTGAGAAAGACAGGCCTATCAATGAATTCACAAAAGGTGAGGCTGACGTAAAAGTACCCGACGGGCAGGCTTTCCGTGGATGGTTCATGTCCGCAGACGGTGGCGAGAAATACACCACCGATTATATCATTACATCGGATATCAACCTTTATGCCATTGCCACCGAAATCGAGACAGCAAGTACTACCGCACGATACACATTCGACCTTACGGACGAGTTCTTCTATGACGAAGACCACGAGGCGTTTGAAGCCGAAGGCAACGGTACCCAGTTCCATGACGGCACACACGGTTGGGTATTAAAGCCTACGGGAAAAATCAAGTTGCTTGTCGGCGGACACGCATACATTTCGCTCCGTATGTGCAACCAAGGCAGTAACCGCACCTTTACCATGACCGACGAAAACAACAACGAAATAGAAACCTTTGACGGTAAAGCTTCTACCGACGGCGAGCCTTATACAGTTGAGTATAACGGCGAAGCAGGATGGCTTACACTGACAACAACCAATGCCGACGCATATATCCACAAAATCATTATTGCCAATGTTGAGGATGGCGAACCCGTGGCAACAAACGAAGAAGGATATTATGTTGTGAAGGCCGGCGACGGTACGCACTTAATGAACACACTTGACGTAGTAAACTCGTTACCGGCCGACCAGGGGCGCGCCTACATCTTTCTGCCCGACGGAACATACGACCTTGGCAACGAAGTGCTTACACCTATCTCACGCGACAACGTGTCCATTATCGGACAAAGCATGGACAAAACCATTATCGTAAACGAAGCCCCCGTAGAAGGTATCGGAGTTTCGGCAACGTTCCTAATAACGGGTACCGGTACTTACATGCAAGACCTTACGCTTAAGAACGCCTACGACTATTACAACAAAAGTACGAGTGATGGCAGGGCTGTAGTAATACAGGACAAAGGCAACCATACAATATGCAAGAACGTAAGACTATTGTCATACCAAGACACCTACTACTCTAACGCCAATGGAGATTATTATTTTGAAAACTCAGACATTCACGGAACGGTAGACTTCATCTGCGGTAGCGGCGACGTATTCTTCAATGAATGTACACTTACAGTAGAGGAACGTAACGCTGACGGTAGTGGAGAATGCACCTTAACAGCACCGTCAACGGACACATCGAAAGGAGACAGCTACGGATATGTGTTCAATAATTGCACTATAAACAGTTTGGCTGAAAAATTCAACTTTGGCCGTGCATGGAACAATGATCCACGTTGCGCTTACTTGAACACAACCCTGCTTCAACCCGAAAAGCTTAACAGCAACCACTGGACTCTCGGCGGCATGAATGTCGTTGCGGATAAGTTCGTTGAATATAATTCTATGGACGCAAATGGCAAGGTCATTTCTCCTGAATCATTAGTCTTAAAATTCACAAAAGATTCTAATAGTAACGAATACGAAACTATCCTTACAGCCGAGCAGGCCGAAGGCTATACGCTCGACAAGGTATTCACTGACTGGACTCCGGGCGAAAGCGCAAAGCAGAAAGAGCTCGGGCTGTTAAAGGCTGATGGCACAAGCCTGACATGGGACGCCGTAGACGGCGCAACGGCATACGCCGTGTTCCATAACGGTGAGTTTGTAAGCATGACCGCCACTCCTTCATACACAATCAACGAAGGCTCAGCCGATGAATACACCGTACGCGCGGCCAACGAGTGCGGAGGATTCGGCAAGGCGGCAAGCACCACTTACACATCAGGTATAGACAATGTCGGTGCCGAAAGCGGCAATGTAGTGTCGACGGCGTATTACAGTGTGCAAGGCTCACGCGTAAGCGAATCTTACACCGGCATTGTAATCAAGGTTGAAACTTTTGACAACGGAAAAACGAAAACTACCAAAATGGTTAAATAGTTTTTTAAGGCAGGGAAGGTTTCTCCGTGATGGAGAGACCTTCCTATTCTTTCATAGAAACCACGGTTTTCTTGTTTTTCTACTTTTTCGGTCATTTTAATTATTAAAAATTTTCGGTTCTTGTTTTTTTTCTTAAATTTGCATTTTATTATTGACGGGAACATTGGCACACGACTGTTTCTGCCAAAACATTAAAAAGAACAAAAGCTGAGAAATGACACGCGAAGAAGACATAAAAAAAGCCGTTGAGGTAATGAGAAAAGGCGGCGTAATACTTTACCCTACAGATACAGTTTGGGGCATAGGCTGTGACGCTACGAATGCTGAGGCCGTAGCTAAAGTGTACGCAATAAAAAAACGCGACGACTCAAAAGCGTTGATTTGCCTGGTTGACTCGGACGTACGCCTACAACGATATATAAGGAATGCGCCAGAAGTGGCATGGCAGGTTATGGAACTGGCAACAAAACCGACAACCGTGATTTTCGACAATGCAGTAAACTTGGCCTCCAACCTTGTGGCCGAGGACGGCAGCATTGCCATGCGCATAACTCAAGAACCATTTTCCAAAGAACTGTGTTACAGATTCCAGAAACCTATCGTATCGACCAGCGCCAATATAAGCGGACAACCAGCAGCCGAAAATTATAGGGATATAGATGAAGAGTTGCTCAACGCCGTCGACTACGTATGCTATAGCCGCAGGCAGGAAAAACAGCCGCACACACCGTCAAGCATTATCAGGATTCGCGAAGACGGGCAGGTGGAAATCATAAGGAAATAATAATGGCAAACACCCATATAGAAACTGAACTTGCGGAAGGATCACCGTCACTGATGCAACGTGTAATAGCGCTACGTGAACGTTATCTTACCGACCGTCAGTTTACATTGATATTAAGCTTCCTCGTCGGCCTGTTCGCCGCCGTTGCGGCTTTCATACTGCACTGGCTTATCGAGGAAATCCAGCTACTGCTAACCGAGGGCTTCGACACGGAGACCTTCAACTGGATGTACCTCGTATATCCGGTAATAGGCATTTACCTGACATCACTGTTCGTACGGCACATTGTAAAAGACGAAATCAGCCACGGTATTACACGTATTCTTTATGCCATAAGCAGCAAACGCAGCCGGCTGAAAGGCCATAATTGCTGGAGCTCAGTAATAGCCTCGGCTATAACCATCGGCTTTGGAGGTAGTGTCGGAGCGGAAGCGCCGATTGTGCTAACTGGCTCCGCCATAGGAAGCAACCTCGGGCAACTGTTCAAGATGGACAACAAGACACTAATGTTGCTTGTAGGATGCGGTGCCGCAGCCGCTATCGCCGGAATATTCAAAGCCCCCATTGCGGGACTTGTATTCACTCTTGAGGTTCTCATGATAGATCTTACGATGGCCTCTTTGTTGCCGATTCTCATCTCAAGCGTAACGGCTACATGCTTTACGTATATTTTTACGGGCAGCGATTCGCTATTCACCTTTACATTGGACAATCCATGGCCTGTAGAACGAATACCGGCAAACATACTTTTAGGTGTATTCGGAGGTTTTGTCAGCCTTTATTTCATCAGAACCATGACCGCGTGCGAATCTGTATTCGGACGTCTGAAACAAAAACCCATCGCCAAGTTACTACTTGGGGCATTAATATTAAGCCCGCTGATTTTCCTGTTCCCGTCGCTTTACGGTGAAGGCTATGGCAGCATAAACATCCTGCTCAGCGGAAAGACGGAGGCTGACTGGGATACAATCCTGCACAATTCACCCTTTTACGGACACAGCAACATGCTCGTGCCCTATATTGGAATGGTATTGCTTACCAAAGTTTTCGCGACATCTGCAACAAATGGCGGCGGAGGATGCGGCGGTACATTCGCGCCCTCATTGTTCATCGGCGCCTTTGCAGGCTTTTTCTTCGCACGAATATGGAACATATACAACATAGGCGTGTTCCTGCCAGAGAAAAACTTTGCGCTGCTTGGCATGGCGGCCGTAATGGCAGGCGTGATGCATGCACCGCTAACAGGCATATTCCTTATCGCCGAAATAACCGGCGGTTACCAAATGTTCATACCGCTGATGATAGTCAGCATTTGCTCATACCTAACTATAATAATATTCGAGCCTCACAGTATTTACGGCATGCGATTGGCAAGACAAGGCAAACTTATCACCCATCATACCGACAGGGCCGTACTAACCCTTATGAGTCTTGACAGCGTTATTGACAAAAACTATACAGCTGTATCACCTGACATGCCACTGGCCTCGCTCGTGCATGCCATAAGCAAAAGCCACAACAACATCCTGCCCGTATTGGACAACGCAGGTAACCTGCTGGGCGAAATTGACATTACAAAACTGAGGCACATTGTCTTTCGTATAGAACTGTACCATCATTTCACTGTCCGACAACTCATGTCACAACCTGAAGCCACATTGAATGTCAACACTAAAATGGAGGACGTTATGAGACAGTTCGACCGCACAGATGCATCTATGCTGCCGGTTCTTGATAAGGACAATCACCTGCTGGGGTATATATCCCGCACACACATGTACTCTGTTTACCGCAAGATAGTAGCAGACCTGTCAGAAGACTGACGAAGCTACAAACAAAATTAACGGCGAGCGGACAAAATTATGCCATGCATAATAGTCAACTGCCGCCATAACATACCCTAAGCATGCTCCTCACACATCGTAAGCGCGGCCGTGACGCTCCTTAAGCGCTGTTATTACGGAGGGGGGTATGCCAATGTGGGATATTACCGAAATTAATACGTCCGACAACAACCTTTATTGCAGTTGTTAAAAGTCCGACGTGCAAAATAAACGGACAAAATACGCAAGCTTTTGACAAACATTAAAGGCACGTCAGCCATGCGTATACATAATAATATAAAAACATCCTAAAAAACAATCTTAAATTTTATTATTCAGCCATAAATATGTATATTTGTAGGCAAATTGCTGAATAGTGGAAAATCTATTAACATTAAACTTATACATTACAAACTTAAACTCATGAAACAGTTACAGACATTATTATTGTGCCTGCTGTTACCCTTGACCGCATTTGCGTCGGCATGGGACGAAGCTAAGTACAAACAAATCGAAAAAAGTATCAGGGTGCCTGTATTTGCAGACCGTACATTCGACATCACGAAATACGGAGCTTCACTAAAGGCTACTCCCGCACAAAACCAGAAGGCGATAAACAAAGCCATCGAAGCATGTTCAAAAGCCGGCGGAGGACGTGTGGTAATCCCTGCCGGTACCTGGCAAACTGGAGCGCTCAGGCTGAAAAGCCACGTTAATCTTGTTATCGAGAAGGGAGCGACATTGTTTTTCGCTTTCGACAGGGCATTATATCCATTGGTGGAAACCCGCTGGGAGGGACTTGACTGCATAAACTATTCGCCACTCATCTACGCCTATAAAGAAACAGACATAGCCATTACAGGCGAAGGCACCATAGACGGTAACGGCTCTGACGAAACATGGTGGCTAATGAGCGGAAAAACGCCCAAAAGCCGTGACATTGTTGTAGAGGAAAAACAGCAGAATCCTGGCGGACGTGCCGACCTGCTGAAAATGGCAGAAGACGGTGTACCATTGGAAAAGCGTGTGTTCGGCCCAAAGAAAGGACTGCGCCCACAAATGGTAAACCTCAACCAATGTGACGGAATTTTAATTGAAGGTGTTACGATGGTGCGTTCGCCGTTCTGGGTAATGCACCCGTTACTCAGCAA
>NZ_JACJJG010000043.1 GCF_016899855.1 Marseilla massiliensis
TATTCGGTCGATTACGCCGATGTCAAGGTTCCATTCCCTTATGCTTTCGTGGCAGAACACGTAGACGTGCGCCACCATTATGAAAATGCTCACGGCGCGGCCGAACTCCATTATCTTGGCCAACGCCCTCAAATCGTCTTCCTGTTGCATACTTTTTCCTTGTTTTGTGGGAACCCGTCATGTTGCGGCGGACTTCCGGTTTGCATTCCTTTCTTTGATATTTGTTTACTTAAATGGCATTGATTTTTGCTACGTTGATAACATCTTGATTTCCAGATTGTTACCTTGCGCTTTCCAAAAGGCGGCCTTTCGGCTTCCAAAAGGGCATCTTTTACGTTGCGATTTGCCGTGTTTTGCAGGCCAATATGCCGCCTTTTGCAAAACAGTGGATTTTGATACGGTTTACAGTCGGCAGTATCTCATATTCCGCGCGACTTGCGCTTGCCCGGTTTTTTCTTACGGTTCATGCGCCGGCGGAACGCCTCTTCCTCGTAGTCCGTTGCCGGGTTTGTTTCCAGAGACAACGCTCCGGCGGCCTGTTCTATGATGTTCCCGTCAACGTTCCGCTCTTGCCGTCCATGCCAATCCTTTGCAAAGACATCCGTTCCAACGTCCATGCCTTTGCCGTTCTCCCACGACTTGAACAGCCTGTCGAACACGTTGGCGGAGTATTCCTTGCCGAGGCGTGAGCCGTTGAACGCCTCGCGCCTGCCGTGGTCGATGAACGTCACGCCGTAGATGCGCCCGTCCTCGTTCTCGCGGAACACTACGCCGACGCCTTGCTTGGCAAGCATTGCCGTGAACTCGCCGCGCGAACGTGCGCTGCGCATTGCTTCCGCAACCTTCTTCTTAATGGCAGGCTGCCACTTGCCGACCTTGAAGTCCGCCGTGTGCCGCTGCATCAGTTTCTTCAGTCCCTTGTCGCCGAAACGCTTGCCGAAGCGCGAGCTTTTGTAGGTTGCGTCCACAAGCTTGCCCATATCGTCGGTGGCTGTATAGACTACGCCGACGTATGGCCGCCCGCCATACTCGCCTTTTACCTGCCGCGCCTCAATGTTCAGCGTGGAAAGCACCGCGCTGTATTCGCCGAACGACTGGAAACGGTAGCTCTCCAATACGGCTTTCAGAGCGTTTGCGACCTGGTGGCGCACGTCGTTTGCCGTCACGTCAACCTTCCTCAATTCCGCTTTCGGACTGTCGTGCAGCTCCGCTCCGTTGCGCAGGCAGAACATCCGTTCCAGTTCGCGGCAGGCGGACATGGAGCGGCGGTGCTCGTAGCGGTCGCTTATTTTCCGGCCCTCCCCGTCAACGCAGACGCTTACAATGTGGATGTGTGTGTTGTGCGAGTCGCTATGCTTGAATGCGATGTAAGGCTGTCCGCCGTAGCCTATCATCTCCATGTACCTTGCCGCAAGCTCTTCAAGCTGTCCGTCGGTGAGCCTGTCCTCCGGCGCCGGACTTATCGCGATGTGCAGCACGGGTTTCTTCGTGTTGCGGTTGGCCGAAAGATAGTCGTCGAACGAGAGCAACGCGAGGCGGATGTCCGCGCTTGGCTGTCCGAGGCGGTCGGATATAATGCGGTTGCCCGACAGTATTTCGGCCACGCCTTTCTCCACCTTGTTATAATTGTATGCCAGCGCACCGTAAAGGCTTGAGCCGTGGCTTATCTTTGCAACCATTTCCGTTCGTATTCCTGCGTGAGTGCGACAATCTTCTTGCATACCAGCATCAGTTCGAGGCTGCATTTCTCAAGGCGGTAAAGCAGCGCACGGGCGCGCTTCTCGTCGAAGTTCTTTTTCACGGCCTTCACCGTCTGGTTGTAGTTGTTGCCTACGGCCTGGAACTGCTTGTAAAGGTCTGTCAGGCGGACGTAGTAGTCAAGCGTAACTTTGTCTGTCTTGACGACCCTCAGCGTTTCCCCGAAAAGCGACTTCTTTATGAGCAGCGTGCGGTCGCGCGCCTCCGTCTCGGCCATCATCTTGTCGAACCTTTCCTTTTCCTCCGCGTTTAGGCGGAAGCTGAGCTTGCAGCCGCCGTCAATGGTTTTCCGTTTCCTTGCGTTCATGTTCCCTTTGTCTTTTTCCATACGTCTTGTTTTGCGTTTTTTGTTTCTTTTTTCCTTGGCGGCGACTTTGGAGCGCGCCTGCCCGACCGTGCGCGGGATGGGCAAGCCGTTTTCGTCGGACGGAAGCCATGACGTCGGACGAAAACACAACTTGCTCTGTTCTTGTGGACAGAAAATCCTTCCTTCCGTCGGATTGCCGTGCGGAGCGTGCGACGTGCGGTGTTCCGGCGGAGCGCGTTCGTTGTCTGCCGTTTTGGTTCTGCAAAGTTATGCGCTTCCGTATTAGTGCGGAACAGCCTCCGCCGTGATGTCTCATGACATCTGACGACACGTGTTGCCAAGCGGTCTTCCGTATGTTGCAATACACCGGAAGTTGCCTATTTTTGCATCGACGCAATGGCACACGCATTGCAGTGCGTCACGCAATGTATTGATGCAATGAAACATTTAATGCACTGACGCAATGCGTCACCTGATGCACCGACGCAATGCGTCATGTTCTACAATGGCTTAATGCATCATGAAACGCAATGAAGCTATGCGCGGTGCGTTGCAATGCGGCACGGAATGTAACGATGCAAACATAAACGACGATTATGAAGAAAGAACCTGTATTCGTTGCCTTGGGCAACCAGAAGGGAGGAGTAGGCAAGTCAACGCTGACGATACTCCTCGCAAGTTATTTTCATTACGTGAAAGGCCTAAACGTCCTCGTTGTGGACTGCGACTATCCGCAGCACAGCGTCCGCGACATCCGCGACTGGGACGTCAAGACGGTAGAGAAGGACGGAGCGTTGCAGCAACGCCTCGTAAGTCAGTTCGGCGACAGCGGAAGGAAGGCCTACACCGTGCTTACTGCCAAACCGGAGGAGGCTAAGCGGGCGGCATACGGCTTCATAGACCGCTCCGGCCTGTGTTACGACGTTATCTTTACAGACCTGCCCGGCACGGTGAACGCCACGGGAGTGTTCAGCTCGATAGTGAACATGGACCGTCTTATTGTGCCCGTCACGCAGAACCGTATGGTGATGCAGAGCAGCATGAGTTTTGTCTTGGCCGTCCGCGAACTGCTTGGGCGCAACCAAGAGTTCCCGTTGCGTGACGTCCGCCTGCTCTGGAATTGCATGGACCGCCGCGCGTCAAAGGAGCTTTACAATGCTTACAGCGAGATTTTGGGGCATCTGAAAATTCCCGTGTTCAAAACAGTGCTGCCCAAAGCCGAACGTTTCAACAAAGGGATATGCCGTGACGGACGGGTGTTCCGCAGCACGCTGTTCGCCCCTTCGCAATCCTTGCTCAAGGACAGCAACATCGACTTGCTGGCCGACGAAATCCTCGAAACGCTTAACCTTGAAAGACAATGACTATGGCTGACAGCAAAAGGAAAATATACAATGTTGACGAGGACGTGTTAAAGCGTGTCGTCGCAGGCGACACGTCGGCCTTGAACGAGCTTGACGGAAAGGCGGATGAAAAGAAAGGAAACACGGCAAAGCTGTCTGCAACAAAGGAGACAGGCACAAAAGATGAAGATTACAAGGCCCGTTTCCTAACCAACCGGCTTACCGGCACGCGGCGACAGACGTACATCCACGACTCGCTTTACCGCGCAATAGCCGGCATTCTGCCGGTCATCGCCCCGGAAATGTCCGTTCCGACGTTCGTGAACAACGTGCTTTCCGACCACCTTGAACGCTACGGCGAGACGATAAACAGGATGTATAACGAAACCGCTTCAAAAAGACAACTGCAATGGAGGAAATAGTTTACGTGTCGGTACGCCTGATATGTGCCGCATATATATTAAGAAAGGTGTGGGGCTTCAAGGCGGAAGTCCGCCAAGTATGCGACCTGTTTTGCGACAGCGCGAGGCAAGGTGAAGTTAAAAAGGAGGAGAGTGTGCAGATTAACAACGGCGCAGTAATTGGCGAAACGAAGTTTGTCTATCTTGACGAGAATGCCGGAACGGCTGTAGCTCCTTACATGAGCCAGCCTCTTGAAAACGCAACTATCGAAGAAGAAAATGACATTATCGAGGCTGATGACGTGGAGTGCAACCTTCCGTTGGAGGAAATGAAGCTGTTGAAAGAGGAGCAGGAAGGGCTTGACGCGGACATTCCCGAAGTAGAGACAATAAGTGAAGCCGTCACGCAGGCCGACCTTGAGAACATGGGCGACGTGCTGTTCCGCATAGACGGAGCAGCCGCAGACGAGGAGAAGTCGCTCCGCGCCGCCAAGACGTTGTACGCCATAAGGGAGACCGAGATGTTCACCGTCATCTCCTCGCAAGTTGAGAATAAGGACTTCATCACCGAGCTTATGGACAAATACCTTGACGAGGACGGCAATCCGCTGCCGACAGACGGGAAAGACAAGGTCGTCTTAAATACAGGCAAGGACTGGAGAACGTTGCTGTAAAAAGCAGATAAATCTGAATAAAGTTTGCTTATATGGAAACTTATTTGTAACTTTGCAAAATAAAACAAAGCCTGATGAGCGTACAAAAAATAAGAATTGCCTTTATGGATATGGCAAGGGAATTCATAGATTCTTTGCCGGAAAAGGCACAAAAGAAAATTACCTACAACCTCCTAAAGGTAGAGGGAGGAGAAATGGACAGGGAACTCTTTAAAAAATTGGACAATTCTGAAATATGGGAATTTCGTACATTATTCAACGGCATCAGTTATCGTCTTTTTGCCTTTTGGGATACCGAAATAGAAGCATTGGTAATTGCAACTCACGGGATAATTAAAAAGACGCAAAAAACACCTAAAAAGGAGATAGAAAAGGCTGAGGCAATAAGAAACGAATATTTTAACGCAAAAAATAAATAGCTATGGCACAGATGAATTTAACTCCTCTTAGCGAAGTAGTTGATGACGTATGGGGGAAAAAAGGCTCTCCCGAAAGGGACGCGATGGAAGCCAGACTTAAAGAAGACTTGCAGGCTTACTATATTGGGGAAGCCATTAAGTCAGAGCGGTTAAGACAGAACCTCACCCAAGAAGAATTGGGTGCTAAAGTAGGTGTAAAAAAATCGCAAATATCAAAACTCGAAAGTGGAAAGTGTGTAATAACCCTTCCAACAATGAGCAAAATATTCAAGGCGTTAGGTTTTGGTTCCGCCTCACTGGATTTAGGAACCGACCTGAAAGTCGCTTTGTGGTGATTTCTGTTTTTTATTTGTATAAGGGGCGTAACCGTTGGTTCCGTCCCTTTTGTTGTTAATTTCATTTTCTTTTGTTAAGTCCAAATTAAGGAATCGGTAATTTGGCATTTACCCATATAATACTCTGACATTTGACGACGTCTAAGGCCACGTCAGGCCAAGGACTTTCAGCCTTGGCATATCCTACATATCTTTGCCGCCGAGTTAAAGAAAAGCGATGTTTCACCAAAAAGAATCGACAATGAGAAAAAGAATTCTATTGGCATTTCTAGGAGCGTCGGCCGCCGTTGCGGCTTCCGCCCAAGGCCAGGGGCTGGCCGGAATAAACGAAGCAACCAGCCTCATGACCTCGTACTTCGACCCGGCGACCAAGCTGTGCTACGCCATCGGCGCGGTGCTCGGCCTCGTAGGCGGCATAAAGACCTACAGCAAGTTCTCAAGCGGTGACCCGGACACGTCCAAGACAGCCGCCTCGTGGTTCTTCGCCTGCATCTTCCTGATTGTGGCGGCGACAATCCTCCGTTCATTCTTCCTTTAAACCGATGGAGTACACAGTTAACAAGGGAGCCGGCAAGGGCGTGGAGTTCAAGGGGCTTACCACGATGTTCCTGTTCGTCCTTGCCGTCGGACTCGCAGCCGTACTGCTGTCAGTCATCCTGCTATACTTCATCGGTGCGTCGCCGTGGGCGTGCGTAATATACGGCATAATTGCCGGATGCGTCATTGCTTGGGCCGTATTCCGCATAAACGCGAGGTTCGGCGAGCACGGACTCATTAAAAGGCTGGCACGCAGGCGCCACCCGCGCTACCTTATAAACCGTAAAAGGGTACGCCGCATTGTACGGGAAAGGAGGGAGCCATGAGCAACGTGATGAAGGCCGACACGCTGGAGCGCAGATTCCCGTTGCTCGCCTTCGAGCACGGCTGCATCGTCAGCAAGGACGCCGACATCACCGTGGCCTTCGAGGTGGCACTGCCGGAGATTTTCACCGTCACGGCGGAAGAGTACGAGGCCGTACATTCCTCGTGGGTGAAGGCGATAAAAGTCCTGCCGGAACATTCAGTGGTGTGCAAGCAGGACTGGTTCACGAAAGAAACGTACAGGGCCGACTATGGCAAGGACGGCTTCCTGTCGAGGAGCTACGAGCGCCACTTCAACGAACGCCCTTACCTCAACCACCGCTGCTACCTCTTCCTGACGAAGACAACGAGGGAGCGCAACCGCGGAAAGAGCGATTTCAGCACGCTGTGCCGCAGCCGCATCCTGCCGAAGGAAATCACCGACAAGGAGACGGCGGCGCATTTCATCGAGGCTGTGGAGCAGTTCGAGCGTATCGTGAACGACTCCGGGCGTGTCTCGCTGCGCAGGCTCGGAAGGGATGAAATCGTCGGCACGGCCGAACGCCGGGGGATTATAGAACGCTACCTGTCCCTGGCAGGCGAAAGTGGCACCGTCGTGCTTGAGGACATCCGCCTCGACCCGGCCATGATGCGCGTCGGCAACAAGCACGTATGTATGTACACCATGTCGTCGGCCGACGTCCTGCCCGGCACGGTGGGCACCGACATGAAATACGGACGAATGTCGACCGACCGCAGCGACTGCCGCCTGTCGTTCGCCGCGCCTGTCGGCCTCCTGCTTTCCTGCAACCACGTCTATTCCCAGTACGTATTCATCGACGACGCGAGGGATACGCTACAGGCGATGGAGCGCACGTCGCGCAACCTGCTGTCGCTTTCGCGCTACAGCCGCGCCAACGCCGTGAACCGCGAATGGACGGAGATGTTCCTCGACGAGGCCCACACAAAAGGCTTCATGCCCGTGCGCTGCCACTGCAACGTGATGGCGTGGGCGGAGGACGAGGCGGAGCTTCGCACGGCGGGAAACGACACCGCAGGGCAGATCGCGCAGATGGGATGCACGCCGAGGCACAACACCGTCGACTGCCCCACGCTCTTCTGGACGGGCATACCCGGCAACGCCGCCGACTTCCCGGCGGAGGAAAGTTTCCACACGTTCTTGGAACAGGCCGTCTGCCTGTTCACGGCCGAGACGAACTACCGCAGCTCGCCCAGCCCGTTCGGCATACGCCTGTCCGACCGCCGCAGCGGAGTGCCGGTGCACGTTGACATCAGCGACGAGCCGATGCGGCGCGGCATAACCACCAACCGCAACAAGTTCGTGCTCGGCCCGTCTGGCAGCGGCAAGTCGTTCTTCACCAACCACCTCGTGCGCAACTACTACGAGCAGGGCGCGCACGTGCTGCTCGTGGACACGGGCAACAGCTACCAGGGACTTTGCGGCCTTATAAACGCGAGGACGCGCGGCGAAGACGGCATATACGTGACTTACAGGGAGGACGACCCGATTTCGTTCAACCCGTTCTACACCGACACCGGTGAGTTCGACGTGGAGAAGCGCGAAAGCATAAAAACGCTTATACTGACCCTGTGGAAGCGCGAGGACGAGCCGCCGAGGCGTTCGGAGGAAGTTGCGCTGTCTGGAGCGGTGAACGCCTACATCCGCAGGATAACCGAGAACCCGCAGACTGGCGACTTCAACGGCTTCTACGAGTTCGTGCGCGACGAGTACCGGAATATAATAAAGGAAAAGAACGTGCGCGAGAAGGACTTTGACATAGACGGCTTCCTCAATGTCCTCGAACCGTTCTACCGGGGCGGTGACTACGACTTCCTGCTCAACTCCGACAAGGGGCTCGACCTCTCGTCAAGGCGCTTCGTCGTCTTCGAGCTTGACAACATCTCCAACAACAAGGTGCTGCTGCCCGTGGTTACGCTCGTCATAATGGAGACGTTCGTCGCCAAGATGCGCCGGCTGAAGGGAGTGCGCAAGATGATACTCATAGAGGAGTGCTGGAAGGCCCTCATGTCGGCCAACATGAGCGGTTACATACTCTACCTGTTCAAGACAGTGCGCAAGTATTTCGGCGAGGCCGTGGTGGTGACGCAGGAGGTAGACGACATCATATCGTCGCCGATTGTCAAGGAAGCCATCATCAACAACTCCGACTGCAAGATACTCCTCGACCAGAGGAAATACCTCAACAAGTTCTCCCAAATACAGCAGCTGCTCGGACTCAGCGACAAGGAGAAGGACCAGATACTCTCCATCAACCAGGCCAACCGCCCCGGCGCACCCTACCGCGAGGTGTGGATAGGGCTCGGCGGCACAAACTCGGCCGTCTACGCCACCGAGGTGAGCGACGAGGAATATTTGGTCTACACAACCGAGGAAACTGAAAAGGCGGAGCTTATGCGCCTTGCCGGCGAACTCGGCGGCGACATCGAACAAGCCGTCAGGCGGCTGGCCGCGCAAAGGCGCGAGGCTAAATGAAAATTCAACGACACATGAAACCAAAAACAAAGGAAAAATGAAAAGACAAGTCAAGACAATGAAAAGAAAACGGTTCAAGGCCGCCTTGGCCGTCGCCGTTGCGGCGTTGACACTGCAAGGTTGCACGGCATGGCCGCAGGCGGACATGGAAAGGTTGTGCGGACATTGGGAAAGCACGGAAGGTAAGCCTGATGTTGTTATCCGCAATGACGGCGGCACCCACAAGGTGACGCTTATGTCGAAGGGCGGCAGGCAGCGCAAGCTGAAGCCGCAGACGTTCGTACTCATGGAGGACGGCGGCAACCTGTTCATCGACACGGGCTACCGCGTGAGTGTGTCGTACGACGAAAATACGGACGTGCTGACATTCTCGCCATACGGCGACTATAAGAGGAAGGGGGCTGTGCAATGAGGAAAAGGATTCTTTTACTTGCCGCCGCTGCGACGTTCTGCCTCGCACAGGCAAGCGCGCAATGGGTCGTGTCCGACCCCGGCAACCTTGCACAGGGCATAATAAACATGTCCGACAACATCGCCCACACGTCGAAGACCGCCGTGAATACGGCGCAGAACTTCGCCGAGACGGTGAAGATTTACGAGCAAGCCAAGCGTTATTACGACGCCCTGAAGAGCGTCAACAACCTCGTCCGTGAGGCGCGCAAGGTGCAGGAGGTGCTGCTCATGGTCGGCGAGGTGTCCGAAATCTACGTGACCAACTTCCGCAAGATGCTCGGCGACGCCAGTTTCTCCGCCAGGGAGCTTGACGTAATAGCCACGGGCTACGCCAAGCTGATGCAGGAGAGCAACGGCATACTTCAGGACTTGAGGCAGGTAATCAACGTAAGCACCCTGTCCATGACCGACAAGGACCGCATGGACGTTGTTGACGCCTGCCACCGCAGTATGCGCCGCTACCGCAACCTCGTGGGTTATTATACGAACAAGAACATCGCCGTGAGCTTCCTGCGCGCGAGGAAGAAGGCCGACACAGACCGCGTGATGGCCCTTTACGGCGACGCGGTGTCAAGATACTGGTAGCCTATGGAACTGCTGCTTGCAATAGACTTCACCAACCTCCACACTGTGCTAGAGGGTCTATACGACGAGATGATGCCGCTCTGCGAGGATATACTCGAAATCGGCAAGGGGCTTGCCGGCCTCGGTGCGCTGTTCTACGTTGCGTCGAGGGTGTGGCAGTCGCTGGCGAGGGCGGAGCCGATAGACGTCTACCCGCTGTTGCGCCCCTTCGCCATAGGCATCTGCATACTGCTGTTCCCGACGCTCGTGCTGGGCACGCTCAACGAGGGGCTCGGCCTGATAGTCCAGGGCACGCATAGCATGGTGGAGGAACAGACCCTCGACATGGAGCGTTACCGCGCACAGAAGGACGAGCTGGAGCGCGAGGCCATGATGCGGAGCCCCGAGACGGCCTTCCTCGTCAGCGACGAGGAGTTCGACCGGCAGCTTGACGAGCTTGGATGGACCCCGGGAGACATGGCGACGAGGCTCGGAATGTACGTCGAAGTGGGGATGTACAACATGGAGAAGAAAATCCGCGACGCCTTCCGCAGCCTGCTTGAGCTGCTATTTGCGGCCGCCTCGCTGCTCATAGACACCGTGAGGACGTTTTTCCTCGTCGTGCTGTCAATCCTCGGTCCGCTGGCCTTCGCCTTCAGCGTGTGGGACGGTTTCCAGTCAACCCTCACCCAATGGTTCGCGCGCTACATCTCCGTCTACCTGTGGCTGCCCGTGAGCGACCTGTTCAGCTGTATGCTTGCGAAAATCCAGGTTCTCATGTTGCAGAGCGACATAACCGAGCTGCAAAGCAACCCGGAGTATTCAATCGACAACTCGAACAGCGTGTACATAGTGTTCATGCTCATCGGCATAATCGGCTACTTCACCGTCCCGACCGTGGCGAACTGGATAGTGCAGGCCGGAGGAGCCGGCAACTACAGCCGCAACATCAATCGCAGCGCCGTCAAGGGCGGAGGATTCGCCGCCGGAAGCGCGGGCTCGCTGCTCGGCAACGTCGGCGGTAGGCTGCGCGGAAAGTAATGAAGACAAGAAAATGAAATGACGAAGGACAATGGAATTCAAGTCACTTACAAACATCGAGAGCGGCTTCCGCCGCATCAGGGCCATGCTTGTGGCCTTCGTATGCTGCTGCACATTGGTTACGGGCTTCGCCCTCTGGGGCGCGTTCCGCTTCGCCGAGAAGCAGCGCGAGAAAATATACGTGCTCGACGGAGGCAAGTCGCTCATGCTCGCACTGTCGCAAGACCTCTCGCAGAACCGTCCCGCAGAGGCGCGCGAACACGTAAGGCGTTTCCACGAGCTGTTCTTCGGGCTGTCGCCGCAGAAGGAGGCCATCGAGGCGAACGTCAACCGCGCGCTGCTCCTTGCGGACAAGAGCGCGTACCACTACTACGCCGATTTCGCCGAAAAGGGCTACTACAACCGCGTAATATCGGGCAACGTCAACCAGACGGTGCGCGTGGACAGCGTGGTGTGCGACTTCTCGCGCCATCCCTACAAGGCCGTGACATACGCGCGGCTAATAATCATACGCCAGAGCAACGTTACCGAACGCTCGCTCGTGACAAGCTGTTCGCTGCGCAACACGGGACGCTCCGACGGCAACCCCAACGGCTTTATAATCGAACATCTGGCGATACTTGAGAACAAGGACATAATGACAACGGAAAGATGAAACTGATAATCACATTTGCGAGAAAGCTAAGATGCGGCCTGTGGCTGCGCTGCCGGAGGCTGACGCCGAGGCAGAGTCTGGCTGCGGTGCTGGCTTTCAGCGTGCCGTTCTTGGCCTGTTGCGTCTACGTCATGGTGTCGGCATTGGCAGGTTTCGGCAAGCGTGACGGCGAAGATATACGGATTGGACACATCGAACCTATGGAGATAAAATACGGAAAGACTAACGGAAAATACATCGAACTTTACGGAAATGGACATAATGAAGATGGCGGAACGCCTGAAAATGAAACCGCGGACTGACGGTAACGCGCCCGAAAGGCGCAGGCGCGGACTTTCCAAATTGCTGGTATATCCGCTAATGGTGCTGTTGTTCACCGGAAGCCTGTGGCTGATTTTCCGTCCGTCAGAAGACGGAACGGAAGCCGGAGGCGGAAGCGGAGGCTTCAACACGGAAATGCCTTCGCCCGAAAGCAAGGGGCTTCCGCGCAGCAAGGTGGACGCTTACCGCGACGGAGAAATGGCGGAGAAGGCCGAGCGGCGCAAAGGCTCGCTGATAGAGATAGCGGAAATGCTCGACACTGATACAACAGGAAAGGCAACTTTGCCGGACGTTCCGCTGACGGGCGAACCTGCTGCGGAAAATGAAAACGAGGAAGGCACTCCACAGTCATCCGTTGCGGCGTATCAGGACATGAACAGGACGCTGGCCGGTTTTTACTCGCCTGCGGAAGTGTCGCAGGACGATGAGGTATCACGCAGGATAGCGGAGATAGAACGGCGGCTGGACAGCGAGCCTGAAAAGGAAAGTTCCTTTGACGAGAAAGTCGCCCTTATGGAGAAGTCATACGAGCTGGCGGCCCGCTTTGGCGGCAACGCTATGGCAAAAACGACGGAAACAAGCAATGCTTCTGAAAAGCCGAAAGCCGAGCCAGTGGCGGCTGAACGGCCACGTGTAGTGTCGCGGCTCGGACAAAAGGACGGTGCGGACAGCATTGTTGAAGACCGCTTCAACACCGCAGTCGGAACGCAGGAGACCGTGGAAAAGAACACCATTGCTGCGTGCGTACACGGCACGCAGACCATTACCGACGGACAGGCGTTGCGCCTCAGGCTGCTCGAACCGATGCGCGTAGGCGGCCGCCTCGTACCGGAAGGGACGGTGATAACAGGCTTGACGCGTCTTCAGGGCGAGCGCATGGAGGTGGAAATCGAGGCCGTAAGCCACAACGGCAGCGTGCTGCCAGTGGAGCTTGAGGTGTACTCCACCGACGGGCAGAAAGGCGTACTCGTGCCCAACTCGCTTGAAAACGATGCTGTGAAAGAGATTGCCGCAGGCATGGGCGGTGCCGTGGAAAGCGGCATTAGCATCTCCACCGACGCCGGGGCGCAGATAGTTTCCGACGTGGGACGCGGACTGATACGCGGCGTGTCGCAGTATTTCACGAAAAAGGCGCGCACCGTAAAGATAACCGTAAAGGCCGGGTACCGGCTGCTGTTGCATCCGCCGGAGAAGTGAACGACGGCGGAGCTAAAAGCGTAAGAGCCTTAAATTTTAGTACGAATATAAATACTTGTAAATCAAGATGTTACGGAACAACTCGCAAAATATGGCCTTTCAGCTTCCGATTTGCCGTCTTTTGGAATGTAAAAAGCCGTGTTTTGGAACGTGAAAGGGCGTCTTTTGCAAACTTGGATATTTGATACGGACTTATGACAGTCAATCAATGTGAAAATGAATATTCAGATGACAAAAAAGAAAACGAATGGAACAATGCAAAAAACGAGCAAGAAAATGACGACTATGGGAAAGAAGATGTTTTTATTTTGCGCCCTGCTTATAGGTGCAGTCGCCGCCATGGCGCAGCCAAGCAGCGGCGACAGGTTCGAGGGACTGACGCGGAAAATCGGTTTCAGCCGCATGATTCCGCCTCACGGTCTTGAAATAACGTATGACAAGACCGTACACGTGATTTTTCCGTCGCCCGTAAGATACGTAGACCTCGGCTCTGAAAACCTGATTGCAGGGAAGGCCGACGGGGCGGAGAACGTAATTCGCGTGAAGGCCGTGAAAAAGAATTTCCGCGGTGAGACGAACATGAGCGTAATAACGGAGAGCGGCGACTTTTACAGTTTCAACGTGAAGTACGCCGACGAACCGCTGCTGCTCAATGTCGAGATGTGCGACTTCATACACGACGGCGAGGCTGTGAACCGCCCCAACAACGCGATGGAAATCTACCTGAAGGAGCTTGACGGCGAGTCGCCGCGCTTGGTGAGGATGATTATGAAGTCAATCCACAAGGAAGACAAGAGGCGCGTGCGCCACATCGGGAGCCGCCGTTTCGGGGTGCAGTTCCTACTGAAAGGGCTTTACGCCCACGGTGACCTGCTTTACTTTCACACCGAGACGAGGAACAAGGGCAACGTACCTTTCGACGTGGACTTCGTCACTTTCAAGATTGTCGACAAGAAGGTCGTCAAGCGCACTGCCATGCAGGAACAGGTGATTTATCCGCTTAGGGCGTATAACTACGCCACGCGCGTTGACGGCGGAAAGGCCGAACGCACGGTGTTCGCCCTGCCCAAGTTCACCATTCCGGACGGCAAGATGCTCGTTGTGGAGATGAACGAGAAGCAGGGAGGCCGCCACCAGCGGTTCGAGGTGCAGGGAGAGGATGTGGCCAATGCCGAAACCATTGACGAAGTGCGCGTGCTATGACAGTATTCAGGTTATTGTTATTGACGCTGCTGCTTGCCGTAACGGCCGGCAGGACGGCGGCGCAACGCTGCCTGCCCGGCATGAAGGGCATGCAGTTCTCGGCCGACATGGTTGACGGATTTTATTTGCCTGCGGGCAATGACGGCATGGGGTATGCCTTTTCTCTGGCCTTTTTCAACTACGTGAAGAATGGGAATAAATGGGAGTATGGCGTGGAATACGTGAAGAGGAATTGCCGTTACCGCACCGTCGGTGTACCTATGGAACAATATACCGCTGATGCCGGATATTATCTCAACCTGCTGTCGTCGACCGGCAAGGTGTTCTTCCTTAACGCAGGGCTGTCGGGCGTGATTGGCTACGAGGAGGTGAACGGTGGCAGGAGAACGCTTTACGACGGGGCGTCGCTCTCCAAGTGCAGCGCCTTCATATACGGATGCGCCGCCACGTTGGAGGCCGAGGTTTTCATCACGGATAACATCGCCGCTGCGGCAAGGCTGCGCGGGCGTGTCCTGTGGGGCGGAGCTTCGGGAGTATTCCACTGCCTTTACGGCATTTCATTGAAGTATGTTTTCTAACCGCAAACGAGTATTTACATGAAAAGAAAAGCGAAGTTTTTATTTATCTGTTGTTGTGTAATTACAGCATTGTTATCCACAATGTCATGCGATGACGGGCTTGACGTCACGCAAGAGTACCCGTTCACGGTGGAGGCCATGCCCGTGCAGGACGAAGTGGCCTACGGCGAAACCGTCGAGTTGCGCCTCTTCATCGTGGAGGACGGCGGCTTCGACGGCACGGTGTACACCCTGCGCTACTTCCAGACGGACGGCAAGGGCAGGCTGGAGATGGAGGACGGCACGGTGATGAAGCCCAACGACCGCTACCTGCTGGGCAAAAAGGAGTTCCGCCTGTATTATACCTCTTTGAGCATCGGCGACGCGCAGTCAATCGACCTGTACGTTGAGAACAACTGGGGCGGCGTGGAAAAGCTGACGTTCGACTTCAACGCAGACGACGGGGATGATGAAGAAGTCGGAGGGCTGATAATAAGGCCGATACTCACGGCAGTGGAGGACGCGCCGTGAAATGTCTTGCATTGAAAGGAACAGCGCTATGGTGAAATGTTTTTTGGTTATCATGTCGCTGGTGCTCGCGTGTACTGTTTCAAAGGCGGAGCTGCCGCTGTCTATTGCAAGACTGCCGTTGTTCGAGAGGGCTGTGGCCGTTGTAAGGCATTTCGAGGGTTGGCACGGGCCGCGCCACCACCCTTACGTCGGCTACGGGCACAGACTCCGGCCCGGCGAGAGGTACAGCCACCGCATGACGAAACGGCAGGCCGAGGCTCTGTTGAGGAAAGACCTCATGGAGCGTTGCGCCGTGTTCCGCCGCTTCGGCAAGGACTCGGTATTGCTCGCCGCCCTCTCTTACAATGTCGGGGTGTACCGCCTGCTTGGCGGCGGACGCCTGAAGAAAAGCCGTCTGGTACGCAAGCTGGAGGCCGGCGACAGGGACATCTACCGCGAATATGTGTCGTTCAGGATGTATCGCGGCAAGGTCCTCAAAGGACTTGAGACAAGGCGCAAGGTTGAGTTCGCCCTGTTGTTCGTGCCGTAGGCAGGCTCTTTTATTACCAATTCAAATCCTCCGAAGTTTGTTTCGGAGGATTTTATTTTACTCATTATATATGTTTTATGGTTATGGATATTGAAACTGCAAAACGTATCGCTCTTGACGATTTCCTTGAAAACCTTGGTCACAGTCCCGTAAGGCGCAAGGGAAATGCTCTTTGGTACTTGTCGCCGCTGCGCGAGGAGCGCACTGCATCGTTCAAGATTGACATCGGGCTTAATTGCTGGTACGACTTCGATGCTTGGCCGGGGCGGAGGGATAATAACGTTGGCAAGGGAACTGTACCGCTCCAACGATATAACATACCTTTTAGAATGTATCGGCAGGTCTGCGCCAGGCTCTGTCCGCCGTTTTGTTCCTGACGTTAAGAAACAAAAACAATCACCCACATTTACCGACATAGGCGTTTTTCCGTTAAAATCCTCTGCTTTGTTGGCGTATTTGCGTGAAAGAAAAATAGACACGGATGTTGCAAGGAATGAGTGCGTGGAGGTGCATTACGCCTGTAACGGCAAGCGTTATTACGCCATAGGGTTCCGCAATCGGTCGGGCGGTTACGAACTCCGCAACCGCTGGTTCAAGGGATGTATTGCACCAAAAGACATATCCCATATGAAGCAAGACGGCGAAAATGAAAATAAAATATGCCTTGTTTTCGAGGGATTTATCGACTATCTGTCTTTCCTGACATTGAGGAAACACGGACGTTTGCCATGCTTTGATTCAATGGAAAGTGATTTCATCGTCCTGAACTCCGTTTCAAGTATAGGCAAGGCATTGCCTTTGTTGCGAGAATACGACAAAACTGTATGCCTATTTGACAATGATGCGGCCGGCCGTAATGCATTTGCCTCGCTTTACAAGGCATTTAACGGCAATGCGGAAGATATGTCCTCCTTGTGCGAAGGATTTAAGGACTTGAATGATTATTTGAACGCATGACAGAGACAGGAATGCTTTTTCTTTCATTGTATTCCGCATAATGTCGTATTATACAATCTGTCTTGTTTAATTCATTTTCAGATAAGAGCAGTATTTGGCAAGCAGGTTCTCCAATGGCAAGTCGCCTCTGCCTAACCGTTCCGCATCCAATGGCAAAACCCTTTCGCATACCGGTGTCTTGCCTTTGTACAGTGCTTTGAGATAGAAGCGGCCATTTTCATACGAGAGAGTGTTTATGGTTGATTATCAGTGATATAAGAAAATATCGTTACAAAATAATCGCTGTAAGAAACAGGGTGAAAAAGCCGTTTTTGGGAGAAGCTAAGAGAGAAAGAAAAAGGTTGGTTTAAGATGAAGATTTAACAAAATCTTAACAAGCGACAAGTATTTTTATACTTTACAGATGGCAGCTCGGAATGAGGACAAAACCACAAAGGGCTTGTCGGGGAATTATTTGAATGTCAGGAAATAAGCATCTTAACGGAAACGAAATACAATGGAGGTACAAAACGACATATAAATAGGCACGTTTAAGTGCAGTCTCTGCTATTTTATGCCATTTGCCCAATTTTATTGTATTCGTTTACAAACGAATGACCGCTTGTATAAGATTTTTTTGCAGTGAAAGAAGAAAAGATAAAAGACAGGAGTAAGATATAAGCAGTAAACTTCTATCAATTTACTCTTTATTTTCTTTACCCTTTGCTTAAGACTACCTAAATAAATTGTCATTTTATATTAATAATTAATTAAAAAAAACAATATGCAGTTAATTATATCTAATTTTAATAGGTGCTTTTCTTATGTTTGATTTTAATTTCTTTACTTTGTAAAAATTAAATGAATTCAACTAATAAAATGTAAAATATAAACTTTTTATTTAGTAGGGTGATGTCGTCAACTCTATCTTTTAGTGAGAATAATGACCAAAATAAAGTGTCATTTACCAATTTGACAAAAATATTGACCAATACTGTTTTAGTGCCAGGATTGAGTGGAGGAGTTGTTTACTCATTTGTTTCTAGCCAATCAAAAAGATACGCTTTAGGTGTGATTTTAGGCAGACTTCAAGAAGGTAATGTTGTCTATGGATTCTATTCTAAAGCGAATAAGATAAATTCCGCTTTAGGAGTTTCTAGATACTAAAATTTTTAAAATGAAGTTTTTATTTTTTTGCATATTATCTTTGGGGATATTCTCATGTAATATCCCCAAAGATAATGCCCCAAAAGCAGACACTGAATACCAAACAAAATCTTCCTCAAGTTCTAATAAGAACAAAGACTCTCTGTATATAGAGCTTAAACAATGTCGTTTTTCACAAGGAGATTCCATTGTTATACTGTATAGTATTAAGAATCAAACACAGTGGCATTATATATATCTTTCAGATGAGTATTGGATAGAAAGACAAGTAAAAGGAAAATGGATTCGTATACAAAATGATTTTGGTTCCATTTTGATGGGAAAAGAAATACCTGCATATAGTTGCATAAATGATTATGCTAAAGTTTTTTTAAAGGCAGGTCACTATAAATTCTGTAATACAGCATATTCTGATGATGCAAGAATAGGCAATAAGAAAATAGTAATGAAAGCTTATTTCGAAGTAAAACCTTGTAAGCACTCCAATTAGGACATATCACATTTTAGGACTAATTATCTATCTTATCGCCCATTCTTTCTTCTTACCATCTCGTTCCTTACGGTTTCGGCTTCTGAAGGCAATAATTTGGGAAGTTTCACCCTTGCGCCGTTCTCCGCCTGGTAAGCCTTCACCTCGTCTACGAGCAGCTGCCAGTCGTAAAGGAACTCTTCCGAACAGCCGTGGCGACGGTAAATTTCCTTTGCGGCTTCAAGTATTTCGGGAGCGCACGAGTCGTCACCTTGGAACACCACAGCCGGTATTTCATTGTATATACAGGTTCTAAGCAGTCTCAACTGGTCTTTCATCTTTGTTTTTGTTTTGTCATTTGTCAGTATTAAAGACAAAGTCTTTTTGTAAAAGAAAGCGCAATATAGCCTCTATTTTTCGTCTGATTGCAATTGGTTGACAATCAGACGATTACGGACGGCTCTGCAAAAGGCCGTCTTTTACCTTCCGGTTTGCCGTGTTTCGTTGGGTAAAAGACGGCATATTGCAGCGTCAAATGCCACCTTTTGCAAAGCGGGTGTTTAGCCTTTGGCTTGCAGGTATTTGTCGAGCCGGTACAAAAGTAACCATTTTCTTCCGTAATGCTGCGGTTTGGGTTGTGAAAAGAGCATTGAAAACCATTTACCCGTAGCCGACGACGAGGCCGACATCAGGGCCGTAACCGAAGAAATCCAGCGCATCGCCGACGGCCAAAGTCAGGTCTGCAAGGCTACATCCGCGTTCGATGTTGATGCCTTTTACAGGCAGGCCGTAGCCTCCGAGCAGGCAGTATTCCGTGTCTTTCCACCTTTCCTTGCGCAGTGCCGCTGCGCATTCTACCCACTTTCCGTCAGCGTCGGCGTAAAGGTAAAGCTCCGTCTCTGTGCCGAAGTCCATCCGCATGATGTGCCGTGCAAGCGCCTTTGCGTCCATAAGCATTATTGTCTCTTTCCCTCTCTCCGGTGTTTCGATTGCGAAACAAGGTGCAGTCGTTTCAGTATGTATCATTTTCCTGTCCTCCCTTTATGTTTAGTTTTGTCGTTGTTTGTAGTGCTTTCAAGCATCCTTGCGCCGTATCCACGCCTTTCTAACAAATGCGGATAGAGCCAACCGTAACCGTTGCAGTCGTCAAAGTCGTCCCAGCTTCCGGATGGCAGCCATCCATGTTCTATGTGTTCGTGGCGGCTTACGGTCTTGTGGGTGCGTATTACGTGCTTCACCAAGCGCTGGCATTTCAACAGGTCGGCTATCACGGTGTACTCGTGGTCGGTGTGCGGCTCGTAATATCCGCACGACAGGTTTACGCACGACACTCCGAGGCCTTTCCTCTTCAGCGCGTAAACATCGGTGAACAGGCCGTGCGCCGTCTTGTATCCGTGCCTGCGCAGTTGCGCTTTCGTTATGAAGTCGCGCGAACATAGGGCTGTGCCGTTGATGTCGGTCACCATATCGGAGTCGCCCTTGCGGTCGCATTCGATTACGAAGCGGCAGTCGGCGAAGAAGTCCATGTCGGCCGCTCCGCTGCCATTGCAGCCGGTTTCCTCCTGCACGAAGAAGGCGCTCTTCATCACCTTGAAGTCCCTTAGGCATTCAAGGCACATCCATACGCCGTTCTTGTCATCGGCCCCTATGCCCGTGACGCGCTTTTTTCTGTGGTCGTAGCCGACTATTATCGAGCCGGCCACTATGTGCGCGGAGTAAGACCCCGTGCGTCTGTTGTGTACCTCGTCCATGTGGGCCACAACGCACGGGTAAGTCTCCGCCTGTCCCTTCACGGCGTATATGTTGCCCATTCGGTCGCGTTTGTGCCTTACGCCCATTCTGTCAAGCTCTGCCATAATGAGTCGGGCGATAGACCCCTCCCTGCCTGAGGGAGAGGCCGTGTTGTATAGTGCGAGCAGTCTTTCCATGTTCATGCCATATAAAGTTTGTTCACTTGAAGATAAAGACGCATGGCTGGCTTCGGCCTTTTCTTCTTGAAAAGCACGGAAGGGTACGCCCGTCCGCCGTATTCCACGACACCGCTGCGCATCACGTCGCCGAACTCCGTGTGCTGGTATAGCAGCTGTCGGCAGGACGGACAGAACGCGTTGTCGGTGAGGTTGTGCAGCGAGCCGCAGTTGGGGCACACGCTCCTCGTCTGTGTGGCATTGCCGCTTGTGTTGCGGAGTGTGGCTATCGCCTCTACCGAATCGAAGTTCCTGAGTTCCATGCCGTCCCTGTCGAGGTGCACGCTGAAGAACGTGTCCATGTACGGCGCACCCTTCTTGTGCCACTTGTGGGCCGGCACTTCCACGGCGAGCCTGAGGTAATACGGATTGCCACGCCTGATTTCTGAGTCCACGTCATCGTTCAAGGCCGTTACTTCCTTCGTGTGGGAGTAGTCGTTGCATGTCTTCCTGAAGGTTATGCCGAGGTTGCGTGCGTGTTCTTTCATCATTTCCGCAACGAACGAGTGGGTGAAGTACACGCGGTCGAGCATTGTCAGGCCTGCTGCGGGGGTGTCTTCTGAAAGCGACTTCACGTTTTCCCATACCACGGCGCGCCCCAGGACGTTGTTGCCGGAGTCCCTCGCCACGAGTATCTTCGCGCCCGCGAAGTTTACGTAGAAGTCGGCGGCGTTGCGCGCCATGCTCTCATGGCGCATACAGGAGTTGTGCAGGCATGATTCGGACGAGTCCGCTGTATGACCGTAATTCTCGCCGTTATACGCCTCGAAGAAGTCCTGCACGCCTTCGAGCAGCTTTACCGTGACCTTGCTGTCGATGCAGATTGCGCTGGCGAAGTAGGCCATGTCCGTGTCGGAATATTCCGGCAGGTTCTTGAACAGGCGGACGAACTTGGACGGTTCGAGGTCGGTCCTGTTCTCCGGGAACCACGGCGCCTGCGGATTGTTGCGGTCGGAAAAGTTCTCGTTTGCGAGGTCCTTGTTGCACGCCGTCACCATTATCCTTATCCTCTGGTAGCTCTCCATGTTCGACCGCTTACGCTTCGTCGAGAAAAAGTTGTACGAGCCGCGGATTATCTCCGCAACGTCGGCATTGCGTTTGATTTCCGTAAGGATGTCGGCTGCGATGACGCTGCCGTTCTCCGCCGCGTGGGTGAGTCGCGACTTCAGTTCGATACTTGCATTCAGTTTCATAATCGTTTGTTTTAAAGGGTTTGTTTTTCTGTTCTTATTCCGTTCTGACATAATGTCGGCGACGGTATCTTGTCCTTGTTTTTGTATTCGTTTTCCGTCATAATCCTTATTGACGGTATGCCCGTGCTGGTAAGAAACGGGTTGACGTACCAGCCTCCGGCGAATGTGCCGGGCCGCAGGCTGTCGTGCCAGACCACCTCCCCGACGCATCCGTGTACGAACATATTGCACACGGACATCATACAGCAGGTGCGGTCGATGTCCTCCCCGACGAGATAACAGCCGAGGTTCCTGACGTGGTAGGCCAGCAACAGCCGTCCGCTTCCGCATGTGGGGTCGCTTACTTTTAAGCCTTGTTGACCGCCATTGTTTGCCGTACAAGCAACCATAAGGTCGCATACCGGCGGCGGAGTGAAGAACTGCCCCTGTGCGCTACGTCCATTTGTCGAGGAGAAGGCCATGTAAAGCTCGCCCAAGGCGTCGTACCATTCCTTTTCGCCGTCAAGCGCAGACTTCATCAGCGACAGCCATTCGCGGAACATACGCATGAATGCCTCGTTCTGTTTCCCTTTGTATTTCCAGCTTTTCAGTGGAGGCGCTCCGGGTGAAAAGCCGTGGATTACGTATGTGAGGAAGTCCTCGAACACTGTCATTGGGCTTCGTCCGCATTCAGACGAGAAGCCGAGTATCAGCCTTTCGAGAGGCCTTACTTCCATCGGTGTTTCATAACGTGTCATGGTTCAGTGGTTTTAGATTGTCAGTAATGTCCTTGCTTATTTCTTCATTGTTTTGGGACACAGGCCTTTGCCTGTTCTTTTTGTACAGCGACACCTGCCGAAGCAGCATGTCGCAGAACTTCTGTCCGTTTGCGCTTTCGCCATCGAAATACGCCAGCATGTCCCAGAGGTTGCCGTTGAAATACGCCGTCCACTTTCCGTGGAAGTGCCGTCCGAGGTCTTCGCCGAAAGTTTCCGTGAAAAGCCCGGAAGTGAGTCCTTCACTCGGATGGTGGTTGTGATGCCACCGTGCGATGTCAAGCATCGTCTTGTAATCTATCCTTTCCATGTCGTTTGTATTTTGTCAGGTGCCGCCCGGCAAGGGGCTTGCCTTTTTTCTTGCTGCATGGTGCAGCCGTCACGGCGTACCGTGCGGCAAGGCTTGACGTGGAAAAATACCGCAGCGGAGCGAGGATGATTTTTCCACGGGCAACGGGCCGTAAGGCCGCCTTGCGCCACGCGTGCACGGACGGCTACCTTTGCCGCAAGAAAAAAGGGATGCCCCTTGTGTCGGAACATCCCTTTTGTTTTATGATTTTTACTTGTGTTCATGGCTTATATATTTATGAATGTGCCACTTGCCCTTCTGCAAGTTCCGTATCTATGCCGAGCAAACGTTCTGCGGCACGTATGGAATTCTGCGTCAGGTGGCGTTGCCACGCCCTGTTGGTCGGCGACCATCGGAAACCGGACGACTTCAGCCGTTTCCTCGTTTCATCGTCGGGTATTTGGTCATACACAATCTGGAGCCTGTCAGTTTCGCGGTTCAGGATAAGTTTTCCGCCGTCAAAATGAATTTCCTTGTTCCTGTTCCCGTAGTCCGACTCAATCCTTGAACGTACGGAAATAGCTTTTTCTTCCATTCGGAACAGCCTGTTGCGTCCGGTCACCGCCGGTTTCTCCGAGATGTTGTTATACTCGGTTACAAGACCGACGGCTTTTCTCACCATCTCTACGTCGCCTTTGTTGGCGAGAGTTTCCACCTTGTTTATTATGCTGCCTACGAACAACGGGCGGTTGTAACCTTTCGCCTTGCCTGTGTCGATGGCGCGTATCACGCCGAGGCTGCTCTCGATGTCCGCTTTCAACGACAACCACATCCTTTGGCGTTTGTCGGTTTGCTTGGTACATTCCAATGCTAAGTTCTTTTCCATAGTCGCTTGTTTTTAGATTAGACCTTGGCGGCTAGACAGACCGCCATACTTGTTTCCTGCTTGCATTGCTGACGGCTGCCGCGGCACGGCAAGGCTTGGCGGGGAAAAACACCGCAGAGTAGCGAGGACGGTTTTTCTCCTGCCGACCAAGCCCGTAGGGCGGCCTTGCAGGTGCCGCACGGCGGACGGCTAACTTTGCAAGCGGAAACAGTGATGGCGGAGTTTGCAAAATTGTGTATGGTGTAGATATTGTTTGTTTTAGAAATAAGACGAAATATGATGACATTGGCAGACACCGTTTTGTCAAATGACACTTCATTGACTTATATTTGTACCTGAGTTTAATTATGAAACCATGAAGATAATGAATATTGAGGCGACCGCATTTGAAAGGTTGCTTGAAAAAGTACAATCACTTTGTCTTATTATAGAAGACGCGTCAGAAAAACACAGAACCAAAATGCTGGGAGATTGGATAGATAACCAAGAGGCTTGTCTTATGCTGGGGCTATCTTCCAGGAAAATGCAGGCATTGCGTGATGGCGGAAAAATTGCTTATACGCGAATTGAGCGTAGGGTCTTTTACAGAAAAGATGACATAATCAGTTATTTGGAAACACTACTGTCCCGTAAAAGTGGATAAATAGTTCTTTGAAATTATTGAAACATAGTCAATTACACGGTTTTTTGAAATGAAACGGACTTGATTTTGCAACTTTGCAGTCTAATACAAATGGCTGCTATGTTCCAAAACAAATACGTATTCTCTCAATTAACCGCTTTTCTGAATAGGACTCAGTTTAACAACTATGTTCGTAAGTATGATGGCAACCGATATGTGAAACATTTCACTTGCTGGAATCAGAT
>NZ_JACJJG010000044.1 GCF_016899855.1 Marseilla massiliensis
AGCACCTCAAGATAAAGAAATTCTGGGGCACAACAGAGAACGCCGTCCGCATACAAATCAGTGTGGCTATTATCACATACTGTCTTGTGGCTATTGTCCAACATGATATGAAGTTGAAACGCTCAACCTATGAAGTTTTGCAAATTCTCAGCATATCATTGACAGACAAAACCTACTTGCGTGACCTGTTCGACAAGACTAATTTCAATGATGTCAAAGATCTAAATAATCCCATTATTCCGGGGCTATTTGATTAATTGTTTAACTCGTCTCATTTTAACGGGACACTAATGTTATTGCAAAATTAGTAAAATAATCCAATATCAAAAAATAACAAATAAATTAATTAATTGCTTGAATAAAAATGGTACATATTTGAATTGGAAAATTTATAATTTCATAACTTGCGGTGTCAAAACTTAGTAATAATTTAAAGGTATCCTTTCGTGTGGCGGGAGGGCATCTTTCATCGCGCGGAAGGTGCCATTTTGCATCGCCGAAGGGCATCTTTTGCAAAACAGGAAGCCCCGCATTGCTCGGCGCAATGCGGGGCTTCGTTGCTCAATCATGTTGTCCAAAGCGGATTCGAACCACTACAAACAGAACCAAAACCTGTTGTGCTACCATTACACCATTGGACAATCACGGGTGCAAAGGTAGTGGTTTTTTACGCCACTACCAAAATTTTTCACTACTTTTTAGTCTTTTACGATTACCAAATAATAGTTTTTCTTGCCTCGCTGCACCAAAAGATACTTTCCGTCTATAAGGTCGTCGGCTGTTACCTGGCGGTCGAATGCGGTAAGTTTCTCCTTGTTCAGCGATACGCCTCCGCCCTGAACGAGCTTGCGCATCTCGCCCTTGCTGGCAAATACTGCCGCAGCCTGGGTGAATATTTCTACCGCGGGCTGGCCCAACTGGTCGCGCCCAATCTCGTATTGGGGTACGCCTTCGAATATGTCAAGAAGCGTCTGTTCGTCGAGTTTCAGCAGACTTTCCTTGGTAGACTTGCCGAAGAGGATGTTTGATGCCTCTATCGCGGCGTCAAGAGCCTCACGAGAGTGTACCATTACGGTAACCTCTTCGGCCAGGCGGCGCTGCAATGTGCGGCGGCCGGGGTCTTGCCTGTGTTCCTCAACGAGGGCGTCTATCGTTTCTTTGTCAAGGCTCGTGAATATCTTGATGTAACGTTCGGCATCGTCATCGCTCACATTCAGCCAGAACTGATAGAACTTATAGGGCGACGTGCGCTTGGGATCGAGCCAGATGTTGCCCGTCTCCGTCTTGCCGAATTTCTTTCCGTCAGCTTTCGTTATCAGCGGACATGTCAGGGCGAAAGCCTCAGCCTCGCCTCCGAGAGTGCGGCGGATAAGCTCCGTTCCGGTAGTCATGTTGCCCCACTGGTCGTTTCCTCCCATCTGGAGTTTGCACCCCTTATGCTGGTAGAGGTAGAGGAAGTCATAGCCTTGGAGCAGCTGGTATGTGAACTCAGTAAACGAAAGGCCGTCGCGGGCTTCGCCGTTCAGGCGCTGCTGAACGCTCTCCTTAGCCATCATGTAGTTCACGGTGATGTGCTTTCCAACCTCACGGGCGAACTGGAGGAAGCCCATATCCTTCATCCAGTCGTAGTTGTTGACAAGCTCGGCACGGTTAGGCGCGTCGCTTTCAAAGTCGAGGAACTTGGCCAGCTGCTTTTTAATGCACTCCTGGTTGTGGCGCAGTGTGTCTTCGTCGAGCAGGTTACGCTCGAGGCTTTTGCCCGATGGGTCGCCTATCATGCCGGTAGCTCCGCCGACGAGGGCCAGCGGTTTGTGGCCGCAACGCTGCAGGTGACGCAACATCATCACGCCACAGAGGTGACCGATGTGGAGCGAATCAGCAGTAGGATCAGTGCCGAGATAAGCCGTTACCTGCTCTTTCATGAGTAGTTCCTCGGTTCCGGGCATGATTTGGCTCAGCATACCTCGCCATTTAAGTTCTTCAACAAAGTTTTTGTTCATCGAATGAGATACTTTAATTTATTATTTTGTGATAGGACGGATGGGTCTAATGGACCTGATAAGACCGATAAGACGCACCGCCACGGGTTTCTTAATTCTTAACTCTTAATTATTAACTTCCTACGGAACGGGGTCGTATCCGCTCCCGCCCCACGGGTTGCAACGTAATATCCTCCATATCGCAAGGGCAAGACCCTTGACCGGCCCGTGCTTTTTCAACGCCTGCTTGGCGTATTCAGAGCATGTAGGCGTAAACCGGCATGAGGGCGGGGTAAACGGTGATATGCACTTCTGGTAAAACAATATCGGAAGGCACAACAGCCAAACGATGGCTTCCGACAGTGCTTTAAGGACACGTTTCATTCTGCTTGTCAAGCTTTTCGGCTATGCGTTGCAGCAGGTTGGCCACGCGGGTTTCCACCTCGGCTGTATTCCACAGCTTGTCGTCAAGCCAAATGAAAGCCATCTTCAGCTCAATGCCGCACTGTGCGTCAAGACGCCTGTAAATGACGTCCTTATTCTTCCGATAGGCCTCGCGCACTTGTCTTTTTACCCTGTTGCGCTTCACCGCGCGCTTAAAGCAACGCTTCGGCACGCTCACCAGCATCCGTGCACCGGGCTTGCAGCCGTCGGCATGGGACATGGCATAGACCAAACGGAGGGGGAACGCCGACATTGAGCGGCTTCCGCCTCTTGTGAACAGGCTGTCGATGTCTTTCTTGCCACACAGCCGTTCATCCTTGCGGAATGTCATGGTGCCGTGTCCGGGCATACATATATTGTTACTTGTTTTTCTTCAGGAACTCGTTAAGGGCGCTCGTCATTGACGGGAATTGCTGGGTAGGAGCCTCAACCTTCACCTCAAGTCCGGCGTCGTGGGCGGCCTTTGCCGTAGCGGGGCCGAACGTGCCGACTACCACCTTGCCGTTCATCGTGTCGCCAAAAGTATTCTTGAAGGCGTTGATTCCCGACGGGCTGAAGAATATGCACATGTCGTAATCGAAGGTCTTTACCTCTTCCTCGGTGAAATCGTTGCTCACCGTACGGTACATTACGCACTCGGCATGGGTCAGCTTCTTTGAGTCAAGCAGTTTCTTAACCGTATCGTCGTGAACGTCGCTCATCGGAACGAGGTACCTCTCGCCCTTGTGCTTCACCATAGTAGGCAGCAGGTCGTCTATCTTTCCCGTCTTGCCGAAGAACACCTTGCGCTTCCTGTACTGCACGTATTTCTGGATATAGAGGGCTATTGTCTCCGTAACGCAAAAATATTTCATCGTCTCCGGTATTTCAAGCCTCATCTCCTTTGCCAGGTTGAAGTAATTATCTATGGCATGACGCGACGTAAACACTACGGCAGAGTAGTTGAGAATACTGATTTTCTGTTGGCGGAACTCTTTTGAGGACAGCCCTTCTACTTTTATAAACGGACGGAAGACCAATTCTACGCCATACTCTTTCTCCATCTCGAAATAAGGTGACTTGTCACTGCTGGGTTTCGGTTGTGACACTAAGATTTTTCTTACCATCTGTCAATTCACTAAAAGTTTATTTTCAAATAATCTACTACGTTTACCAATACGCCCCACAACGCGAGCAAGGGCATTATTTCAAGGGCACAAAAGTACAAAATTATCTGCAAAAAAAAGGCTTTATGTTTGAAAAACACTATAAAACTCTTGTAAAGCAAAGACATTTTAACCAAAGCAATGACAAAAAAGACATAAATTATGGCTTTTTGCATTGAAAGGTCAAAATACGACACGAGCAGCACAAGGGGGAATAGCGCCACGCCCTCCATCGACGTGGCGAAGAGCAGCGACTTGAGCCACTTAACGCTCTTGCGGCTGCCGAAGAACACGCTGTTGACGGCCCAATATACCAGCAGCCTGAAGCCGAAGTAGGCTACGTATATGCCGAAAAACACCGCCACGAGCTGGTACTGTGACGACAGGATGAACGTGTCGGCAACGTTCTCAAGGGTATAAATGAACGATATTATGGCGAAAAGCAGGCATGTCAGCAACACGAAGAACGACTGTGAGCGCACCTCGGCCGAGGTTTCCGAATAGTCGGACGATATGTTCTTGGTGCCGCGGAAGAACTGTTTTGCCTGTATCGTGATGAAGCGCCGTGTATTGGCGAACGCCAGCATGGCTATGATGAAACATCCTATGAGCAGCGCCGTAAGCGTATTGTCGCCCTGTATGGTATATGGCACAGGGTCGCCGGCTATGCCGCTGCGGCTGTTGCCTATCTCCGGACGGAAGGTGGAGTCGTTACGGAAGAACCTGTCGATGTATGCCTCGGGCTGCACTACCTCGCCCGGGCGTGTCCACTTCTCCTGCCCCGGCAGCGTGAGCGTGTCGGGACGGGTGCTAAGGTGGGTGTTCACCACATGGAAGTTGGCCTGTATCGCAGAGTCCTGCTGCTCGGGCGTAGCGTCCTCGGGCAACTGCTTCAGCACCTCGTATGGCGTGCGGGCCTTGCCCCGGTATCCGGCGGCGGGCGCCGCTTCAGCCTGCGCCGCTGCCCCCGTTACGGTTGTAGAGTCAGCTTGATTGACTGCCATGGTAGTTGTTTTATAGGCCGGACAGGCCTAATCAGGCTGATAAGCCGGATAAGGCTGATGGGTCTAATAGGACTAATAGGCCTTATAAGCCATCGGATTCCTCACTCTTAATCTTAGTTCTTGATTTTCAGCTCCTTGCGTATCTCGTCAACCATGTCGAGCTTTTCCCATGTGAACAGCTCAACGTCGATGGTCTTCTTCTCGTGGTAACGGCTGGTGAAGGTCTTGCTTACGACCTCGTTCCTGCGGCCCATGTGGCCGTAGGCGGCGGTCTCGAGATACATCGGCTGGCGCAGTTTCAGCTCGCGTTCGATGGCCTTCGGCCTGAGGTCGAACATCCGTGAAATCTTTGAAGCAATCTCGCCGTCGGTCATATCGACGTGGCTCTTGCCGTAGGTGTTGACGTAAATGCTTACGGGCTCGGCCTTGCCGATGGCGTAGCTTACCTGCACGAGCATCTCGTCGGCCACTCCCGCTGCCACCATGTTCTTGGCGATATGGCGCGCGGCGTAAGCTGCCGAGCGGTCAACCTTGCTCGAGTCCTTGCCCGAGAAGGCGCCTCCGCCGTGTGCGCCCTTGCCTCCGTAGGTGTCAACGATTATCTTGCGGCCTGTCAGTCCGGTGTCGCCGTTGGGGCCGCCGATAACGAACTTGCCCGTAGGATTGACCAAGTAAGTTATGTCGTCGTTGAACAGCGCGAGCACCTTCTCCGAATGAATCTGCTCCTTTACACGGGGTATGAGTATGTGCTTGACGTCGTCCTCGATGCGCGCCAGCATGCGCGCGTCGTCCGTGTCGAACTCGTCGTGCTGCGTAGAAACCACGATTGTCGTTATGCGCTGTGGCACTCCGTCGTCAGAGTACTCCACGGTAACCTGGCTCTTGGAGTCCGGCCTGAGGTAGGTCATTTGCTTTCCTTCCTTGCGTATGTCGGCCAGCGTGCGCATGATGAGGTGCGCCAGGTCGAGCGTAACGGGCATATAGTTCTCCGTCTCGTTGCATGCGTAGCCGAACATCATGCCCTGGTCGCCGGCGCCCTGGTCCTCTACGGTGCCGTTGTCGACGCCGCGGTTGATGTCGTCGCTCTGCTCGTGGATGGCGTTCAGAATGCCGCACGAGTCGCCGTCAAACTGGTATTCCGACTTGGTATAGCCTATCTTCTTGATAGTCCTGCGCGCGATGGTCTGCAAGTCGATGTACTCGCTGCTGCGCACCTCGCCCGCAATGACAACCTGTCCGGTGGTAACCAATGTCTCCACGGCTACCCTCGCGTCGGCGTCGTAGGCCAGGAACTGGTCAAGTATGGCGTCCGAAATCTGGTCGGATACCTTGTCGGGATGTCCTTCCGACACTGATTCTGAAGAAAACAAATATGACATATTTCTTTGCTTAATTATAAATGGGTTGCAAAGTTACGCCATTTATAATTAACGGCAAAATAAAACGGGGTATTTAACTGATTTTTCAGGGACAGTAAAAATATGACTTATCCCTTCAATACGATTTTATCACGTTCCACATTCTTGTTGTAAGGCAGGAACGACCACGAGGCCCATTGTTGCCTTGTATAGACAGAAGGGTTTATTTCCTCGCCAATCTCCCATCCCAATTCACGGAAAGGATACGCCACGCCATAGTCACCGGCCTCGAGTTTAGGCTTGTCCAATAAGATAAGCAAGTCCCAGTCTGAACCTATACGGGCGTCTCCACGAGCTTGCGAACCGTAAAGGAACAAAGAACTGCCGGCCGGTAATGTCGACATAGCCAAGTTCTTGATGCGTTCTATGATTTTATCACGCTTCATCCTATATGCAAAGATAGTTAAAGATGAGCGCAATGGCAAGAAAAAGACGAAGTTTTTTAATGATAATTGTTGCGCGCTTTCCTTCATGTCTTTGCCGTGAATAAACCGCGACTCCATATTCGCGTCCTCTGTCCACGCAGGTGTGCCGCGCTGTAATACGCCATCTTTCGTCTTCCAAAAGGCTGTCTTTTGCAACGCAATTGACGGCATATTGCAACGCGAAAGACGGCCTTTTGCAAACCCTCTGGCTGTCAACGACTTACAAGACCTCCACCGAAACCACGCCCATCAACCCCCTACCCCAAAAACCGGACAACCCCAAAACCGCATAACCGCACGGCCGCATAACCCCAAAACCGCATAACCTTATAACCTTATTTATATATTAATAAAAATTAAATAGCCCGAAATAAGGCGGCGGATTGTTTCCTTTTTTCCCGATTTTACTGTAACTTTGCGGGCAAAATCGAGAAAACATAAATTACGACTCTTTTAAACTTAAGGTAATTATGAAGATTGAAAAAGTGCATGCAAGAGAAATCCTCGACTCAAGAGGCAACCCCACGGTTGAAGTAGAAGTAACCCTCGAAAACGGCGTCATGGGCCGCGCAGCCGTTCCGTCAGGAGCGTCTACAGGCGAGAACGAAGCCCTCGAGCTTCGCGACGGCGACAAGAACCGCTACCTTGGCAAGGGTGTACTCAAGGCCGTGGATAACGTCAACAACATCATCGCGCCGGCATTGAAGGGCGACTGCGTCTTCGACCAGCGCGCTATCGACTATAAGATGCTGGCTCTCGACGGAACTCCCACAAAGAGCAAGCTCGGCGCCAACGCCATCCTCGGCGTGTCTCTGGCTACCGCACAGGCTGCTGCCAAGGCTCTCGGCATGCCCCTCTACCGCTATATCGGCGGCTGCAACTCATACACAATGCCCGTTCCGATGATGAACATCATCAACGGCGGCGCTCACTCTGACGCGCCTATCGCATTCCAGGAGTTCATGATTCGTCCCGTAGGCGCTCCCAACGAGAAGGAAGCTATCCGCATGGGCGCAGAGGTATTCCACGCTCTCGCTAAGCTGTTGAAGAAGCGCGGACTCTCTACCGCAGTAGGCGACGAGGGCGGTTTCGCTCCCGCACTTGACGGCATCGAGGACGCTCTCGAGAGCATCTGCCAGGCTATCAAGGACGCAGGTTACGAGCCGGGCAAGGACGTAAAGATCGCTATGGACTGCGCAGCCAGCGAGTTCGCAGTATGCGAGAACGGCGAGTGGTACTATGACTACCGCCAGCTGAAGGACGGAAAGAAGAAGGATCCTAACGGCAAGAAGCTCACCGCAGAGGAGCAGATCAAGTACCTCGAGGAGCTCATCACCAAATATCCTATCGACTCTATCGAGGACGGACTCGACGAGAACGACTGGGACAACTGGGTTAAGCTGACCGCTGCCATCGGCGACCGCTGCCAGCTGGTAGGCGACGACCTGTTCGTTACCAACGTTAAGTTCCTCGAGAAGGGTATCAAGATGGGTGCAGCTAACTCTATCCTGATCAAGGTTAACCAGATCGGTTCGCTCACCGAGACCCTCGACGCAATCGAGATGGCTCACCGCCACGGCTACACAACCGTTACATCTCACCGCTCTGGCGAGACCGAGGACACCACTATCGCAGACATCGCGGTAGCTACCAACTCAGGCCAGATCAAGACCGGTTCAATGAGCCGCACCGACCGTATGGCTAAGTACAACCAGCTCATCCGCATCGAGGAGGAGCTCGGCGACACAGCACGCTACGGATACACCAAGCTGAAATAATCATTTATTTCATAAATAATGAAGGCGGACAGGAATCTTACGAATCCTGTCCGCCTTTCTTTTATCCCGCCGGCGCTAAGCTACGCCGCGGCCGCTGACGTAGGCAAAGTCATTCCAGCTCGCCGCTGTAGCTGATACGCGAGCGCTGCTGCGGCTGCACGTCAATCGAGACCTGGCCGTTGTCGAAAACGTCTACCGTGAAACGGTAAGTATCCTCGTCGTTGCGGGTGCTGAACTCAACGCGCGTCCTCCCACGCTTCATCTTCCTTACGTCATATTCAGTCGTCAACGCCTTGAAGTTAAGCCCCTTTCCGCCGCCGTAAGGCAGAGTATAGCCGCGCCCGAAGTACGGCAGATATACCGTAACACTGTCGCCGCTTACCTCCAGTCCGTAGTCGCCCGTCACCTGTACGGCCGCCCCGCGTATGGGGTAAGCCGTCCTTATGCCAACCCTGTAACGGCCCGACTCGATACTCTCGGCCACCATCCCGGCCTTCTCGCGCCGCCTTTCGTCACGCGCCACCTTGTCCGCCGTAGCGCAAGAGGCCAGCGTAAGCACCGCGATGATTAGAGAAATTAAGCATTTCATAATACCTCCTTTTCCTTGATTTCAGGTAATTCCTACATTATATTCTGCCGAAACAGCCTTAAAGCTTCGGCTATGGTGTCGTCCATATCGAAGTAGGCGTACTGCCCGAGACGGCCGCCGAAAAGTACGTTACCTTGCGCCTCGGCCATCCGTTTATATTCATTTGCTACGGCGTTATTGCGCTTGTCGTTGATTGGATAGTAAGGCTCTTTATCCTCGTTCCATGTATCGGGATACTCATACGTCACGACCGTGGTTGGCTGAGTGCCGTATTCAAAATGCTTATGCTCGATTACGCGGGTGTAGGGAACGTCCGCCGAGGTATAGTTTACTACCGCGTTGCCCTGGAAGTTAGGGGTATCGAGCCTCTTAGTGTCAAACCTCAGGCTGCGGTATTCAAGCCTTCCGCAGCGGTAGTCGAAGTATTTGTCTATCATTCCGGTGAACACCGTAACGTTTGCCAGGCCGTCAAGTTCGGCACGGTTGGCAAAGTAATCGGTGTCAAGACGCACCTCCACGCCGCTCAGCAGAGCGTCAATCAGGCGGTTATATCCGCCCGTGGGTATGCCCTGATACGGGTCGTTGAAGTAATTGTTGTCGAAAGTCAGCCTTACGGGCACGCGCTTTATTATCTCGGCGGGCAGCTCTCGGGCGGGCCGTCCCCACTGTTTCTCGGTATATCCCTTTATCAGCGTCTCGTAAATGTCGTGTCCGCAAAGTTTCAAAGCCTGCTCCTCGAAGTTAGCGGGGCACTCTATATTGGCGTACTCAGCCCGTTGTTCGGCCAGCTTCTCCTCAGCTTCTGCGGGCGTATGGACGCCCCACAGCTGGTAAAACGTATTCATGTTGAACGGCAGGTTGTACAGTTTGCCGCGGTAGTTGGCTATCGGAGAGTTGGTGTAGCGGTTGAACTCTACGAGCGAGTTGACGTATTGCCACACCTCGCGGTTGTCCGTATGGAAGATGTGCGCACCGTATTCGTGCACGTTTATGCCGTCAATGTTTTCACAGTAAAGGTTCCCTCCGGCATGCTTGCGCCTGTCTATGACAAGACAGCGCTTGCCAGCATTCTTTGCTTCGTGGGCGAATACCGAGCCGAAAAGCCCCGAACCTACTATAAGGTAATCGTATGTTTTCATTAGTATCGTGGCAGAATATGTGACAATTCACGAGTTTAATATATTGTTTTCAGGCATTTCTGCTCTTCAAGCCATGGTTTTTCAGCCAGCGGTTGAACTTTTCCCATGCCGTAGGTGTCCAGCTGTGGGCACACAGATGTATTGCCCGTGTGCGCGGTGTAACCTCATGCTTGTTGCCGGCGAACATGCTCGAGGCGTATATCTTTATGTTTCCGCTGAGGTCTTGGTCTACGTCTTTATATACAAAACCGTATTTTTCGGCTATCCGGGCGTATATCATCGGCGACACGACCTTGATTGATAGCGAGCCGTCAGGATTGATGAAGCTCTGTTGTCCGTACCAGTCGAGCACGTCCTTGACGAACGGACAGCCGGCTTCGGCGCCCATCACGGCGGCCTGTATCATTATTCCTGACACGAATCCGTCTTTTATGCGGTGGCCATCGGCGTCAATCATGTCCCACGCTCCGTCCTTATCGGCCTGCGTAGGGTGGTATTCAAGTGATGACATGAAACTGAAGCCGAGCAGGTCGTCAAACCTTTTGGTCACCTTGACGTCAGAGTCAAGATATATTCCACCCTCCGTATAGAGGGCATACATGCGTATGTAGTCGGCAGCGAAGGCCCACTTGCGCTTACGGCAGGCCTCCTCCACGAATGGCACCGACGTTATGTCGAAGGCTTTAGTGTCCCATAGCTTCAGCTCGTAGTCGGGCATAATGCGCCTCCATGTATCGATGCATTTCCTGATATTGCGGGGCAACGGGTCGCCGCTTAGCCAGCAGTAGTGTATTTTCTTTGGTATCATCGTTTTGTAAAGCGTTTCTTTATCTTGTGCCTCACGTCCTTGTCGTGCTCGAATTTCTCGATTTTACGTATTATGTCGGCCGAGGCCTTATCAGGGTTAAACCCGCGGCATGTGGCGTATTGCCTTATTACATAGTCGAGCAGAGGCTTGTAGTGGGTAAGGCGTTTCAGATTTTCAATGCACTCATTGTATGACGGATGGTGGAACTTTGAGCGGTTGGTGTCAATCAGCCAGAACGTTACGGTGCCGTCGGCGCCGGTCTCGTAAAGTATGTTGCCGAGGTTGGTGTCGCCGTGCAGCACGCCGTGCTCATGCATTTTTGCAAGGTATGCGGCCAGCTTGTCGGCCAGGGCGGTGTCGAATCCAGGGCGTTGCAGGGGCGTGGTGAGCGCCGGCAGGTGACACGCGGCCGATATGAAGTAGCTGTCAGAGAGCAGGCCACCGTCCTTTATCTCGATAAATGCGGCCTCATGCGGCGTTTTGAGCCCCCTCTTGCGCAGCTCGGCGGCGTACAGATAGGCACGTTCGGCCTTGCTCTTTTTGAAAAACGTGTAGGCGATGCGCTGTATTATGTTTGGCCGTTTGTATCGTTTCACTATAAGCTCGGTACCGTCGACAGTGAACGATTTTACCGTGTTGCGGCCTGAGTGTAGCAGAGTGCCGCCTCCGTCAAACTTTTCCGGCACCATGCGTATAAAGTTTTCACATTGCCTGTAAGCGCCGTTTATGACTATTTTCATAGTCCGTGGTATTCGTTAAACCACTTTACGAACTCGCGTATGCCTTCTTTCAGCGTGACGCGAGGCTTGTATCCTATCTCGGTCTCGAGCCTCGTGGTGTCTGCCCAGGTGCGGCTTACATCGCCGGGCTGCATTGGCAGCAGTATCTTTTCGGCATTCCGGCCGAGGCCGTTCTCCAGTTCGCCGATGAAGTCCATGAGGTTTACGGGGCTGCCCAGGCCGATGTTGTATATGCGGTAGGGCAGGTTGTTAGGGTTGCGGGCCGGATCAGGCTTGCTGTCGAGCACCATCAGCGTGCCGTTTGCGATATCGTCGATGTACGTGAAGTCGCGCATCATGTCGCCGTGGTTGAAAACCTTGATTGGCTTGCCCTGCATTATGGCCTCGGCAAACAGCATTGGGGCCATGTCGGGACGGCCGGCGGGTCCGTATACAGTAAAGTAACGCAAACCGGTGCATGCCGTTCCGTACAGTTTGCAGTAGGCGTGGGCCATCAGTTCGTTGCTCTTCTTGCTCGCCGCGTAAAGGCTTACGGGGCTAATAACGACATCATCCTCGCTGAACGGCACTTTCGAGTTTAGGCCGTAAACCGAGCTTGACGAGGCGTAGACGAGGTGCTCCACTCCGAAGTTGCGGCAGCACTCGAGGATATTCAGGAATCCGATGTAGTTGCTGTGCATGTAGGCGTAGGGGTTGGCTATGGAGTATCTCACGCCGGCCTGCGCCGCGAGATGCAGTATCTTGTCGAACTTTGTCATGCCGAAAAGCAGGTCTATGGCGCCTTTATCCTCGATGTCGGTGCGCAGGAAGGTGTAGTTGGGCCACTTAGAGCTTTGCTTGTGGCTGCCCATCGGCATGTCTGGCGTTACGTCAATGCCAGCTCTCTTGAGGCGGGCACACTTCAAGGCGGGCGAGTAATAGTCGTTGATGTTGTCAAGACCTACTACCTCGTCGCCCCTCTGTGCCAGCAGTTCGGCACATCGGCTGCCGATAAAACCGGCGGCTCCCGTTACGAGTATCTTCATGCTATATGTCTTGTTTTTTTAGATATTCAAGTATGTTTTCGGCTACATTGGCCCAGTCGAAGCGCTTAATGCTCTCCCTCGCCGCCGTGCCGAGGCGCCGACGCAGCTCCTCATCGGCGTAAAGCTCCTTTATATGCTTGGCGAAACAGAAGCGCCAGCGTGCCGAGCGTATGGCGTTCACACCGTCTTCAACGAGGTCGAGCGTGCCCGCCTTCGACGTTATTACAGGCAGGGCGCAGGCCATGGCCTCGGCCACGGAGTTATTCCAGCCCGAGTAATGGGGGTTCTCGGCCGACACGAAGCAGTCGGCACGGTTGAAAAGTTCGGAGTTGCGGTTGAACGGATGACCGATAACAAACTCCAGCGGGCACTTGCACTTGAAGTCTCTCAGCTTCTGCGCGGCCGTCTCGCTTACCGGCGTATCATACAGAAGCAGCTTTATGTCGTAGCCTTGGCGGTATAGCTTCTCGCAGGCGCTGACGACGTAGTGGGTACCCTTTACGCGCTCCACTATGCGGCCGTAGGCCATAACGACGAACGGTCGGCCCTTGACCTCGTAGCTCTGCTTGGGCTTATAGTTGGCTACGGTCACTCCGCCTACGGCCTTGAACGTCTTACGTCCGTATTTACTGAGGTCATATTCGTAAATGTTCGACGAGCAGGCAAACACCTCCACGTCCTTGTCGGCCATCAGGTGTTTTATCCTCTCGCGTTTCCTTACGTGGTAGAATATCTTGTGGCGGGCCTTCGAGGCCTTGACCATAGGCATCATCTCAGGCGTGGTGGTCCACAGGGCGTCAAGCTCGGTGTCGCCGATGCGGCTGAATGTGCTCATCTCGCCCTTGTAGTCGAACCATGTAGGGCCTTGTCCGTCAGGAGTGAAGACGATAAACCTGTGGCCTTTCGCTACGAAGATGTTGCCCAGTTCGAGAAATCGTTTCACTCCGCCGTACAGTTTAGTGTGGGGTAGAAGTACTCCTAATATCATTGTTTCAAGGTAGTTGGTGTTGTTAAAATTTCTCCCAAGCCTTCCATGCGGGGCCGAAGTCCTTGGTCATCAGCCAGTAGAGGGCCTTCATGCGGCAGCGTATCAGTTCGCCACGCAGCTTTGCCTTCGTGGGCATAGCTGCTGCCAAGGTCTCGCTGTACGGCGAGCCGTTGTGGGTGAAGAGGCGGCGGAAGGTGCCGTTGGTCATTCCCCACTTAAGCAGGAACTGCATCTGGCCCATGTTCTTGCGTATGCGAGTGGTCGACTTGGTCTCGAAGTGGTACACGCGGCTTGCCGACACGCCCTTCATCCGCCGTATGCCGCACAGCCATAGCTTGGCCGTGAAGTCAGGGTCGCTGTACATTCCGGGCGACAGCTCTACGCTGTAACCGCCCACGAGATCCCAAATGTCGCGATGGACGATGTTCGGCGGGAGGGTAGAGCCAAGCCAGTCAGGGGCTTCGTAGCTCATGTATTCCCTCAGAAGGTCGGCCTCACGGAATGTCTGTATCGTGTCGCCGTAGTCGGCGTTGATTACCGCCTTGTTGGGCGTATGCGGCTGTATGGTTGTGGCCGACAGGAAGAAGCGGTTGTCCGGCTGGCGCTTTATCTCGTCGTAAAGTGCCGCATCCCATCCGGGCAGGGCGTACATGTCGTCGTTGATGAACAGGATGTAGTCGGTCTTTACCTTACTGCGCATCATGTTCATGGCCAGGCATACGCCTACGTTGCCGTCGGTGGCGGTATAGTCGAGCCCCTGCTCGGCCACCCATTGCCGCGTGCCGTCGCTGCCGTCGTTGACGTGTATGATAATCTGATGGCTGTACGTCGAGTTCTTCCGTATGCTGTCCACGCATACTTTGAGGAACTCAAGGTTGTTCCACGTCGGTATCAGGATGGAGAAAAGCTGCCGGTTGTTGTCGTTCTTTTCGGTCATTGTCTTCGCTCTTGATGTTGTTTAAAATGTATGTTGCCGTACCGTCGCGTGCGGACGGCAGCCGCCTGTTTTGCGGAATGCCGTCTTCCGTCACGTGAAAGGCCGTATTTTGCAGTGTAAAAGGCCGTAAATTGCAAGGCGAAAGACAGCCTTTTGCAACATGCTGGATTACAGGTAGTTACGTTGACGGTCGTGTCTGCCCTTTTCAGAGGTCGGCACCGAGCAGGCGTGAGTACACCTGAATCACCTGGCGGGCTACGTCGGCGTTTTCGAACCGGCTGATGTATTGCATGCCGGTAGCTATGCGCTCATCACGCCCGGGCATGCCCTTAAGGCTTTGCTTTATGGCGTCGGCCATGCCGTAAACGTCGTCCGGGTCAACGTATATCGTGGCGTTGCCGCCCGCCTCTTCAAGACAGCTGCCTGTGCAGGCCACTACGGGCAGACCGCTCTGTATGCCCTCTATCACGGGCAGGCCGAAGCCTTCGTAACGTGAGGGGTAGACGCACGCCTCTGCCATCTGGTATATGGCTGGCAGGTCGTCGGCAGGCACGTTGTGCAGGAACCTCACTCGTCGGCTAAGTCCGTTTGCCTCGACAAAGTGTTTTACGCGTTCGGCGTATTTTGACGGCCTGCCCACGACTACGAGGCTTATCTCGTCGGGCAGCAGGCGCATGGCCTTCACAGCCAGTATGATGTTCTTGCGCTCTTCTATCGTGCCCACGCTTACCACATAACGTTCGGGCAGCATGTAGGCGGTGTGCACCTCCTGCAGCTTCTTCTCGCCCTCGCGCAGCTTGTAGCGGGTGCCGCAGCTTTGGTAGATAACGTCAATCTTCTCGGCGGGAACGTCGCCGTAGAGCATTACATCGCGCTTTGTACACTCGCTGATGGCTATTATCCGGTCGGCCTCCCGGCACGTCTTGCGGAATTTCCAGGCGTATATCTTCCGGTCTAACCAGCCGTACCATTCGGGATGGCGCATGAAGATGACATCGTGCATGGTGACGACAGTCTTTATGCCCGTATCCTTAATGCCTACGGGCAGCTCGCCCGACAGGCCGTGATACAAGCGCACGCCATCGCGTACGAGGTCTTTCACTATGCCGAACGTGCGCCACGTGGCACGCGACAGGCCGCCAATACCGTTGTCAGGATATACGTACCTTACGTTCGTCCGTGGTTTTATCTGGCGGCGCAAGGCGTCGTCGCCCGTGCCGGGAGTGTAGAGGTTGAGCATTGTGCCCGGTTGTACAGCCTCGGCAATGTCGTTTACCAGAGTGCGGCCATAACTGCCAAGGCCCGTGTTGTTGTAGGCTATGCGCTTGGCGTCGTATCCTATTATCATGTCGTTATTACTGTTAAAAACCGGCGGAAGGTTATTCCGCCTTAATATCCCTCCTTCCTTACCGTATCATATTGTTACTTCTCCACCACGTGGCCGTTCTCTATCTTGTACAGGCGGTCAAACTCCTCGTGTGTGCGCTTCCAGCGGTTGTGGCTCCAGAGATAGTAGCGGGGCTCGCGGCGGATGGTCTGCTCGAGCATGGCGAAGTAGCGGCGGGTTATCTCGAATTCAGGCAGCGACGCAGGGTCGGCGGTCATCAGCTTGAACGTGTATATGTACTTGCCGCGGCGGGGACGCTCTACGTCGATGTAGAACACGGTGTTGCCCATCTTTCTCATCAGTCTTTCGGCCCCAGTAAACACGGGAGTGTCGTGATTGAGGAAGGGCAGCCACAGGTGGATATTCTGGTAGCGGGGGGCCTGGTCGGCTATGTAGCCAAAGATGTTCATGAGGTTCTGACGACGGAAGGAGACGAGATAACGCAGTATGTCCTGCTTGGGTACGCACACGCCGCCCATGCTCTGGCGCATCTTTATGAAAAGACGGTCGAACATCTTGTTGCGTTGCGGCTTGTAGATAAGACCCACTACGGCCTCAGTGTGCCGCTTGAACATAAGCCCCGTGGCCGAAAGCAGTTCCCAATTACCGTAATGCCCCAATATGCCGGCACACGTCTGGCCGCGGTCGAAGCTGGCCTCTATCTCCTCGGTATTGCGGAACTCAACGTGGCGCAGCAGCTCCTTGCGGGACACGGTCATGAGCTTTACCGTCTCGACGAAGTAGTCGCAGAGCCAGCGGTAGAAACCTTTTTCTATGTCGCGGAGTTCTTCCTGCGACTTTTCGGGAAACGACGTTGAGAGATTGTTGCGTACGATGGCTATACGATAGCGCGCAACACGGTGTATGATGAGGTACATCAAGTCTGACAAGACGTAAAGCGCCTTGTACGGAAGTAGCGACACAAGGTATAATGCCGCGTATGTGATGACTTGTAGAAATTTCATTTTCCTTCTTTTAAGCCAACGGGTTGACAAGCTGTCCGGTTGACAAGCGACGCACTGGCGGCCCAGCAACGGGGCGTGCCATACTTGCGCACATCTCCTCGTCGACTTGTAGACTTGTCTACCTGTCTACTGAATATCACGTTTTCTGCATGTCGTTCAGCTTCTTGTAATAGCCGTCCATGGCGAGCAGTTCGTCATGCGTGCCGCGCTCAACTATCTCGCCTTCATGTACGACGCATATCTCGTCGGCATTACGTATGGTTGACAGGCGGTGGGCGATTGCCACGGTGGTGCGCGTCTTCATCAGGTGCTCGAGCGCCTGTTGCACAAGGCGCTCGCTCTCGGTGTCAAGCGCCGACGTTGCCTCGTCAAGGATAAGTATGGGCGGATTCTTGAGTATGGCGCGCGCTATGCTGACGCGCTGGCGCTGTCCTCCGGACAGGCGGCTGCCGCGGTCGCCGATGTTGGTGTCGTAGCCGTGCTCGGTCTCCATGATGAAGTCGTGCGCGTTGGCTACCTTGGCCGCTGCCTCTATCTGCTGCTGCGTGGCGTTGTCAACGCCGAAGGTGATGTTGCCTCGGAACGAGTCGTTGAAAAGTATCGCCTCCTGGTTGACGTTGCCGATAAGCTGGCGCAGGTCGTGTATGGCCATGTCCTTCACGTTGACGCCGTCGATGAGCACCTCGCCCTCCTGCACGTCATAGTAACGGGGTATGAGGTCGACGAGCGTCGACTTGCCGCCGCCGCTCTGCCCAACGATGGCTACGGTCTTGCCTTTCTCTATGGTGAGGTTGACGTGGCGCAACACCCACTTCTCTCCGTAGCGGAACGATACGTCGCGGAACTCTATCGAGTGGTTGAACCCGCTTACGTGGACGGGGTCTGGGCGTTCCTTGATGTCGTTCTCGGCCTTCAGTATCTTGTCAACGCGCTCCATAGAGGCCAGTCCCTTGGGGATGTTGTAGCCGGCCTTGGAGAACTCCTTGAGCGCGTTGATTATGCTGTACAGAATAACCATGTAGTAAATGAACGTGGGACCGCTGAGCCCCTTGCCGTCGAGCACGAGCATTCCACCGAACCACATCACGATGACAATCATCAGCGTGCCGAGAAACTCGCTCATGGGATGGGCCATCTGCTGGCGTGTGTTGACACGGAGGATGTTGTCACGGTACTCTGAATTTATCTTGTCGAAGCGCCGGTTCATCTTCTCCTCGGCGCAGAAGGCCTTGATTATGCGCAGCCCTCCGAGGGTTTCCTCAACCTGGCTCATCGTGTCGCTCCACAATGACTGCGCCTTGATGGACTTCTGCTTGAGCTTACGCCCGACAATCCCCATAATCCAGCCCATAAGGGGCACGAAGATGAGGGTGAAGAGGGTGAGCTGCCAGCTGATGATTACCAGCGTAGCGAAATAGAAGATGATGAGTATGGGGTTCTTGAACAGCATGTCGAGCGATGACATGATGGAGCTTTCTATCTCCTGCACGTCGCCGCTCATGCGGGCTATGATGTCGCCCTTGCGCTCCTCGGAGAAAAAACCGAGCGGCAGCGAGGTGATCTTGCGGTACAGCTGGTTGCGGATGTCACGCACCACGCCCGTGCGTATGGGGATGATGGTGGCCGAGGAAAGGAAGTAGGCCCCCGTCTTCAGGAACGTGGCGAAGGCGAGAAACAGGCCTATGACGAGCAGGGTATAGCTCGGGCCGAACTCGGCTATTAGCCGGCCGACGTAATATTCGCCGAAATTAGTCAGCGACTCCTTCAGATTGCCCCAGTCCCAAGCCGCCAGCGTGGTCACGGAAGTAGCGTCGCCCGTCTTGAAGAGAATCTGCAAGATGGGCATTATTGTCATGAACGAAAATATGTTCAACACCGCCGAAAGGATGTTGAATATCACCGACAGCGCCAGGTACTTCTTGTACGGGGGCACAAAACGGCGCAATACTTGCAGAAATTCTTTCATTAATCAGAAGCTTCTCTTTATCTTAAGAGTCTTAAGTTTTTGCAAAGGTAATATTTTTATACATAAGAACAAAATTTTAAATGAAAAGTGAGTGTTTAGACATGAAAAATCGGTTATGGCCGTCACTCCACACAACATGCCGCCCTTGGCCGTCCTGACGGCCGGCAGGCACGGCAACGGGCGCCGCCAACTCCAAGCCAAGGCGTACACCAGCCATTTGCGGAAGACGGCCTTTTGCAGTTCCGTTTGTCGCCTTTCGCCCTGCGTTATGCCACCTTTTGCGACGCGTTTTGCCGCCTCCTGCAAAACTGCCGACCCCAACAGGCCAACCATACGGCTTGCCGCCGCACGATAAAACAGCAAAAGGGGAAGGCGTTATGCCTTCCCCTTCACTGTATATATGTAATAAAGTTTATTCTGTCGCGGCTTACTTTGCCAAAGCGGCGTTGCCCAAGCTGCGCTCCTTACGGCCGAGAGTGAAGTATGCTATCGGCGCCGCAACGAAGATTGACGAGAACGTTCCGAATACGATACCGAGAATCATCGCGAGCGAGAAGCTGCGGATACTTTCGCCGGCAAAGAAGAAACAGATAATCAACACGAGCAGAGTAGCCGAACCGGTGTTGACCGTACGTGCGAGCGTCTGGTTGAGAGAGTCGTTGAACAACGTCCATCTGTCACGCTTGCCGTACAGGTGCATGTTCTCACGGATACGGTCGAACACAACCACCTTGTCGTTGATTGAGTAACCGATGACGGTCAGGATTGAACCGATGAACGTCTGGTCGACCTCAAGCGACATTGGCACGAGCCCCCACAGCAGCGAGTACATACCCAACACGAATATCGTATCAAACGTAAGCGCGAGCGTAGAGCCAAGCGAGAACGCCACGTTGCGGAAACGCAACAGGATGTAAAGGAAGATGGCGATGATGGCTATTACGACACTGATTACGGCACTTCGCGTTATATCCTTTGCCACTGAAGGTCCTACCTTGGCGCTGCTGATGATAGAACCGCCCTCGCGTATGTCAGGATTGCGGAACTTGTCAAAGCTGTCCTGGGTAACGAACCCAGCCTTCTTCAACGACGTAAAGAGAATGTTCTCAACCTCCTCGTCGGTAGCCGGATTGTTGGACTCTATCTTGTAGTTGGTCGTTATACGTATTGTCTTGCCGTCAACACCCAACGCGATAGCGCTGAATGTAGACTCGCCGAACGCTCCTTCAAGCGCGTCACGTATCTGCTCAGGCTGCACAGCCTTCTCGAACTTCACTACGTAGTTGCGTCCGCCGGTGAAGTCGATACTCTTGCTGAAGCCGCGGAACATGAAGCTGATGATGAATATCAGGGTAAGCGCACCCCAAATGATGAACGAGCGCTTGTAGTTGCCCATGAAGTTGAAGTTGGTGTTCTGAGGCATCTTGCGCGAGATGGGCGTAGAGAACGTCAGGTTCTGCCACTTGTCCTTCTTCATCTTGTGGTCGTAGACCAGACGTGTCATGTATATGGCGGTGAAGAACGAACAGCAGATACCGATGATGAGCGTCAAGGCGAAGCCTCGTATCGGGCCGCTGCCGAACACGGCAAGGATGACACCGGTGATGATTGACGTCAAGTTAGAGTCGAAGATGGCAGAGAACGCGTTTTCGTAACCAGCCTTGATGGCCGACTTAACGGCCAGTCCCTTGGCCAGCTCCTCCTTGGCACGCTCGTAGATAAGCACGTTAGCGTCGACGGCCATACCCAACGACAACAGCAAACCGGCGATACCCGGCATTGTCAAGGCCGTCTGGAAGGAGCTCATGATGCCCAACGTGAAGAACAGATTGAACAAAAGGGCCATGTTGGCAAGCATACCCGGTATGAAGTTATACAGGATAACCATGTATGCCATGAGGATGATGAAGGCTATTACGAACGAGATCAAGCCCTGCTGGATTGACTGCGCGCCGAGTGACGGACCTACGACATCCTCCTGTACGATACGTGCCGGAGCCGGCATACGTCCGGACTTGAGTGTGTTGGCAAGGTCTTTTGTATCCTCGATAGTGAAGTTTCCGCTGATTTCAGAGCTTCCTCCAGATATCTCGCCGTTAACTCTCGGGGCGCTGTAGACAGAGCCGTCGAGCACGATAGCTATCGCACGGCCTACGTTTGCCTTGGTAAGTGAAGCCCAACGGCGCGCGCCGTCAGAATTCATCTCCATGTTTACGGTAGGACGGCCGGTAACGCTGTTGAACTCGTCACGTGCATCCGTGATAACGTCTCCTTCGAGCGGAGCGCGTCCGTTGCTCTGTGTGACCTTCAGGGCGTGCAGCTCAAAGATGTTCTTTGCCGACAATCCGTCGGTAGGTTTAGCGCTCCACATCAGCTTCAGGTCTGAAGGCAGTACACGCTTGGCAGCCTCTGAATAGATGATTTTGTCTATCGCAGCGGTGTCGCGGACATGAGCGTAGCCTACAATGCTGAGAGAGCCCTGCGGAGTTGTCTGCAAGCGCGAGAGCAGCGGGTGCAGTTTGTGTGCCTGCTCGGTCTGAGCGTCAGCCTGTGCGGCAGCGGTCTCGGCAGCCGAAGCGTCCTTGTTTATCTGGAATTTAGGTTTAGCGGTTGTGGCCTTGGCAGTCTCCTGCGCTACGGCTGCGGTGTCCTTAACGGCTGTAGTGTCAGCCTGCTCGCCGCCGTTTGCGACGATTTGGTCGAGCTGCGCAAGGTATGGAGTAACCTCCTCGCTGTTGAATGTCTCCCAGAACTCGAGGTTGGCGCTACCCTGCAGGAGCTTACGGATACGCTCCGGCTCGCGGATACCTGGCATTTCGACCATTATTCGGCCTTCCTGTCCTTCCAGTTTCTGTATGTTCGGCTGTACTACGCCGAACTTGTCGATACGGTTACGCACTACGATATACGAGTTTTCGATAGCCGTCTGCACTTCGGCGCGCAATGCCCTTTCGACCTCAGCGTCGGTGCTTTGCGTGCTTACTTTACCTTTCAGCTGCTGTGTGGCGAATACTTCAGCCAGCCTGTGTCCGGGCGCATTCTGGCGGTAATGCTTGATGAAAAGCGAGATGAAGTCACTCTGGCTCGTTTCCTCTTCCTTGATAGCCTCTTCCATCGACTTGCGGTAAGCGGCATCCGTCTTGTGGTCGGCAAGCATGTCCACCACGTCGGGCACGGAAATCTCGAGCACAACGTTCATTCCGCCCTTAAGGTCAAGGCCGAGTCCGATTTGTGTCTCAAGACATTTCTTGTACGAGTAAATGCCGAGGTACTTCACGGAGTCCTTGTAATCCTGCTGAGCTACCGGATCCTTTATTTTCGCCGCCTGGCTGTCGTAATAGCTGGTAGCCACGGAGAACGAAAGATAAAAGATGCTCGCAAGAGTCAAAAGAACGGATAAGACAATTACGATTCCTTTGTTTTGCATTTTATTTATTGTTTATTTTTAATGTTTTTTCTTATCTGGCATTATAGCGTGCAAAGATATACAAAAATTCATACTTTGAAAAATTTAAAGCCTTTTATTATTCATTTTGGCCGTCATTTTCGCCCTTTACGTGCTTTTTGAGCCAGCAATAAATGGGGTAATGGTCTGAATAACTGATGCTTCTGTCCACTTTGCACTTGTACGGGCGCCAGTCTTCCGAGCACATTATGTTGTCTATCCTAACGTAGATGGCGTTGTGGTGGTACGATATTCCGGGGCCGTTGCCCGAGGCTACGTAACAGTCCGTAAGCAACTTGGCGAGGGTACGGTGGGCGTAGGATATCGGACTGTCGTTGAAGTCGCCGCAGAGTATCACGCTGCCCTTGCTCTCACGCACGTATTTTGCCACCGCGTCAACCTGCGGAGCGCGGATTCTTACCGACTTGCCGAGGGCTTCGGCCAGGCGTCGCGACTCTGCCTTGATGGTGTCCTTGTTAGAGTCGCCCTTTACCATCTTCTTGAATCCGGCGCGGTCGGCCAGGGATATGCCTGTAGACTCGAAGTGGTTGTTCACCACGGTAACGGTGTCATCGCCTATCTTAACGACGAAGGCGGCGCTAAGGTTGCCGCCCGACTTGTACTCTATGCGGTCTTTCGAGAGGATGGGGTGCTTGCTCATCAGCACCAGGCAGTCACCCCGTCCGGGATGGATTACCGAGTCACAATAGTCGTACACACCCTTGACGCCGTCGAGTATGGCGTCATTGAGGCGCGCCTCCTGCAGGCACACGATGTCGGCATCGCTGTTGATGATATAGTCGAGTATCGGGTTCGGCGTGTCTTCGGGAGGATTGTCGGCCACGAAACCGTGGACGTTGTACGACAGGACCTTAATTGCCCCGGCGGGCACGTCACGGCTTATGTTGAGCGGCCAGTAAGTACGTATGGGGGAATATCCGGCCAAGAGGCCGGCGAATGATATGAGCGCGTATTTCTTCTTGACAAAAAGGAAAAAGAACATAAAGCATACATTGACGGCAAGGAACACGGGAAAAGCCAGTCCGACGTTTGCCCAGAACGAGTGCTCCACAGGATTTATCCGGTCAGAATAGCCTATGAGCAACATCGTGGCAACCGTCACGACGTTGGCTCCGGCAAGGACCTGAAGCGTTATGTTCTTTATTTTGCGTATCATTGTTTTCTTTTACTTTGGTAGTTAAGGAGTTATGGAGTAAAGGAGTTAAGACAAATGGCTTGTTAAGTGAAGAGTGAAGAACTGAAAGTCAGCGTTAAGCTAATTAAGGATGAAATGTTCATTGCCTGACAGGCAAATTTGACTATTCATTTTTCATTATTAACCATTCATTGATTATTCATTCAACGAAGCATTTGTCTTGACTCCTTTACTCCATAACTCCTTAACTACCAAAGTAAAAGAAAACAATGATACGCAAAATAAAGAACATAACGCTTC
>NZ_JACJJG010000045.1 GCF_016899855.1 Marseilla massiliensis
CATATGTGCCAAGTATTTCTGTATTAAGGCAAAGAGCCGTCCAAACCTTTCGTTTGGGCGGCTCTTGTTTATTGTCCTGACGGTCTTCGAGAGGTTGTTCCGGCGTAGCCTTCTCACCTCCTCACCTTCTCACCTTCTTACCTTTTGATGAATTTCTTGCCGTTGCGTATGTACAGGCCTTTGCCCAGCTTGGTATCGTCTGTGCCGACGTAGCGTCCGTCGATGCTGTATATACGGTTGTCAGCGGGTCGAATACCGTCGGTTCCGGTCACGGTCATTACGTTGTCTATTCCGGTGCTGACGCTCGAGGTTACCTTAACCTCGTCGAGGATGAAGGCAGCAGCGTCGGAAGAGAACGTGAATGTGACGGGGCCGTTGATGTCAAGTTCGAGGCTGTAGTTGGTGAAGGCTGCCGTCTTCATGTCAGCCTCGACGTTGAGTGTGGCCGCTCCCTCTATGGCGATGCTTATCTTCGGGTTGGTGGCCGGTATAACGGCCGCAGCCCTAAAGGTAAGTTCAGCCTTTCCTTTAAGCTGAATCGTGGGTGTTGTTGCCGGTCCAGTGAACATAGCGCACTTGCTTGCGCCTCCGCCGTTGCCTGTCCATCCGTCGTTGTCGGTCAGCAGCTGGCCCTTGCCTATTTGCGAAGAGCCCATGTTGACGAATATGCCGTCGTTGCCGCCGCGGCCCGTACAGTTGTCGAACGACTCGTAGAACAGCGGCCCCTCGTTGACTCCGAAGCTGAAGCTTATCGTGCCGTCGGCGTTCTGTGTGATGTTCGTAATTGGCTTGTTCATGTAGTTTGAGCCGTCGGTATTCTTGGTATAGACGGTCGCTGCGGGCGTTGTCTCGTTGGTAAGGCTGTTGTTGCTGCCGTAGGGGTATGTGTCGCCAGCCTCACTTAGTGTGCTTGCCCTGCCATCGGCCGGTATGATTGTGCAGCGTTGGTGGCTCGGGTCATTGTTAGGGCTGTTGGCGTTCCATACGCTTTGGTCGAAATCAACGTGCGTGATGAGCAGGCCCGAGGCCGGCAGTCCGGTGTCCCAACGACCGGTGCGCTGACGGTTCTCGAGGACGTAGTACTCGCCTGAGTAAACGGGATTGCCACTTCCGGGGTTACCGTCGTTGCGCACAATGTAGAAATTGCCGTTGTCGGCAAGGCTTCCCATTCCGCGTATTTCGACATTCTCTGTCAGTTCTATGGGTTGGTACCATCCTATCTGCATGCGTTCGAAACCTGTGTAGCACGCCGGGCGGAATCCGTCAGCGTTATAGCTACCCTGGTTCATCAGATCCCATGAGCCCATTCCGTAACCGCCGCTGTAGTCGGTGTCGTACATGTCGGCCAGTCCGAGGCAGTGGGAGAACTCGTGGCAGATGGTGCCAATTCCGTCGATATGCGTGTCAACAACGTATCCGCCTTGGTATATCGGCTGGCATTCGGCGCTACATGCGTAAGTATTTACGGTCATACCGTCGAGCGTGACACCTTGATTGCTGATTATTGACTTGTGCGGCCATACTGTATTCTCGTCGCCTCCATTTGCCTCGCCCAGTCCGGCGTAGATAAAGAATACTTGTTCCACCTCGCCATCACCGTTCCAGTCATAACGGCTGAAATCAGTATCAGCGTCAATCGCATTGAGCGCGGTTGTAAGCATTGTGCGTACGTTAGCGTCGTCGTAGGGGATGTTACTGCCGTAATAGGCGTAATTTTCGGGCATCATCACGGGGCCTGCAACGTCGAACGTGAGATTGAACACGCCGTTGCTTTGGTCACGGAAGTAGTCGCTTACCGAGCCGACAAAGCCGAGCGATGCGTCAGAATAGTTCTCCTCGTTCAGTAGCCTTTGGTAAAGCTCAGGCGTACCATGGGTGAACTGCATGTCGGGGAATTCCACGAGGATGACCAATCCTTTTTTCTCGCCTGTATAGTCTGAACCTATCCTCGTGCCGGGCACACGCGCCGGCGCGTTCTGACTGTCTGTGTTCACGCCTGCGGCGGTACGCAGTTCAACGGCCTTTTTCTTCAAGGCGTCCATATCGGCCACCTCATAACGTTCAGTCTTGGCGTTTTTCACGAACTTGCGGCCGTCTTCAGCCTGCCAGTACTTCATGAACTCGTCACCCCTTAGCTCTACCTTTACCTGCGTGCCGTCGGCAAGGGTTACAGTCTTCCACTGTCCGCGCTTTGCCGGAACGGCCGCCATGCCGAGCGTCAGCATGAGCATTGCGATTGCGATAAATGTTCTTTTCATAGTCGTTTGTTGTTTTGTTGTGCTCCGCCACCACGCCTATGGATAGACGCCAGGGGCGGCGATAGTTGTTCGGTATAATCAAAAAAAGGATGAAGCCGCGACATGCTGCGGTCGCAACTCCATCCTGTTTTTACAGGTTATAGTCCTTGCTTACTTGCGGTTAAGCTTGGCATTCTTGTTAAGCTGGAACACGGTTAAGACCTTATTTTTCTTTAGATTCATAACATTTGCCTTACCAGTCTTCATTCCTCGCATACTGTATTTAGCCTGACGCAACTTTTCAACATTCCTCATGGCTTTAGCTTTCGCCTGTGCAGATACGGCATCAGGCAATACAAGCACGCTCGTTGCCTCGTTTTCGTTGGCCGGGCCAGCCATTCCTTGTGAGTAAATGTTTGAGAATGAGAACAACAACTCACCGGCCGGGAACGTAATGACACCATTAGAAAGTGTGCCTTGTATTATTCCTGCTTGCTTGAGAATGTCGAATGTCCTGTCGCCGTACATAGGATACATCAAATCATAATTTAGTCCACCAACAGTGGCTATAAGCATCGCATCGCCGTCATCATAGAATCCCATAGGCTGGCCTTGTATATAAACTGCGTCCGGATCATGGGCGTTAATTGTTATGTTGTAATTCTGACTTTCGTCATAGCCAGTTTCACCTTGAATCTTATAGCCGTAGATATCAGGTGCGTAAGGATTGATTACACGATAAACGCCGGGCGTAGTCGTGCTTTCCTGTACTTCTACAGGATACTGTACAGGAGGAGCCGTAGTTCCTGATTCGTCAACACGAAGGTTCAGACAGAATATATGGTCAGTGTAGAGACCCGTTCCAAGTGATGTCCACTGACTCGGTCCAATAGCGAAGTTGAACGCTGTGGTGGCGTAGTTTTGCATTGCTAACGTGCCATTCTCGTCATAAGCGTATGCCACTGCAACCATAACGCAGTCACCATTGTATGAGCAAGGTATGCGCACCTCGCCATTTGATGTTACAGTAATTGTTTCGACAGCTCCGCCGAGAACCTGGTTAAGGGCTTCGTTCACGTCGCTTCCTTCTACAATTCCAACATGTACTTCATTGACGTCTGCGCCCATCGTGACGTTACCCATTGCATAGTTGTTGCCGTCCTGACTTACAAATGCGCCGAGATAGTTTACGCTTACATTGTAATCTTTAGGATCATATGTATAGTCGGGGAAGGTAATGGTGATTATGCCGTCATTGGTAGCCTGGCTGTTTCCATAAACACTTGAACCGCTCTGATATGCGAAATAGTACGGAGCGAGCTGTACTGCGCCGGGAAGGCCGCTGTCTTGGAATGCAAGTACACGGTTGTGCGTGATATCCATATTCTGCAAAAGTGACGGATGCCATATCTCGGCTGGAGTTCCAACACCGAAGATGTCGTATCCTAAGGATGTCTCGTCAAAATATACTAAACCGTCCTCTTCGACTGGTTGTCCCGTACTGGGCAGGACATCGCCTGCATGTAGCACAGTGAACTGGAGGAAGTCGGCACCATCCGTACCGGAGAGAGCTTCATAAGGCCGCAAAATGCGGAATTGGTTGGGGTTTGAATCAATTTGCCTGATTTCTACCGGAGCATTGTACACTCCAATATAAGCGTCTGTAAACGTACCTGTTCCAATCACGGTGTAAGGAGGCCACATTACTACGCTGAATGAATAAGAAGACTCTCCATAAGGAGTTGTGTAATCAGCATCGGCAATGCTTAGGGTCACATCATAATAAGTATCGGCCGTAATTTGGTTAGGATCGTAGTCGATTGTTATGTTGGCCTCGCTCTGTCCTGCCTCGAAGGTTACAGATTGCGGTATGGTAAGCTGGCCGCTTTCGTCTGTGGCCGTAATATTTACGGTCAGTTCCTCGTCGGTATTTACACGACTGATAGGTACAAGGAAGTGCGCCCCGTCATTAGTGATAGTAACCGTAGAGGCCAACGTGTTGCTGAAATATACCTGCTGCCCTTTAGCGGCCTCGGCAGAGTATTCGTACTCCTCGGTACATGACCCCAAGGTTAGGGTCATGACCGAAAGAAGCAACATTGTGAAATAACTTAATATCTTGTTCATTGTTTCTCGTTATTAATTTATTTGTTATTAGGAGCCAAGACTATTATTATTCTTGTGTAGTTCTATAGCTTGGATCTGGGTTGTTATAACCGCGCACTCCGGCGTTGCCGTTCTCCTCACTCTGTACTATACACCAGTTCATCCAACCCGGTCTTGTCGTGAGAGAGTTTGCTTGGCTCTGTGCCCGGGATCCATGGTTACTGCCTGAATAGCCCTTGACAACAGGGTAGTCAAGACGCTTGATGTCGAAGAAGCTCTGTCCTTCGCCCCAAAGTTCTACACGCTTCTGGAATACTATTTCCTCTATCACGTCGTCCTTGGCTGTTACAGGGCAGGTGTAATCAGCGTCACGGTAGTTCTTCATGAAATATTCGAGCAGCTGTATTGCACCCGAAACGTCATCGTCCTGGGCTGCGGCCTCGGCCTCGATGAAGTACATTTCCTCAACACGCATCAACGGGAACGAACTTACGTTGCCGATTGTGTAGTCGGTGATGTTGCCGCTGTTGGGGCGGAATTTCAACGAAGTGAGTTCCTGGAGAGCTTCGCCTACGCCTTCGTCGATGTATGCGTTCTGGCCATTAAGGGGAGATGTTGCCGGTGCTTTCCACTCAAGTTTGCGCCAGTCGGTATCGCTTATACGGTCATACATGTTTGCGTCTATCATCGAGAAAGTGTCCGTGCTGCCGTAAGCCATTGGTCCGCAGTAGCCGTAAACAGCCTCGTTAGCAGCGAAAGCAGTCCAGCAGAGCAGGTTGCTTACGTTACCCGTAGTGTACTGTGCGCCCCACATCCACTTTGTTATGTCGTTAAAGCCGGTGATGGTACTGAGCGCTTCGTCACGCGTCATAGGAACAATTCCGGAGAGTGCAGCCTCGTCGATAGCCTTACGGGCATAATTCTTGGCATCGGCATATTGTCCGAGCCACATGTAGAGACGTGCTTTCAGGCCGTAAACGCAGTCAAGATGAGGCATGTTCCTCTCTGACAGCGACAGGTTAGATATGTACTGCTCGGCATTGTTGAGGTCTTCGAGGATGAAAGCGGCCATGTTTTCTTTCGACGCGCGCGGGTTGTTGCGCGCCTCTTCCTCGGTAGTCGTCTCCTTGACAATAGGCACCGTCAAGTTGAGGATAGGATTGCCTTCAGGGCTTTGGGGCTGCGTATACTCATTCTCGAGGAACTCATACTCGCGCGCCATATCGAGATAAGTCATAGCGCGGAAAGCGAGCGCGGCGCCAAGGTATCCCTTCAGCTCGTCGTCAGCAGTCTCGGGGTCAACCATCGCGATGGCCTTGTTGGCCATGTTGACCATTCCCATCTGGTACTCCCACTGGAACTGGGCGTACGCATACTCGCGTCCCATACCCTGGTTTTCGTACCAATACCAGAACTGGTGGTAGTTACGTCCGCCATCATATATGGCCATGTCGGCTGTCTGCAGGTCACGTATGCGCATTATTGCGCCGTACCCCCATCCCCAGTGATAGCTTGTTGTCCAAGGCTGGCACAGGTATGCTGCCGAACCGCGCAGTATTTGGAGAATATTGTCGGCGTTGTTCTGCTCCACCTGTTCGGCCGTAGCGCCGCTCGTGGGCTCAGTCTCGTCTATACAGCCCGTGAACGTCATCGCCGACGAGGCAAGCATGAGAGTGCTTAATCCGTATATTAATATCTTTTTCATTGTCGTTGTTTCCTTTCTTTATGATTAGAATGTTACGGTGATACCGCCCGAGATGGTGCGGATAGGAGCGTAGTAAGCTGAGCTGGTCTGGCCTGTAATGCTTTGGCGCGGGTCGAGTCCCTGGCGCTTAGACCACAGCCAGAGGTTGTTGCCGGTTACGTAAACACGCAGCTTGTTTATACCGATTTTGCTCGTGAGGCTTGCCGGAAGAGTGTAGCCTACGTTGAGGTTTTGCAGGCTGAGGTACGAGCCGCTTGTAAGCCAACGGTCGCAGGCAGCGCCGAAGCTCATGTCGCCGTAAACCAGACGGGGCACGCTTGTATTGGTATTTTCGGTCGTCCATGCGTTGAGAAGGTCGGCGTGAATTGCGCTACCGCCGCTCGACATGCTCATCAAGCTTGCGTAAGAAGAGTCGTAAACCTTGCCGCCAAGCTGGTAAGCGAAGTCGATAGAGAAGTCAAAACCTTTATAAGAAAGATGTGTTCCGAAACCTCCGTATGCCCAAGGCAGTGCAGAACCGCAGAGATAGCGTGACGCCTTGGAGTAGTCGCTGGTCACTTCTCTCGTAACATTGCCGTTTTCGTCAGTTACGTTCTTGTAGAAGAGAGCGTTACCAGTCTCAGGATCAACGCCTGCGTACTTGGTGAGATACCATGTATACAGAGGCTCACCTTCGCCGTAGAACTGTTCGCCGCTACTGTAACCGCCAACACCGTCAACTACGAGAGTCTTGTTCTCGGCCGGCATTGATGTTATCTTGTTCTTGTAAGCGGTGAAGTTAAGGTTGATACCCCATTCGAAATCCTTTGTGCGGAATATAGTTCCGTCAAGCTCAACCTCGACACCCTGGTTGCTCATGTTACCGATGTTGTCGTAGTAACCGCTGTAGCCGTAAGAGCCGGGCAATGTAAAGAACGCGAGCATGTCTGTGGTCTTGCGGTAGAAGTACTCTACGCTACCGGCAAGGCGGCCACGGAAGAATGAGAACTCGAAACCTGTATTGAAGTTGCCGCCCTTCTCCCATGTAATGTCGCGGTTACCCTTCGTCGATGTAGGTATTACCGATATGTTGCCGTAACCGGGAACAATCGTGTAAGTATCGGTGTAGAGGTAATTGGTGATGTTGTCGTTACCCTGCTCACCATAAGAAGCCTTGAATTTCAACTCGTCAATCCAAGGAGCGTTGAACCAGCTCTCCTTGCTGATTATCCACGCGCCGCCGACAGACCAGAAGTTACCCCAACGGTTCTCCGGGGCGAAGCGTGAAGAAGCGTCGCGACGGTAAGATACAGAGCCAAAATACTTTTGGTCGTAGTTGTACTGTATGCGTCCGAGCCAGCCTTCAGTGTTATAGTCGGTACGGTAAGAATCCATGCCACCGTCGGTAACAGCGCCTGCCAACTCGTCATTTGACATAGAGAACTGGTTGGTCCTGCTGGCAGAGAGGAGATAGTAACGTGTGCGGTAGTAATCGTGCGCAAGCATAACCTCAACGTCGTGCTTGTCGAACACGTGGTGCCAGTTAAGTATCTGCTGGTAGTTGTAGCTCCATGTACGCGTGTGGTACTTGTCGACACCTCCGTTCATTGAAGCGAACTGGCCGTAGAAAGGCTGTGTAGTGTTGGTCTGGCGGAACTCGTCTACCATTACCGTGTTCAAGGAAGTGAACTTAAAGTCCTTCAGGAAACGTACCTCGGCAAAACCTGTTGCGTTGAACGAATTGCGGTCAACATTATTCTCCTGAAGTTCGTTAGCGTTAATCGGGTTACTGCCGCTGAACGTAGGACGCGACAGGCCGATAATCTGTCCGTCACCCCAGTCGTACATCTTGCCGCCCGTATTTGGGTCAGTCATAATCTTGCCGTTGCCGTCACGCACGTAAAGCGGGTAAATAGGAGCCACGTTGTTTACGGCGAAGATATTACCAGACGAAGAACTTGAGCCTTCATCGCCCAGATAGTCGGTAGTCGCATGAGCGTAGCTGAAGTTACCGCCCATCTTCAACCAATCCTTAATCTGATAGTCGGCCTTCAAACGGCCCGTGAAGCGCTCATACTTGGAACCGATGGTGATACCGTCGTTGCTCAGGTAGCTTGCCGAACCGTAGAACGAGCCCTTGTTATTGGCGCCCGAAGCGGTTATGGTATATTCCTGGCGAAGGCCGTTCTGGAAAGTAGCGTCCTTCCAGTCATCGGGCATAAGGGTGTAAGCGTTGCCTCCGTAATTGATAACACGGCCAAGCGTGGCGTTCGGGTTAATCTTGCCGTCAGAACCTATAAGATACTGTCCAGCGGGAACAGTAAATACGTTGTAACCCAAGCCGTAGCTTGCAGAGTTTATCATGTTGTCGCGGGCCCACACGTGCGCATCAGCCTCTGACATCGGGAACGTAGGATTGTTCTGCTGCGGCGTCATTGCGTAGTTCTTCAAGGCCTGGTAGTATGTCTCGTAATACTTCGCCGGGCTGTCTACCGTCTTATAATTAGGTATACCCTTAGAGTTGGAACCCCACTTAGCGTCGAACGTAATAGACGAACGTCCCTGCTCAGCACTCTTAGTAGTGATGATGACAACGCCGTTGGCGCCACGTGCACCGTAGAGGGCAGCAGAAGCTGCGTCCTTCAATACCGTCATCGAAGCTATGTCGTTCGGGTTTATATTGTTATAGTCGCCATCGTAAGGCGCGCCGTCGACGATGATAAGCGGGTCGTTGCCGGCGTTGATTGAGCTGATACCGCGAATCTTGATATTGAATGATTCTGTACCGGGCATACCTGAAGCGTTGTTGATTTGCACACCCGACATCTTGCCGGTAAGCGCGGACAACGCATTGGCATTGGCCGTTTTCGTGATTTCTTCAGACTTGATTACAGCCGCCGAACCAGTAAATGCCGACTTGGTGGTAGTACCGTAAGCCACGACCATCACCTCGTCGAGGTCAGTAAGCACAGGAAGCAGTACCACCCTGACGCTATTGCCCTTAACGGTGACGTCCTGCGTCTCCATTCCGACGTACGACACGCGCAGCTTGTTGTGTCCGGCCGGCAGAGACAGCGAGAAGCGACCATCGGCGTCGGTTACGGCTCCGGTGTTGGCGTCGACTACACGGACGGTCGCGCCTATGATGGGCTGCCCGTCCTCATGGGACACCACCGTGCCCGTGACTGTCGTTTGGGCCAGTGCCATTCCCAGTGACAGGAACAGGCAGGCCAAAATCATTGTTAGTCTTTTTTCCATAAATACTCTCTCTAATTAAATAAATAAATTATACTTTTGTTACAATTTGCAAAATTAAAGATAATTTCAATAAGAACGAAATAAAAATGAAAAAAATATGTGTTTAAATCCGCTTTTTAACAAAACAACGTCAAATTTCCACAATCCACCTCTATAAGTGTCACTTTGACAGCCATTTTTCTTTCATTTTGTTCAGTCAGTTTCTGTATAAACAATGAATATTTAAGCAAAACGGACGTTTTTTTACGTAAAATCATGGGGTATTGCCGACAAAACAGTCTGTGGCTTTTATAGGGTGCATTTTTTACACTTGTTTGTTTAAAGAGCGTTTAAGTATCAAGTTGAAGCGTGCCGAAGACGGTCGAAAGCCGTCATGAGAGCGATTTGTTAATGCATAATTATGTATGCGGAACTTTAATTTTTAACATTACTTAAGTTAACGTTCAGATTCGACAAGGCCCTACTTCCGTAAACTTTCCGTTGTCACTTCACAATGTATCGTGTGACGGCTACGGAGTGGATAGCGGTGTGACGAGCGCGTCATGGGTACACCCGTTACATGAGTTAGGCACGAGAACAGACAAATACGGGGCATTATCCGATTGTATTTAATATAGATATTGTACAGAATTCACTTATAAGTTTAAACAAGGTATTGGTGCATAAGCATACCGTCCGCACCTGACGCCTACGGAAAAGACGGTCTTCGGACGCGTCGGAAGCCGCCTTTTGCACTTCAAAATGCCGTCTTTAGCAGCCTCAAAGACGGCATTTTATATTATAAGGTAATAACGTCTTTTTGATTATAAACACTACGACACTTTACCCTTAAAGTATCGAATGATAAATTTTTGCTGTGGATTTCTTACGCATTTCATCGTGGATGAAGCGACAAAAGAGTTGCGTCATGGCGGCATAGCAGCATGAACGGACACGCCAGGGCAGTGCGTCCAATGGGGAAAAAGCGGTGAAAATTATCCTTAAATTATTTAATTAGAGAGAGTAAAGAGTATGATTAAGAAATTATTTCTGACACTATTCTGTGCCGTATTATCCGCAGGTATAGCCTTTGCCCAAGGCGGAAGCAAGGTTAACGGCATTGTAGTCGATGAGATCGGAGAGCCAGTCATAGGTGCATCGGTTTTTGTCAAAGGAACAAAGACGGGAGCCGTAACCGATGTTGACGGTAAGTTTTCGATAAACACATCGCCTGGAAGCACTTTGGTCATTACCTATGTGGGTTATGAGAAAGTGGAAACGAAGGCTGAAAGCGGAATGAAAGTAACGATGTCGCCTTCCAGCCACGCCTTGGGTGAAGTGGTTGTAACCGGTATGCAGAAGATGGACAAGAGGTTGTTTACCGGAGCTACATCAAAGATTGATGCGGATAAGGCCAAGCTTGACGGTGTTGCCGACGTCAGCCGTGCTCTGGAGGGACGCGTTGCCGGTGTATCCGTGCAGAATGTGTCCGGAACGTTCGGTACTGCGCCTAAAATCCGCGTGCGCGGCGCTACGTCTATTTACGGTAGCTCGAAGCCCTTGTGGGTTATCGACGGAGTTATACAGGAGGACGCAGTTGACGTCAGCGCCGACGACCTGTCTTCGGGTGACGCCGTTACGCTTATATCCAACGCGATAGCCGGACTGAGCGCCGACGACATAGAGAGTTTCCAGGTGCTTAAGGACGGTTCGGCTACTTCTATATATGGTGCGCGCGCGATGGCCGGCGTCGTTGTCGTTACGACCAAGCGCGGTAAGGCCGGACGCAGCACGGTAAACTATACCGGAGAGTTTACTTACCGTCTGAAGCCTACGTACGACCAGTACAACATCAGCAACTCGCAGGAGCAGATGGGTATCTATAAGGAGATGGAGGAAAAGGGCTGGCTTGAGTTCTCTACGCTTGCCAACAGCTCGTCGTCAGGAATCTACGGCAAGATGTATAACCTCATAGCTCAGTATGACGCCACTAACGGCAAGTTCGGACTGCCTTATACGCAGGCGGCCATGGACGGTTACCTGAGGACGGCCGAGTTCAGGAACACTGACTGGTTTGACCTTCTGTTCAACAACAATATCGTGCAGAACCACTCAGTAAGCATATCCACCGGTTCGGAGAAAGCGAGCCTGTACGCCTCGGTTTCGGCGATGAACGACCCGGGATGGACTAAGGACAGCAAGGTGGAACGTTACACGGCCACTACCAATGCATCGTTCAACCTCTCTAAGAACCTGTCTGTGTCTATCCTTACCAACGCCTCTTATCGTGACCAGCAGGCGCCGGGTACTCTCAGCCGCAGCACCGACATCGTTACCGGTGCGGTAAACCGCGACTTCGACATCAACCCGTTCAGCTACGCGATGAACACGTCGCGCGCCCTCGACCCTAACGAGACGTACACTCGTAACTACGCCCCGTTCAACATCTTCCACGAGCTTGACAACAACTACATCGACCTGTCGATTGCCGACATGAAATTCCAGGGCGAGCTGTCGTGGAAACCCGTCACGGGACTCGAGATTCACCTGCTCGGCGCTTACCGCACGCAGAAGACGTCGCAGGAGCACTCTATCCTCAACACTTCTAACCAGGCAGAGGCTTACCGCGCCGGAGTGGACGACCCGAACATTATGTACAGCAACCCGTTCCTGTACCAGGACCCTGACAACCCCAACTCGCTGCCTATCTCGGTCATGCCTACCGGCGGTATATACATCCGCAACGACTACATGGTGAAGCAGCTTGACTTCCGCGGAACGGTGCAGTACAACAAGATATGGAACGACACTCACATCATGAACCTCTTTGGAGGTATGGAGCTGAACAAGACCGACCGCGACCAGTCTATGCACTCAGACTACGGCGTTGACTTTGATAACGGCAGAATCGTAAACATCACCCCTGAGTTCTACAAGCAGGCTAAGGAGGAAGGCACCGTGCTCAGTTCGTTCGCCAAGACGTGGACGCGAAACCTGGCTTACTTCCTCAGCGGCAGCTATTCTTACAAAGGCCGATACACAATCAACCTTACCGGCCGTTATGAGGGCACCAACAAGTTAGGCAAGAGCCGCAGCGCCCGCTGGCTGCCTACATGGAACGTATCGGGCGCCTGGAACGCGCATGAGGAGACTTTCTTCAAGAAATGGATGGAAAAGACCAACGGCGCACTGTCTCACCTTACCCTGCGCGCCTCTTACTCGCTTACGGCCGACCGTGGTCCGTCGTGGGTAACCAACGCGCTGCCCGTGTTCCTCTCGTCAAACATCTGGCGTCCGCAGGGAGACCAGATAGAGACTGGAATACAGCTTTACGACCTGGCCAACAGCGAACTTACGTACGAGAAGAAGCACGAGCTGAATTTCGGTCTTGACGCCGGATTCCTCAACAACCGCATCAACCTCAACTTCGATATTTACTGGCGTAACAACTACGACCTTATCGGAATAATCGAGACCGAAGGCGTAGGCGGACTGATACAGAAATATGCCAACGTAGCCACGATGAAGTCGCACGGTGTAGAGGCCACGCTCTCAACGCGTAACATCCAGACCAAGAACTTCAACTGGATCACTGACCTTACGTTCTCTTACGCCGCCAACGAGATTACCGAGCTCGACTCACGCTCGAACGTAATCGACCTCGTATCCGGCGCGTCAACGTCAAGCTCTGAGTCGTCTGGCCACTTCCGCAAGGGCTACCCCGTGTCGGCTCTGTTCTCCATACCGTTCGTAGGCCTTAACGACCAGGGTCTGCCGCAGTTCATCAACGAGAAGGGCGAGATAACCACGTCTGACATCAACTTCCAGGAGTACGAGAACATCGACTACCTGAAGTACGAAGGCCCGACCGAGCCTACCATCACCGGAGGATTCAACAACACCCTTACGTACAAGAACTGGCGACTGAACATATTTATCACTTATTCGTTCGGCAACAAGATTCGTCTCGACCCGGTGTTCGCGGCAGGCTATTCGGACATGACGGCCATGCCTAAGGAGTTCAAGAACCGTTGGGTGCAGTCGGGCGACGAGCTGATAACCAACATCCCGACGATAGCCTCTGTACGCCAGTATCAGGAGGACAGCCAGCTGTCTTACGCATATAACGCCTACAACTACTCAACGGCACGCGTGGCTGACGGCGGCTTCATCCGCCTTAAGGACATATCGCTTACGTATGACCTGCCTCGCAAGTTCCTCAGCAAGATAGGACTCAACACGGCTTCGCTGAAGCTCGACGCCACCAATCTGTTCTTGCTCTATGCCGACGACAAGCTGAACGGCCAAGACCCTGAGTTCGTCAATTCAGGTGGTGTAGCCACTCCTTTGTCAAGGCAATTCACGTTTACCATAAGACTCGGAATTTAATCAACTAACGAATAAAAGGAAACTATATAATGAAACCATTTATATATAAGGCACTTTCGCTCGGAGTGGCAGTCTTGGCGCTATCCTCTTGCAACGACTTCCTTGACCAAAACCCCGACGAGCGTGTGGACATAGACACGGAGAAGAAGGTCGTGGAGTTGCTTAGCAGCGGATATTCCAACGCTAATTACGGATACCTGTGCGAGCTTTCAAGTGACAATATAATCGATAATAATTCACCTCACCGTCCGGCCGACCCCGACTCTAAAGTGTCCTCGGTTTATTACAATCTTGCCCCTTACGAGCGTATGGACAACGAGGTATTCGCTTTCGAGCCGGTACAGTCGTCCACTAGTACTGATTCGCCCTCGTTAGTATGGCAAGGATGTTATAACGCCATAGCCACCGCCAACCACGCGTTGCAGTCAATAGACGAGATTGTGGCCAAGAACGGCGGCGAGTGGACGCAAAGCCTGCGTGCCGCGCGCGCCGAGGCCCTGCTCATCCGTGCATATCATCATTTTATACTCGTAAACGTGTTCTGCCAGGCATACAAGAATCCTGAGCTGAGCAAGCAGGACATTGGCGTGCCCTACATCACGACGGTTGAGAACACCGTACATCCGCACTACGACCGCGGCAACGTGGCCGACGTGTACGACAGTATCCGGGTAGACCTCGAGGCTGGCCTTGCCGACATCAGCGACATTAACTACTCTAAGCCGAAGTGGCACTTCAACGTTAACGCCGCCCACGCTTTCGCAGCACGCTTCTATCTGTTTACGCGCGACTATGACAAGGTTATCGAGCATGCCGACGCAGTGCTCGGAGTAGGTACGGGCAACCTTCCCAACATGCTGATGAAGTACGACGGATTTGACGGTTGCACCTATTCAGACGACTACGCCAACGTATGGCAAAGTCCAAATGCGGCAAACAACCTTATGCTTATAGCGACTAACTCGGTTATGTGGCGTCGTTTCCTCGGTTACCGTTATACCCACAACGGCGACGCCCTGCGCAGCACATATTACCGCACCGGGCCTAACTGGCGGTGGTATGTCATACCTTGCGGTTACGTATCGGGCATGACTTTCTATTCAGGCGAACAGGATTACGGATACGAGTCGGCCAAGATAGCCGAGCGCTTCGAGTACACCGACAAAGTAGCCGGCGTTGGTTACCCCCACGTCATACGCCGTGAGTTTACCGCGACGGAGCTGCTTCTCGAGCGTGCCGAGGCTAAGTTGCTGTCGCAAGACAGGCAAGACATACCCGGAGCTGTCGCCGACCTTATAGCTTTCGACGACAGCAGACAGACCTTCACCGCCGCCGACAAGCAGAGGTTTGAGGCTCAGGGCGCGCTCGTTCCCCTGACCGAAAGCCTTATCCTGTCGTATTACTCAAATACGAACAACCCCAACTGCTTCGAGAATTGGGACTTTACCCAGCGCATGAGCCCTGATTTTATCGTACCCGCAAATGTCGTTCCCTACATGAACTGCATCAACGACATGCGCCGTTTCGAGACCGTGTTCGACGGTTTGCGCTTCTTTGACCTTAAGCGCTTCGGCATAGAATACTCTCATTCTATCGGCAACCCGGCGGTTGTTGAAACACTTACGTGGGATGATCCGCGACGTGCTATCGAAGTACCGCAAGAAGTACTTGCCGCTGGTCTTGAGTCCTCACGCCCCTTAGCCAATGACGATATAAAGCAGGACGTGAATTATAGAGTGAAAACAGACAAATAAATGGAGGAAACAGACATGAAATCAAAACTTAAAATATTACTGGCCGCCGTAATTGCGTTCGTCGCCGGCAACTGCATTACGTCTTGCTCTGACGATGATTTCGGCCCGTCCATCTTCAATACTCCCGACCTGCCGTTAGACAGGTCGCTGGCTACATTCCCGCTCGACACGTTCGTCAAGAAGAACTTTCTCGAGCCGTACAACTTGCGCTATGTCTACAAAATGGAGGACATCGGTTCAGACCTGCAGGTAAACCTCGTGCCGGCAACTTACGATAACAGCACCAAGCTGGCCGTGCTCGCCAAGTATCTCTGGTACGACGTTTACAATAAGTGCGCTGGCGACGTGTTCCTCAAGACCTACAGCCCGCGTATAATCCACGTCATCGGTTCGCCGTCGTACAATCCTTCGTCAGGCACCGAGACCCTCGGCGAGGCTGAGGGAGGTCTGAAGATTACGCTTTATAACGTTAACAACCTCAACGAGAACGACATTGACGACCTCAACGAAAAGTTCTTCAAGACCATGCACCACGAGTTCGGACACATCCTCGCGCAGAACTATTCTACGCCTACGGACTTCAACCTGCTGTCAAACAGCACTTACAATCCGATAGACTGGCAGAACACCCCCGACTCGCTCGCTGCTGCTGAGGGCTTCGTTTCGCCTTACGCCTCGTCGCAGGCACGTGAGGATTGGGTAGAAGTGCTGGCCAATTATATCGTAAAAGACGATAAGACATGGAACGCCCTCATTAATACCGCAGGTTACGACTGGGAGACGATAGACACTGCCGCCACAGACTTCAACGCGCTTGTGGCTACTGGAGGCGACCGTGACTCGATAGGATATTTTTATAAAGTATCGGCCAATGAGGGGCAAGACATAAGCGAGCAGCAATGGACAATACAGCGCAAGGTAATCCAGCGCGACGCCAACGACCACCCCATTCTCGACGCTAACGGCAAAATCGTGTATCTGGAGCAGGACGGAATAGACGGCCGCGGCCTCATACTTCAGAAGCTCGAGATGGTGCGTGAGTGGTTGCAGACCAACTTCAACATCGACATTGAGGACCTGAGGCGTGAGGTGCAGCAGCGCCAGTGGGTAACCGACGCCAACGGCAATTATGTAGTCGGTGCCAACGGCCGCTACATCAATAAGCTTACCGCGCCGCTCGACACTGACCCGACTAAAACGCTTATGGAGGCGCTGCTTGACGAGGTAAACCAATATAAGTCATTACAGACAACCGAATAAACAACGAACAAAATAGGGCGTGGGGCTGCCGGCTGCACAGGGAGCCGCACAAGCAAGTAGATTAACGGAATAGCATAGGCAAAAATCTATTACCGGCAAACATGGCCGGCGGCGCCATCGCCCTTTTCACACATAACAAAAACAAATACGGCAATGAACAAAATACTATCCATATCACTGCTGTGCGCCGCGTCGCTGGCCTTTGCAGGCTGTGCAGGAGAGGAAGACGACCTCTTCAGCTCGTCGGCGGCGGAAAGGCTTGAGGAGAGCAAGTCTCTCTACACAGAACGTCTTGAATCATCGCCCGCAGGCTGGGTGATGGAATACTATCCCACCAATAACAGCAATACGGACGACGTATCGTCGCTTGGCTACGTATTGCTCGCGCAGTTCAGCCATGACGGAACGGTACGCATGGCGATGAACAACACGTTCTCAAACAACACGTATCTTGAGGACCAGTCAGCCTGGGAGATAATAGCCGACGACGGCCCAGTGCTCTCTTTCAACACGTATAACGACTGCATCCACGCCTTCTGCGACCCCGGCCAGGTATCATTGCCCGGCACAGAGCTTGGCCGAGGAGCCGAAGGCGACTATGAATTCGTGGTAATCAATCTTGACGACAATGCGGAGTACGGTATGTTCAAAGGCAAGAAGCGAGGCACATACATACGCTTCACACGCCTTGAGGACGGCACCGACTACCAGGCATACCTCTCTGACGTACAAACCTTTACCAACACGATGTTCCCATCCACAGCACCCAACATGTGCGTAGTGACGCTTGGCGATAGCGTGATGAGCATGGCAAACGCCAGCAGCGGCATACCAAACATCTACCCCTACGGCGGCGACCCGATACAGCAGGAGAGTTACCATCCCTTCCTCATAACCAAGCATAACGACAGGTACTACCTGCGTTTCCGCGACGCGATGAACGCTCCCGACGGTACCGAGGCTCAGGAATTCGTCTACGACGAGGAAAACGATATATTCACGGGAGTAGAGAACCCAGAGTTTACCGTAGCAGGCGAGAACCCTGCAACGTTCTTCACACAGGCGATGGAAGACGGAAACACATGGCAGTTGAATAGAAATTGTGACATGTCAGATGACTTTTTGGCGCTATACGACGCTGTAAGAACAGGATTCAGCGCTGTACGCTATACTTTTAATTACTTAACATGGAGCATGCAGGACGGACAGTTGCAATGCATCCTGAATTATCGCCCACAGAGAGGCGGTGCGGTAAATATCGCCTACAATTTTGATTTTACGCAAACCGAAAGCGGAGCAACTCTTTCATACACAGGCCCCGTGGATAATTCCGGAGCTAACGTGCTTGCAGCCATTCCGGCAATAACAGACTTGTTCAACGCATTCAATGGCGAATATGACATTACGGCGGGCACGACAAAGTTTAACCTTACAAACATAAGGCTCTCGAAAGGAGACAACAGTTGGTTTGTTCCAATGTTTAATTAACTAAAATTTTACGATTATGAAAAGAACATTTTTTACTCTGACAGCCGTTCTGGCCTCAGCTTTATGCTTCGCCCAGACAACGGAGCGCATCGACGTAGGAACGATGCAAAAGGTAAGACAGACGAAGGCAACGTCGCAAGTAATGACGTTGAAATCTAAGGATGCGCCGAAAAAGTCGGCAACTACGGGTAATTATTATACACGTCCTGCAGGCACAATGTACCGCGGCTTCGACAAGGAAGGAATGGGATACTATAATGTAGGGCTTGTTGCACCTGCATACACGGATATGCAATTTACAAACATGAACGCCGACAGAAGCGGTAACTGGTATCTTAACGCACAAACCGGCTTAGTATCTGCCGACGACATGGCAGATGCCGACAACAACCTTATAATAGAAGGCGGTATACAGGGCGGCTATTACTTACCTGAGCCTGTATTGGTGAATGGCAGCGATTCATACAAACTTCCCAACAGGTATGGTTCTACGTACATGGGACAAATTTCCACCAGTTACGAAATAACCCCGTTGACATACACCGACAGCCATGTCGGCAGGCCTCTGAATGGGTGGGGTATATTATCGTCTCATTATCTCTATGGGGCTGGAACTTATAACGATTCTGAATTAGGAGCACTTACCAGTATTGGCGTAAGGCAACATTACGAAAAACCAATATCACCATTGTATGTTGAGGATATTTATCTCAGTGCGGTATCCAACAACGGCGACGACACCCCGCTTAAGAACGGCGCTACCCTAACAATGAGAATTACCAACGACGCAGGCGAGGAAATAGCCGTACTCACAGCCGGAGCAGAAGACCTTACACAAGAGGGCGATCCTGAATCCGACGACTATTACGGTTTGGCTTATCAATGGAATATCGTTTTTACGAATAAAGTTGAAGACCCGCTTTCAGGAACGTTGGTGGCAAATCCGTTTGTAATAGATGAGGCATTCAATGTCGAAATAACCGGATTTGACAATCCTGACGTTAATTTAGGTCTCTGTGGATTCCAATGCGCAGAAGAAGATCCTCTCGAAGATGCTGATGTCTTATTATCAGATGGGGATGAGGTGTATGCACTTAGTTATACCTCAGCTAATTTGGCCCTTCCCATGACTTTCACAGGAATCTTCGACTATGTTGACGTAAGCTCAGTATTGTCATATTACACGGACGACACACAAACGGCAACGGTTGACATCGAGAACTGCAATGTATTGCGCATTACTGACGACGGAACAAGTTGTTATATGGACAACGAGGCTGGAGAGCCGGCTGCTTATGTAATGACAGGCGCAGACTGGTACGATGATAACCAGAACGAAAATTATTATTATGAAGTAGCTTCTTCAAGCGACGGTAGCGGCGACTGGATTACCTCTTACGCCGTTGACAATACCAGCTGGATTGAACTTGGCTATAACTTCATAACTTTCTCTGCTACCGCTTGTCCTTCAGGCGAAGGCCGCTGGGCAGTAGTCAACATCGTTGGCCGTGGCGTAACTTCGGCTACTCCGATTATCCTCCTGCAGGGTACGGCTACACTTGACGACGTGAATATACCTTCAGGCATAACCAATATAACGACGGGTAACAGCAACAAGGAGTTCGACCCGAACGCTCCTGTCTACAACCTCGAAGGCCAGCGCGTGTCTAAGGACGCCAAGGGCATACTTATCCAGAACGGCAGGAAGTTCATAAGGAAGTGATGACTTACCGTAACACTGGCTATTAACATTTATCGGTCTCGGCCTGGCTCTTTGCCATGCCGGGGCCTTTTGCGTTAAACGAACAACCATGCACAATATACACCATGGTTAAGCAACAAGACGTTTGTCATCACAAGTGAGAAGCCTGGCAGTTAAACCTTAGTCTATTTAGTTACTTTTGAAATTTCACATTATTAAATTTTGCATTATGAAAGATATTAAACGATTCTTGTTTTTGCCGGTTTTGCTCGCGGCATGCGCCGTTACGTTTGCCGTACCGGCTAAGCGGGGGCAGTGGCGCACGGTAACACTTGCCGACGGTTCGGAAGTACGCGTCGAGCTGCGCGGAGACGAGTTCGGCAGCTTCTGGCAGGCCGAGGACGGCCGGCGCTTCGTTGAGAGCGCACGCAAAGGCGTCTACGAGGTGGCCGACATCAAGGCGATAGCCTCACGCGCAGCGCAGAAGCGGCAGGCCGTCAGCAAGCATCGCACGGCACGCACTACCGCCGCACGCCGGGCGGCAGGAGCCGCCACGCAGGGCTCGGCATATATCGGCGAACGGCGCGCGCTCATAATACTTGCGGAGTTTACCGACGTGAAGTTCGACGCTGCCCACACCCGTGGACTATACGAGCGCATTGCCAACGAGGCGGGTTTCAGCGAGATGGGCTTCAACGGCTCGATACACGACTACTTTCTGGCGCAGAGCTACGGTAAGTTCGACCTTACGTTCGACGTGGCCGGACCGATAGAGCTGCCCGAGAACTGCGCCTACTACGGCAACAACGACAGCGGAGAGAGCTGGGACGTGGAGAACGTAGGCCAGATGGTATTAGACGCATGCACGGCGGCCGACGAGCAGTTTGACCTCGATTTCACCCAGTATGACTGGGACGACGACGGCTGGGTTGACCAAGTGTACATCCTCTACGCCGGTTACGGCGAGGCTTCCAACCAGGCCGCCGTGGAGACAATATGGCCCCATGAGTATGCCGTAAGCGGAGCGTTAGGCTATCAATATTACTACAACCCTACCATGATTGACGGCAAGGGTATCGACACTTACGCCTGCGGCTGCGAACTGAACGGCTACGGCGGACTTGACGGTATCGGTACTTTATGCCATGAGTTCTCCCATTGTCTCGGACTGCCTGACATGTACGACTCATATTACAGCGGCGATTACGGGCTTGGCGATTGGAGCATAATGGCCTCCGGCTCGTATAATGACAACAGCATGACACCCGCCGGTATGACGAGCTACGAACGCATGGCCTGCGGATGGCTTACGCCCACCGAGCTGAACGCCGACCTCAGCGTAGCCTCAATGCCCGCATTGGGCAGCGGCGACGGCACGGGCGAGGCCTACATAATATACAACGACGGCAACAGTGACGAATACTACCTGCTGGAGAACCGCCAACAGGAGGGCTGGGACGAGTTCCTACCCAACTCGGGCATGCTAATCCTGCACGTCGACTACGACCAACTGGCGTGGGATGCTAACGTCGTAAACAGCTCAGGCGGCCAGCGGCGGTTCGGCTATATGTTCCCCAACCCGCACGAACGCTGCGGCATAATACAAGCCGACGCCAGCTCGCTTATGAACTTCGCACGCGGCGACGTGTGGCCATACGGAGCGAGGAACGCTCTTACCGCAACGTCTAACCCTGCTGCCACAGTGTACAATATGAACACAGACGGCTCGTACAACATGAACAAGTCTGTAACTGCGATAACACGAAACACCGACGGCACGATATCATTCAACTTCTCCGTTGACGGGCCGACGGGTATCGACAATGTCATTGTTGATCCTGACGAATCCGCCGACCGCCGCATATACAGCGTTGACGGACGCTATCTCGGCACCGACGAAACAAAGCTGGGCAAGGGTCTGTACATACGTGACGGCAAGAAATTCATTAAAAGGTGAAAGGGTGAAAAAGTGAAAGGGTGAGAAAGTGAGAAGATGAGAAGGTGAGAAGGTAATGCATTGATTATCAGCAATTATGCGAAAAGCCGTGTTTTGCAGTGCAAAACACGGCTTTTTAGCTTGCTGTTGACGGCCTTTCGTAAGGCGAAAGGACACCTTTCGTTCGGGCGCTATACTTTACACGGCGAACAAACGTCGTTATTCGATATACCCGCCCTTGCGCAATTCGGCCACGGTTGCGGTCAGTTCGTCGTACCAGGCGCTGCCGAAGCGTCGTATAAGCGGCTCTTTCAAGAACTCGTACACGCGCAGGTTGAGCTCAGCACCCTTGCGCCGTGCCGCCCCGCATACGCTCCAGCGATGGTAGTTAAGGCCGACAAGGCCGTTGGCAAGGCGCTTCTCGCGTATAGGATAGAGAGCGCAGCTGATAGGTTTGCAGAACTCCGACCGTCCGGCACGATAGGCTTTCTCCAACAGGCAGAGGCATATGCCGTCCTCGTGGCACGTGAACACGCAGTCGCGCCCGTCGACTATGCTTGTCACGAGTTCGCCCTCGAGGTCGCTATACGCCACCCCCTGACGGTCGACCACGGCCTGCGCCCGTGCCGGCATGTCGAGCCATACGGTATCAAGCGAATCTTCAATTTTGCCGATTTCATCGAGCGTAACAGGTGCTCCTGCGTCTCCTTCAACGCAACACGCGCCCTTACACGAAACGAGGTCGCAACAAAAACGTTCTGTTATTATGTCCGGCGAAAGCAGTACGTCGCCAACCTGAAGCAAAGGGAGATTATAATTCATAATTCACGATTCATGATTCATAATTGGGTAGGTGGGTAATTCTTATTTCACAATGCGTAATTCTTAATTCACAATACATGATAATTGAGGTGAGCAACCGGTAACGGAATTACTCAAGCTGCCCAACTATGAATTATGAATTGTGCATTATGAATTAAAAAACTACCATTTAATCGGGTCTATTCCATATTTTTCGAG
>NZ_JACJJG010000046.1 GCF_016899855.1 Marseilla massiliensis
ATTAAGAGTTAAGAATTAAGAGTTAAGAATTAAGAGTTAAGAATTAAGAGTTAAGAATTAAGAGTTAAGAATTAAGAATTAAGAATTAAGAAAATATGCCTCGATGTTAATCAGCAAAGCTATTTTTCTTAACTCTTAATTCTTAACTCTTAATTCTAATTATATGCGCTCTCTCCGTGCTCGTAAATGTCGAGTCCTTCCTCCTCAACGCGCTTGTCAACGCGGATGCCTATCGTCTTGTCGACGATTTTGTAAAGTATGAAGGTCACCACGGCGCTGAACACTACCGACACGAGCGTTGCCACGAGCTGTACGCCCAGCTGGTGCCAGTCGCCGTAGAGCGCACCCTCAACGCCGCCCTCGCCCGTAACGGCCTGCGTAGCGAACACTCCCGTAAGGATAGAACCCACGATACCGCCGATACCGTGAACGCCGAAAGCGTCGAGGGCGTCGTCATACTTGTATTTCGGCTTCACCACCGCTACCATGAAGAAGCATACGATGGGCGTCACCAAGCCTATTATGAACGCGCCGAGCAGGTCGGTAGAGCCGGCGGCGGGAGTGATGGCCACCAGTCCGGCCACGGCGCCCGTGCATGCTCCTACGGTAGTGGGCTTCTTGTTGCACAGCCAGTCGATGGCCATCCATACCACTGCAGCCGTTGCCGTGGCGATATGCGTCACGAGGAACGCGTTGGCGGCGATACCGTCAGCAGCCAGTCCGCTGCCGGCGTTGAAGCCGAACCATCCGAGCCAGAGGAACGACATGCCCATGAACACGAACGTGATGTTGTGCGGCGTGATGGGATGTCCCACGCGGTAGTCCTCCCTCTTGCCTATCATCAGCGCCATGACGAGCGCCGATATTCCGGCGTTGATGTGCACTACGGTGCCGCCGGCGAAGTCGATGGCTCCCATCTCCTGCAGGAATCCGCCGCCCCATACCCAGTGGGCCATCGGGAAGTAGGCTATCACCGTCCACAGGATGATGAACACCATGTAGCCGCTGAACTTGATGCGCTCGGCAAACGCGCCGAGAATCAGCGCCGGCGTGATGAGCGCGAACATGCACTGGAACATTACGAACGTAAGCTCGGGTATGTTGCCAGTAGTGAGCGTCGACGTGGTTATGCCGCTCAGGAACGCCTTGTCAAATCCGCCCATCACGGCGAACAGCGGGCTGCCAGAGTCCTTGAAGCCCGTGCCGAAGGCCCACGTATAACCTATCGCCACCCAGAGTATGCTGACCACCCCGACGATGAGCATGGTCTGCATGAGCACGCTGAGCACGTTCTTCTGCCTCACCAGTCCACCGTAAAACAGCGCTATGCCCGGGATTGACATAAGAAGCACCAGCACCGTGGCAACTATCATCCACGCCGTGTTGCCGCTGTCGAGCACAGGCTCGGCTGTACCGGCCAGCGCCGCCGTGGTTGACAACAATGCCGTAAGCGCCGTGACGGCCGCCCTACGACCCGCAAGATATCTCATTAAATGCTTTCTCATAACCTTAAATATTTTATGTTTTTTTACTTTTTCACCTTTTTACCTTTTCACTTTTTCACCATTATTCCTCCTGTTCTGCATTGTAAAGGGCTATGTCGCCGCGCTCGCCGGTGCGTATGCGCACGGCGTCCTGGACGGGAATTATGAATATGCGCCCGTCGCCTATCTCGCCGGTACTGGCGGCCTTCAGTATAGCGTTGACCGCCTTCTCGACGTTCTTCTCCCTCACCACGAGCGACACAAGGGTACGCTCTATCGAGCTTGTGTCGTAAACAATGCCGCGGTATATGCGCCCCTGCCGCGCCTTTCCGTTGCCGCGCACGTCATAATAAGAGAACCATTCGATGTCGGCCTCGAGCAAAGCCTTCTTCACGTCCTCAAACCTTGACTTACGGATAATTGCTTCAATCTTCTTCATAACTTTCTCTCTTTTTGTTATATAAATAATAAATGTATTATCAATAAGAAATATTTTTCCGCAAAATTACAGCTTTTTGTTATTTAAAACAATATTTTTAATACATTATGCAACAATAAAACGACGGTTATTTATAATTTTGCTACATTTTAGACTGTTTTCATTTCAATCTGCAATTATCAGTCCACGATATCAAGCAGATTGTTATATAAACGAGCGATTGCGTAAATTTAAGCAACAAATATTGTTTAAACACTTCCAAAATTACACTTTATTCGTTTTTAGCTTACGTTTTATTTTAATCTGAAAGTTTACCGCCCGCTCACGTAAAATATAGTAAGTAATAAAGTTAAATACTTGTATTATTGGCCCGATAATATTTCATTGTAAAACAAAATGTTGTAAATTTGCAGACAAATAAAGACAAAAGGATATATAACAAGATAAAAGCCGAACAAAATGACACAGCGTATTATAAAGTTTACGAAGATGCACGGCGCAGGCAACGACTACATCTACGTGAACACCTTAATATATAATATTCCTGATCCGGCGGCCGTCTCCGTAAGATGGAGCGACCGCCACAAGGGCATAGGCAGCGACGGGCTGGTGCTCATCGGCGCCGCAAGCTCGCCGGAGGCCGACTATTCGATGCGTATCTTCAACGCCGACGGCTCGGAAGCCATGATGTGCGGCAACGCGTCGCGCTGCATAGGCAAGTACCTTTACGAGAAAGGCATGACGGACAAAAGCGTAATACGCCTCGAAACCCTGTCAGGGATAAAGACGCTGAAGCTGTACATAAATGATGGAAAAGTTGAGAGAGTGACCGTGGACATGCTATGCCCGGCATTTGACGTGCCGGCGCAGTATGCCCCGGGTTGCAGCGACGGAAACGACGGCACGCTGCTTGCCGACGGCAGGCTCTTCGGTGGAACGTTCGTCTCGATGGGCAATCCGCACTTCGTCACTTTCGTCAACGACATCGCCACGCTCGACATAGCCCGCTACGGCAGCATACTGGAGCGCCACGCGGCGTTTCCCTCAAGATGCAACATCGAGTTCGCCCAGCCCATGGCAGACGGTACAATACGCACCCGTGTGTGGGAGCGCGGCAGCGGAATAACCATGGCATGCGGCACTGGAGCCTGCGCGACAGCCGTCGCGGCAGCGCTGACCGGACGCTCCGGACGCTCAAGCCGCATCGCGATGGACGGCGGAACGCTCGACATAACATGGCAGGAGGCCGACAACCACGTCATGATGGCAGGCCCGGCCGAGTTCGTGTTTGAAGGAGAAATAAACTTAGACAATTAAGAGTTAAGAATGAAGAATTAAGAAAAAATGACTCAATATCAGGCCCATTAGGATAATCAGGCCTATTCAGCTTATCAGGCCCATCTGGCTCATTAGGCCCAATTAGCCTGATTAGCCAATTAGCCCAATAGCCAAAAAACTTAACAACAATAAAAGACTTAGCACTATGGCATTAATCAACGAGCATTATCTGAAACTGACAAAGAATTATCTCTTCGCCGACATCGCCAAGAAGGTAAACGCCTTCAAGGTGTCACACCCGAAGAGTAACGTCATCAGCCTCGGTATCGGCGACGTAACCCAGCCGCTCTGCCCGGCGGTGATCGAGGCCATGCACAAGGCCGTGGACGACATGGCCACCAAGGAGGGATTCCACGGCTACGGCCCTGAGCAGGGCTACATGTTCCTGCGCGAGGCGATAGTGAAGAACGACTTTCTGCCGCGCGGGATACACATCGACCCGTCGGAGATATTCGTCAACGACGGCGCCAAGAGCGACACGGGCAACATAGGCGAGCTGGTGCGCTGGGACAACAACTTCGGCGTGACCGATCCTATCTATCCCGTGTACATCGACTCCAACGTGATGTGCGGCCGAGCCGGCACACTGGTGGACGGCAAGTGGAGCAACGTAACGTACATGCCGTGCCTTGAGGAGAACAACTTTGTGCCCCAGATACCCGACCACCGTGTCGACATAATCTACCTGTGCTACCCCAACAACCCCACGGGCACGGTAATCAGCCGCGACGAACTGCGCAAGTGGGTCAACTACGCGCTGAAGAACGACACGCTCATCTTCTACGACGCGGCTTACGAGGCGTACATCCAGGATCCCGACATCCCCCACTCCATCTACGAAATCAAGGGCGCAAGGAAGGTGGCCATCGAATTCCACAGCTACTCAAAGACGGCAGGCTTCACCGGAGTGAGGTGCGGCTACACGGTAGTGCCAAAGGAATTGACCGCCGCCAGCATGGACGGCAGCGAGCGTTACCCGCTCAACCCCATGTGGGACCGCCGCCAGTGCACCAAGTTCAACGGCACGAGCTACATCAGCCAGCGCGCCGCCGAGGCGATATACACCCCCGAGGGAAAGGAGCAGGTGAAGGCCACCATCGACTACTACATGGGCAACGCCCGACTGATGCGCGAGACTTTGCAGAAGCTCGGGCTGAAGGTCTACGGCGGAGAGAACGCCCCCTATCTGTGGGTTAAGACCCCGAACGACACGCCCAGCTGGAAGTTCTTTGAGCAGATGCTCTACGGCGCCCAGGTGGTATGCACCCCCGGCGTAGGCTTCGGACCAAGCGGCGAAGGCTTCGTGCGACTGACATCCTTCGGCGACCGCGACGACTGCCGCGAGGCCCTGCGCCGCATAAGCGAATGGATGATGAAATAAATTAAGAGTTAAGAATTAAGAGTTAAGAAAATATGCCTATCAGGCTTATTGGGCCTATTTGGCATATTTGGCTTACCCGGCATATTTGGCTTACCCGGCATATTTGGCTTACCCGGCATATTTGGCTTATCAGCCTTATCCGGCCCATTAGGCTTATTATTAATTAATAAAAGGAGGAAAAGTTATGAAAATCTTGAGAAAAAGTGCAGTGTTAGCAGTAGCGTTAACAACCCCCATGGCTTCCGTCATGGCACAAGACAAGGTAGAGGCCACCGTACAGGCCGACTTCGTGAGCAGCTACATCTGGCGTGGCCAGGACCTGGGCGACGTCAGCCTGCAACCCACCCTCGGCGTGGCGTACAAGGGATTCTCGCTCACGGCGTGGGGAAACGTAGGCCTCTCCGACAATGACGACACCAAGGAGTTCGACCTGACGCTCGGATACAGCACGGGAGGATTCAACATCGGCATTACCGACTACTGGTTCAACTCGCCCAACGACCGCTACTTCAGCTACGCCGCCCACGAGACGTCGCACGTGTTCGAGGCCAACATAGGCTACGACTTCGGCCCCGTGGCCGTGCAGTGGTACACCAACTTCGCCGGCAACGACGGCACCAACAGCGACGGCGACCGCGCCTACTCGTCATACTTCGAGGTCAGCGCCCCGTTCAGCCTTGCCGGGTGCGACTGGACAGCCACCGTCGGCGCCGTACCCTACGCCACGAGCTTCTATGCCGACGCGGGCGGATTCGCCGTCACCAACGTGTCGGTAAGGGCAAGCAAGGACATCAGGATAACAAAGAGTTTCAGCATACCGCTCTTCGCCGGCGTAACGGCCAACCCGAGCACGGAAAAAGCTTACCTGGTGTGCGGATTCACGCTACGACCGTAACAAAATGCATAATTATTCCGTCAAATTACAAATAAAATGAAATTAAACCTTATCTTTGCAACGGATTAGCCGCCTGGCGGCAGACAAAAGGCCGTCTTCCGGCACGTGAAAGGCCGCGAACGGCAGCCCGAAACGCCAACTTTGGCAATAGGCGGGGCCGACAGTAAGGAAACATGACCATCCGTACACAGCCAACTGTAGAGATGTTGGTTGAATGCGGACATCCATAAAAAGAAAGGAACATACAAATAATAAAACCCTCACAAGATGACAAACTTAAGATTTCAGGTTGTTGAAGAGGCATTCAAGAAGAAGCCTTTGGAAGTTATCGCGCCCGTTGAGCGCCCGTCGGAGTACTTCGGCAAAAACGTGTTCAACCGCGCAAAGATGTACAAATACCTGCCGCCGTCGGTTTACGAGAAGCTCATCGACGTAATCGACAACGGCACCCGACTCGACCGCTCCATAGCCGACGCCGTGGCAGCGGGCATGAAGCAGTGGGCCGAGGAGAACGGCGTGACACACTACACGCACTGGTTCCAGCCACTGACCGAGGGCACCGCCGAGAAGCACGACGCCTTCATCGAGCACGACGGCAAGGGCGGAATGATTGAGGAGTTCTCGGGCAAGCTGCTCGTTCAGCAGGAACCCGACGCCAGCTCGTTCCCCAGCGGCGGAATACGCAACACATTCGAAGCCCGAGGATACTCCGCGTGGGACCCCACATCGCCCGTGTTCATCATGGACGACACGCTCTGTATCCCCACAATATTCATATCCTACACCGGCGAGGCGCTCGACTACAAGGCGCCACTGCTGCGCGCCCTGCACGCCGTCAACATGGCCGCAACGGACGTATGCCACTATTTCGACCCCAACGTGAAGAAAGTGACCTGCAACCTCGGATGGGAACAGGAGTACTTCCTCGTTGACGAAGGACTCTACTCGGCACGTCCCGACCTCATGCTCACAGGACGCACCCTCATGGGACACGACTCGGCGAAGAACCAGCAGATGGACGACCACTACTTCGGAACCATACCCGACCGCGTGCAGGCGTTCATGAAAGACCTCGAGATACAGGCCCTCGAGCTGTCTATACCATGCAAGACCCGCCACAACGAGGTGGCCCCCAACCAGTTCGAGATAGCCCCGATATTCGAGGAGACCAACCTCGCCGTCGACCATAACATGCTCCTGATGTCGCTCATGAAGAAAGTGGCCCGCAAGCACGGCTTCCGCGTGCTGCTGCACGAAAAGCCCTTCGCAGGCATCAACGGCTCGGGCAAGCACAACAACTGGAGCCTCTCCACGGACACGGGCGTGCTTCTCCACGCTCCCGGCAAGACGCCTGAGGACAACCTGCGCTTCGTAACCTTCATCGTAGAGACACTCATGGGCCTCTACCGCCACAACGGACTCATCAAGGCCTCGATAATGAGCGCCACCAACGCCCACCGTCTCGGCGCCAACGAGGCACCGCCGGCAATCATATCGTCGTTCCTCGGCACACAGCTGAGCGACCTGCTCGACCATATCGAGAAGAGCGACAACGACGCCCTGCGCAACATGACAGGCAAGCAGGGCATGAAGCTCGACATACCCGAGATACCCGAGCTGCTCATCGACAACACCGACCGCAACCGCACCAGCCCGTTCGCCTTCACGGGTAACCGCTTCGAGTTCCGCGCCGTAGGCTCCGAGGCCAACTGCGCGAGCGCGATGATAGCCCTCAACACGGCCGTTGCCGAGGCACTCGTAGACTTCAAGCACCGCGTCGACGCACTTATCGAAAAAGGACAGGACACCACCGACGCCATAATCGACATCCTGCGCGACGACATCAAGACATGCAAGCCCATACGCTTCGACGGCAACGGATACTCTGACGAATGGGTGGAAGAGGCCAAGCGCCGCGGACTCGACTGCGAGACAAGCTGCCCGCTCATCTTCGACAGCTACCTCAGCGACGACTCAATCAAGATGTTCGAGACCATGAACGTCATGAACCGCAAGGAGCTCGAGGCACGCAACGAAGTGAAATGGGACACCTACACAAAACGCATACAGATAGAGGCACGCGTAATGGGCGACATCACGATGAACCACATCGTGCCCGTGGCAACCCACTACCAGAGCCAGCTGGCCAAGAACGTGCAGAACATGCGCCAGATATTCCCCGCCGACAAGGCCGACAAGCTGTGCGCGCGCAACATGAAGCTCATCGAGGAGATAGCCGAGCGCACGCAAGCCATCGAGACAGGCGTAGAGGAACTCATCAACGCACGCAAGGTGGCCAACAAGATAGAGAACGAACGCGAGAAGGCAATAGCCTACCACGACACCGTGGAACCAAAGATGTCGACCATACGCTACCACATCGACAAGCTCGAGCTGATAGTAGCCGACGAACTCTGGACATTGCCTAAGTACCGTGAACTGTTATTCATAAGATAAAGATAAAATACAAATTTATTCATGACTTGAAATCAATCAATAGGATTGAGCAATCTATTTCTTTTATTGGTTGTTTAAGTTTGAGGCGCGGAACGGCTGTGAAGCCACTTCCGCGCTTATTTTTTCCTATAACGAAAGGCCGCCTCCCGCCATGCGAAAGACGGCAAACCGCACACCCAAACACGGCCTTACGCACGACGGAAAGCCGCCAACCGCACAATGTGGAAAAACCTGTGGAAAACCATGTTGACAACCTGCGCATTATCCACCGGAGCAAGCCACTGCCGGCGTGGGCGGTGGATATCCACAAGGTTACGGCAAGAAAATAAGCAAGTTTTCAACAACTTGATGGCAAAAAAAGATATAAACTTATTAATTTTGCAACCGGTAGCCGCATCGTTGATAACCGACGTTAACGCCTGACAGTCAGCAAGAAGATATTAAACAACAGTGTTTACAACAACAAACATTACGTTAATAACCTAAAAAGCAAACAAACAGGCCCGAAGTTGTGAACAAATCAACGGCATATCATAGAGAAACATCCTTCTTTTTTCAAAAAAAGGAAAAACAATAAAATAATGAACAACCGTGGAAAAAACGGAAGAATTAAGAATTAAGAATTAAGAATTAAGAATTAAGAATTAAGAATTAAGAATTAAGAAAGGCCTGTACCGTCTTCCTATTCGGCCCATCAGGCCCATTGGGCCAATCACTCTTATAAGGCCCATTCGGCCTATTAAAACAATAAAGCTATGACATCAAACAACACCCAGGCCCTCAAGGCCAAGATCAGAGAGATATGCCAGGAGAAGCAAGCCGTTATCCTGGCCCACTATTACACCGACGGCGATATCCAGGACGTGGCCGACTTCATAGGCGACTCGCTCGCCCTTGCCCGCAAGGCTGCCGACACCGATGCGCGCGTAATAGTGATGTGCGGAGTACACTTCATGGCCGAGACCTGCAAGCTGCTCTGCCCCGACAAGCTCGTGCTCTGCCCCGACCCCGAGGCAGGCTGCTCGCTCGCCGACTCGTGCCGCGCCGAAGACCTGCGCAAGTTCAAGGAAGAACACCCCGGATACACCATCGTAAGCTACGTCAACACCACAGCAGCCGTCAAGGCGCTGACCGACGTCGTCGTGACCAGCGGAAACGCCGAGCGTATAGTATCAAAATTGCCACAGGACGCCAAGATACTCTTCGGCCCCGACCATAACCTCGGCAGCTACGTCAACGCCGTCACAGGCCGCCAAATGGCCCTCTGGAACGGCGGCTGCCATGTACACGCGCGCTTCTCCGTAGACGCCATAGCCGCGCTCAAGGACAAGCACCCCGGCGCCATCGTACTGGCGCACCCCGAATGCAAGGGCCCCGTGCTCGCCGCCGCTGACGTGATAGGCTCTACCGCCGTCCTGCTGAAGTACGCCACCGAGCACCCCGACGCCACCTACATCGTGGCAACCGAGGCCGGCATACTATACGAAATGAAGAAGAAATGCCCAACGACCGAGTTCATCCCCGTGCCCCCCGAGATAACCGAGGGCGCCCCCGGCTGCTCATGCAACCAGTGCGAGTACATGAAGATGAACACCCTCGACAAGCTCTACGCCTGCCTGAAGAATGAATCGCCGGCAATAGAGATACCCCAGGACATCGCCCGCGACGCCGTAAAACCTATCATAAGAATGCTGGAGATGAGCTGATAAGCGGAGAGGATAATGCATAATATTTCAGGAAATAACTGGAAACTGACACTCGTTATTTATTGTACAAACAAGTATCAAATGACTTAATGGCGGTATTCAATAACTGTATTTCAGAGTGGCGCAGCCAAATAATGTGTCTTGCTATAATAGGTGTCGTAGCATATCACTGGCAGATAAATTTCGAGACTACCGCAATACCTGTTTTGTCAAGATTTCTATATATGGGATATCTTGGCGTAGACGTATTTCTTATATGCAGTGGCTTCGGTCTTGTGTTTTCCTATCCGTTGCATAGTTTAAAGGATTTTTACCGCCGCAGGTATATTAAGATATTGCCGTTGTTTGCCTTGTTCCAGGTGTTGAAGCTTGCTTTGACATATTACTTGGGCGACAATTTTTCTTTTGGTGATGTCTTGTGCCGGTTTTCAACATTATCATTGTTTCTTGATACATCACATATTACGGAATGGTACATCAACATGCTTGTGTGGCTGTACCTTCTGTTTCCGCTTATTTATCGTTTCGTTTCTTCTTGTGGGATATGGAGCGTATTATTGACGGCATGCGTATCCTTATCGATTCTTTACGGATTCACGGTAGGTGGCATAATGGCGTCGATACTGTTGCGTTTGCCGGTGTTTGTCATGGGTGTTTATTTCGGTATCCACCACGATGATATTAAGCGTTTGTGGGCCGTGTCTATTGTCGGATTAGCCATTGCTTTTGCAGGGAATATGTCGGGTTTTTATTCGCTGTTTACGTTGAATGAAATTACTACGATGTATTGGGCTGGGCCTTTCATGACAGTGTTCTTTGCTCTTGTATTGTCCGTTGCGGGATGTCGTGCAGGTTTTATGGAGTCAATAGGAAGGCATACTCTCGAAATATATCTTGCCAATATCTTGGCCAATGATTTTTGTTTGTATTATGTCAAGGAGGTGGCAGGAAACATTCAAGCACAGATATTTTATTTTCTTCTGACCATATTGCTTTCGGTAGCTTTCATGTTTATAAACCGCTTACTTCAATCTTTTTTGCGTGTAAAGTGTTGTTAAGTGATATTTCTTCAAGTTTCAAGAAAGGATACCGCTTGAATTTCCTGTTTAGCAGTATGTATCGTCCGTATTTTGTGTCAACGTAAAAAGCTGCCCTTTCAAAGCCAAGGTCGTGTTCCATATAGTTGACTTTTACTTTTATGTCTTTGCAGAACGACAAAGAATAAAGCGCGTACATATACCCTTTGTCTATACTGTCAAGTTTAAGGCTGTCGTATTTCATCACGCTGTATACCAGTGAGGGGGCATGATGGAATCCGAGGCCTTTTATCCTGTTGGCCTCAGTGAAGAATTTATCTGCATTGACGATGGCTTTATTATATACATTTTCGGGCAGTATTTTTATCAGTAACGAATCATCCGCATTTTCGCTGTTTACCTTTATGTTTTTTCTTCTTAATTTTTCGAGGGCATACTGGTTTGACTTATCGTGAGGCATGAAAATGTTATCTATGTTTACCGTATAGTATTCTACCAGTCCGTTTTTACTTTGATAGTCGTCAATCATTACCGTATTTGTAGCGGAAGAGTAATATTCGTCGAGTGTCTTTTTGACGATGCCCCATTTGATGAATGAGTCATGGCATACGGAAATATAGAAAATGCCGAATACTACCGACAGTGTTGCCACGTAGATACTTTCTGTCTTTTTTTCCAAAATAGCCGAGTTTACAAGCCGTAACAGTATTATCAGCGCGGATATTTCTATCGCGTATAATGAGCGACCCGTAGATGCGGCCATAAATGGTATTACGGTGCTTAGTGCAAGCATTATGAACAGTATGGCGTTATTCATGATAAAATCAACAAGCCAATGTTTTTTTTTCACTACCAGCACGGCCATCACTATTCCGAGGATATATGTTATCCTCAGGCAATACATCATTTTTACGATTCGTGTGGCATATCCGAGTCCTATTGTATATTGGCTCTCTCGTCCAAAATTGCCAGGGGCGCAGAATACCACGGTTGCGCCAAGAATGTACGCAATGGCAATGATCATTGCCGTGAAGTTTATTTTACGTTTGTTGATAATGCAGTATATGGACAGCGAGGCTGCTATAGGACATACGAACATCTCGTTGTTTAGGGCGAGGACGAACGCTGCTAAAGACAGTACTGCCAAGCGTGTCTTACTTATGGTGTGTGGACCGTATGTACGAATTAATAAGATAAAAGCCATATTGAACACCAAGGCCCATAAATAGTTTGTCGAGCCTGAAGCCCAATAATACAGGGAGTCTATTCCTGTTGAAAGAATTAACAGGCCGATAATGGTAATTACCAAAGTTAAAGGCTTGAATTGTTCTCCTTGTTTTGTTCCGGTCTTGTATAAAAGAATTATTGCGAGAATAAAGAAGAATGTGTTGGCTATGTTGAAGAATGTCTCACCTTGGAGTATGGAAACCAAGGCGGCTATATTGCACAATATCCTGCCATTTATGTTGTAATAGTCGAATCGCAACGTTGAAACAATGTCGCCAACGTTGTTTATTTGCTTTCCGTTTAAGAATGCACAATCGGCGTCATCGCTGAAAAAAGGTATTGCTGTGTTGATTGCAAAAAAAATGGCGATAACGAATATAGTAAACGTTATGGCCATTATGTTTGAAAAATTCCTTTTCATATTGTTTTTAGGTAAGTATTTTATCTTACTATTCCAATCTTGCAGACCGTGCCCTTGTCTCCTGACGACGTTGCCGTCTGTACCATGTATACGCCTGAGGCCACACGGCGTCCTTCAAGGTCGCAGCCGTCCCACTGGTAAGTGCCGCCCGTGCTGCGTCCCTGGTTTACAAGGACGCCGTTAGACGTGGTTATCTTGACGTCGGCGTCGTAGGTGAGACCTACGATTGTTATCGGGCCAGTGTAATCCGGACGCACCGGGTTGGGATAAGCGTAGACATTGTCCTTTGTCATTTCGGTTGACGGTTCGGTGGCGTTGCTCATGTATGAGCATAGGCCTTTTTCCGTACCAAAGAATACTTCACCTGTGTTTCCATTTATGGCGATAGATCTTATCTCGTTTGAAAGCAATGGTGAGTTTTCCGACGTAAAGTGTTCAATTTGTTCGACGTTATCCTCGCTTACGAGATATACGCCGCTGTCGTTCGTTCCGAACCATTTTCGTCCGGCTCCGTCAATAGCTATGCAGGTTATGTGTATGCCGCTTAAAAGATAGTCGCCATAATCAGTACCGTCATTACGCGGAACTATGAATTGCGTAAGGATACATTGATCTGTATTATCCATGTTTGACGGTGACAGATAAAATGGTCCTACATCTGTTCCTATCCACATATTGCCATCTTTATCCTCGGCAATGCAGTTCAAGTAAGTCATATTTATCGGCGTGCCGTTCTGGTTGTAAAAATTCTGGTCATATACGTTTATTTGGTCGGTTTCCTGTTGGTAGCATACTATTGCCGGATGTTGCCAACCGTTTATGTTGACGAACCACATAAGTCCTCGGCTGTCGTTAATAAGTCCTTGCATTGTCTGGAAACTCATTCCGCTGAACATCAGTTCTTGTTTATGGTGTGAGATAAATTCGCTGCCGTTATATTCCATTATCGAAGTGTTTTCGGTCTGCGAGTTCAATGCCCATAAGTTGCCACCATGAAAAGCGAGTCCGTTTACCAATACATATGTATTGTCAAGCTCGTTGCCATTGCTCATGGCTCCTCTGAGCGGACTGTTGTCTTTGTTGAAATAGTTTATCAATTGTCCGTCCTGAAATTCGTACAGTCCGCATCTTCCGCCGGCAAAGATATGATTTGGGTCGTTGGGGTCAGCGGCAAGACAGTTTATGTCCATGTATGAATAACCTGTTGTTTCGTTAATGTTGTCGGGATATATGGTCCATTCGTCGCCTTCAAGTATTTGTATGGTTCCCTGCCTGTTTTCCTGTACGTATCCGGAAATAAAGTATCCGCCGCATGTGTATAATCTGTCATGCTCGAATTTCATGAATGTAAACCAGTTTTTCCTCGGCCCTCCGGGCTTGAGTGTCTGTGCCGTGGCGAGCAGGTCGGGGTCTATTGTTTTCTGGCGCGGGGTGTATGGCGCGGTGTATGTCCAGTTGCCGGGGTCGAGGAGGTTGGCCGTAAGTAGTGCCGAGTAGGTGCCGTTGGTGCTCGAGGCGGCGTAGATGCGGGTGTCGTCGGCGTAGACGTAGTCAACGCGGAAGCCGAGGTTGTAGGTCTCGGTCACTTCGGCGGCGGCTACGTTGATGTTCACTATGCCGAAGCCGGTTGACATGTAGGCGTGGCTGCCGATGACGTCGAGGCCGTAGACGGTCTTGTCCAAGGTGGTGGAGTAGTTGTAGTATTCGGGCATGTTTTCGGTCTGTCCGTCGCGGCTTACGAGGTCGATGTTGCCGTTTTCGTAGACGGCCATCAGGCGTGAGGCGTCGGCGCACCAGGCGATGTGCTGTATGCCGCAGTCGCTCAGGCCGTTGGTCTTGTCGTAGGTGGTTATGCTTTGGTCGGTGGTGTTATACGAGTAGAGTGCCTCTGACGCGAGTACGAAGAGGGTGTTGCCGGCCTGCTGTACGTCTGTTATGTCGTTGTATGCCAGGTAGTTGCGCCATGTTCCGGTCTGTGCGTGGACTTTCGTGGCGAGCATGGCGAGCGTTAGTGCTGTTATGAGGATGGCCTTTTGTATCATGATGTGTGGCTTTTAGGGTTGCCGTTTGCGGCTTTTCAGGCTGCAAAACATACCGAGTTTGTATATATTTAACAGCAAAAGGCGTGGTTTATTGCCCGTTAGGTTGTTTTTCATGGTTTTTGAGAATATTTTGTAAAACAGCGTTACGGGTTTTATGAGGTGCAGGCGGGCGAGGCGTTCGGCGGCGGTGATGAGCGTGGAGTAACCGCGCAGCTCGTCGCTGAACTCGGCGAGGGTGGCCGTGCCTTCCTCGGTCTTGGCTATGAACTGGGGGTTGGTCTCGAAGGTGTCGAAGGCAAGGGGATTGTCGATGTGGGTTATCATGACGCCTGACCGGCGCAGGGTCTTGCCGAAGAGTACGTCTTCGTAGCCGTAGCGGACGAAGCGCTCGTCGAACGGATGGTCGAGCATTATCGTGCGCTTTATCATGAAGTTAGACGTGTGGAAGTCGTTGTACGGGTGCTTGTTGCGTTCGGCGGCGGTGCCGTTCTTGGTGTGTCTTGTCTCGTAGATATATCTCAGGTTGTGCCTCAGGGCCTCGCCGTCGCCCCTTACGGTGTATCCGCCGTAGGCCACGTCGGCGCTGTCGAGGCGCAGGTAGTCGACAAGGTATGTGGGCGAGCATACGGCCATGTCGCTGTCGATGAACAGCAGTCGGGCGTAGCGGGCCGCGCGCGCCAGGTAGTTGCGTATGGCGGCGCGGCCCGAGTTGTATCCCTTTACGATGTAGCGGCTGTTGGGCAGGGTGTCGATTAGCCTGTTTTTATTGATTATAAGGGCGTCTGTCGAGCCGTCGTCGGCCACGATTATCTCATACCTGAGCCGCCGGCCTTGGCGGATTATGGCTTCGGCCTGCGCTGCGAGTCTGGCCGCCAGCGGGGCGCACTCGTTGTTGTAGCACGGCATGAGGATGGACAGTTCGTCTATCATCACCGTGCGTTTTTCAGGTATTCAACAAGTTTTATTACGGCGCGCGCGCGGTGCGATATCTTGTTTTTTATCTCGTGGCCCAGTTCGGCGAAGGTCTTGTCGTAGCCTTCGGGGCGGAATATGGGGTCGTAGCCGAAGCCCTCGCCTCCCCTCTTTTCGGTTATTATCTCGCCTTTGACAATGCCTTCAAATAGTTTCGGCTCGCCGTCGCCTTCAAGGATGAGGGCTATGGCCGTGCGGAACTGTGCCGAGCGGTCGCTCTTGCCGTTAAGCTCGCCGAGCAGCTTGGCCATGTTGGCCTCGCTGTCGTGCCCCTCGCCGCCGGCGTAACGTGCCGAGTAGACGCCCGGGGCGCCGCCAAGCGCTGTCACTTCAAGGCCGGTGTCGTCGGCGAAGCAGCTTATGTGGTAGTTGTCGAATACGTATTGTGCCTTCTGTATGGCGTTGCCCTCGATTGTGGGCGATGTCTCGGGAATGTCGGCGTGGCAGCCTATGTCGGCCAATGACAGTACTTCAATGCCGCTGCCGGCGAGCATTTCGCGAATCTCGGCAAGCTTGTTCTTGTTGTTGGTTGCGAAGACAACCTTGGTTAATTCATAATTCATAATTCACTGATTTTAATTAAGAATTAAGAGTTAAGAATTAAGAAAATATGACTTCGAGGATGTATAACCAACAAAGCATGTTTTCTTAATTCTTAACTCTTAATTCTTAATTTTCAAAGTCATATTTTCTTAACTCTTAATTCTTAACTTTTAATTTCTTCGGTACTTTCACCTTTATCTGGTCAAAGCCCTCGCCGTACACTCCGGTTACGGCGCCCTGGCTTACGAAGGCGTTGGGGTCAAGTGCCTTAATGAGGCGGAATATCGTTACGCTCTCGCGCTTGCGGGCCATCAGGCAGATTACTTTCGTTTCCTTGCCGCTGTACCATCCGTGGCCGTCGAGTATCGTCATGCTGTGGTCGGTGGTCTTGGCTATGGCGTTGGCTATCTCCTGCCACCGCTTGGAGAAGATGAAGAACTGGACGGACTGGCGCTGCCAGTTCATCACGTAGTCGAGCATCGAGCACTCGATGAACATCGTACAGAAACCGAACACCACCTTCTTGCAGCGCATCTCCACGGGGCCGAACGTGTCGATGAACAGACAGCTGCCGATGATGCAGATGTCGATGAGCAGAATCACGCGTCCGAGCGATATGTTGCGGTATTTGTTCACCGAGGCGGCTATGATGTCGGTGCCGCCCGTAGAGCCGTTGTTGAGGAAGACGATGGCCAGCGCCGTGCCCGTCATCATACATCCGATGACGAGCGACATGAAGTCGTTGCCCTCGCCCAGCAGCTTGTAGAACGTGCCGTCGGGCTGCATCACCACGTCCTGCGCCAGCTCGAGCAGCGCCGTAAGCATGAACGTGGCGTAGATGGTCTTCATCAGGAAGCGCCATCCCAGTATCTTCAGGGCTGCCACAATGAGCACGGCGTTGATGATGAAGAACGTGTACTGCACGGGGAATTTCGTGGCGTAGAACACCACGGCGCCGATACCGGCAATGCCGCCCGTCACAATCTCGTAAGGCAGCAGGAACACGGTAAAGGCAAATGTGTAGAGCATAAGGCCGAGGGTAATGTTGAAATAATCCCTCACCTCGCTCATTATGGCTTGTTTGTTCATAGTTTTGCGGTTATAAGGTTATGGGGTTTTGCGGTTATAAGGTTTTGCGGTTATGGGGGTTTAAGGTTATGAGGTTATACGGTTATGGGGTTATACGGTGTTGCGGTTTTAAGTTTTTGAGTTGTTTTTTATTCAACCATATACCTAATAACCATATAACCGTAAGGACCGTATAACCTCATAACCTTAAAACCCCATAACCGCAAAACCTTATTTAATGACGATATTCACAATCTTCTTGGGTACGATGATCACCTTGACTACATTCTTGTCGCCGATGTATTTCTTCGAGCGGTCGTCGGCAAGGACGGCAGATTCGATGGTCTTGTTGTCGGCGTCGGCGGCGAACTGCATCTGGTAGCGGGCCTTGCCGTTGAACGATACGGTCAGGCTGACGGTCGACTCAACGAGGAATTTCTCGTTGTACTCGGGCCATGCGGCGTCAAACACGGTCGTGTCGTTGCCCAACGCGTGCCACAGCTCCTCGGCGATGTGCGGCGCGAAGGGAGCGATAAGCACCACCATGTCGGTCAGCAGCGCGCGGTTGCGGCATTTCATCTGCGACAGTTCGTTGACGCATATCATGAAAGCGGCTACCGACGTGTTATAGCTGAACGCCTCGATGTCCTGTGTTACCTTCTTTATCAGCTTGTGAACGCTCTTCAGCTCCTCTGCCGTTGCCTCGCCGTCGGCAAGCTCCTTCATGCCGTCCTTGTCGCTGTAGAGGCCCCAGAACTTCTTGAGGAAGCGGTGGCAGCCGTCAATACCGTTGGTATCCCACGGCTTGCTCTGCTCCACCGGACCGAGGAACATTTCGTACAGACGCAGCGTGTCGGCGCCGTACTTCTCGACAATCATGTCGGGGTTGACGACGTTGTACATCGACTTCGACATCTTCTCGATAGCCCAGCCGCACACGTACTTGCCGTCCTCGAGTATGAACTCGGCGTTCTCGTACTCCGGTCGCCATGCCTTGAAGGCGTTGATGTCGAGCACGTCGGCATGCACTATGTTCACGTCAACGTGTATCGGGGTTGTGTCGTACTTATCTTTCAGACCCAATGAGACGAATACGGGAGCTGCGTCGTGGTCGTCGCTGTTAACGCGGTACACGAAGTTAGAGCGGCCTTGTATCATGCCTTGGTTGACGAGCTTCTTGAACGGCTCCTCCTCGCACGACACTCCGATGTCATGCAAAAACTTGTTCCAGTAGCGGGAGTATATCAGGTGGCCCGTGGCGTGCTCGGTTCCGCCCACGTACAGGTCGACGTTGCGCCAGTACTGGTCGGCCTCGGGGCTTACAAGAGCCTTGTCGTTGGTCGGGTCCATGTACCTTAAATAGTACGCTGACGAACCCGCGAAGCCCGGCATTGTATTCAGTTCGAGCGGGAATACGGTAACGTTGTCAACCAACGATTTGTCCACAACGCAGTTGTTCGTCGTGTCCCACGCCCACTTCTTGGCGTGTCCCAGTGGCGGTTCGCCCGTCTCCGTAGGCTTGTATTGGTCAATCTCGGGTAACTCCAGCGGCAGGCACTCTTCGGGAATCATGTACGGTTCGCCGTCCTTGTAGTAAACGGGGAACGGCTCGCCCCAATATCTCTGGCGCGAGAAGATGGCGTCACGCAAGCGGTAGTTCACCTTTACGCGACCCAGATTGTTGGCTTTTACAAACTCCTTAGTCTTCTGTATTGCTTCCTTTACGCTTAATCCGTTAAGTGAGAAGCCATGAATGGCCTCTACCCCACTCTTCGGAGAGTTGCAAACAGTGCCTTCCTTGGCGTCGAAACTTTCCTCGCTCACGTCGCATCCTTCAATCAATGGACGTATCTCAAGTCCGAAGTGCTTGGCGAAGGCATAGTCGCGCGAGTCGTGCGCCGGCACGGCCATTATGGCTCCCGTGCCGTATCCTGCCAATACGTAGTCTGAAATCCAGATTGGAATGTCCTCGCCCGTGAACGGATTGACGGCGTAACTGCCCGAGAATACGCCGCTGACCGAACGGTCGCTGATGCGCTCGCGCTCGGTACGCTTCTTCGTCCGCTCAAGATAAGCGTCCACCTCGGCCTTCTGTTCGGGCGTGGTGACTTTCTCCACCAATTCACTTTCAGGCGCCAGCACCATGAACGTAACGCCGAAGATGGTGTCGGCGCGGGTGGTGAAGATGGTAAAGCCTCCCTCATTCTCCCCCGAGGGGGAGTTTTGGTTTGCTTCGTTGGTATCGGAAGCTCCCCCTCGGGGGAGTTTGTGGGGGGCTATTTTAAACTCAATCTCCGTTCCTTCCGAGCGTCCTATCCAGTTGCGCTGAGTCTCCTTCAGCGAGTCGGTCCACTCTACCGTGTCCAGACCATCGAGCAACCGCTGTGCGTAAGCGCTCACACGCAGGCACCATTGCATCATCTTTTTCTGCACAACGGGGTATCCACCGCGCACCGAAACGCCGTCAACCACCTCGTCGTTAGCCAGCACCGTGCCAAGGCCCGCGCACCAGTTAACCATCGTCTCGCCGAGATAAGCCAGGCGCCAGTTCATCAGCGTGTGGCGCTTCTCTTTCTCCGTCATGGCGTTCCACTCCGTGGCCGTCAGCTTCAGTTCCTCCGAACAAGCGGCGTCGAGACCCTCGGTGCCGTGCTCAGAGAGATACTTCTCAAGCTCCTCTATCGGCCGCGCCTTCTGCTGCGCGTTGTCGTAGTAAGAGTTGAACATGCGGATGAACGCCCACTGCGTCCAGTGGTAATACTTCGGGTCGCAGGTGCGCACCTCGCGGTCCCAGTCAAACGAGAAGCCGATCTTGTCCAGCTGCTCGCGGTAGTGATTGATGTTCTCGTCGGTAGTCACTGCCGGGTGCTGTCCCGTCTGTATGGCGTACTGCTCGGCCGGCAGTCCGTAAGCGTCGTATCCCATAGGGTTGAGCACGTTAAAGCCCTTCAGTCGCTTGTAGCGTGCGTATATGTCAGAGGCGATGTATCCGAGCGGATGTCCCACGTGCAGGCCCGCTCCCGACGGGTACGGGAACATGTTGAGCACGTAGAACTTCTCCTTCTGCGTGTCCTCGGTAACGTGGTAGGTCTTCATCTCGGCCCACCTTTTCTGCCATCTCCTCTCAATCTCGTTGAAGTTGTATTCCATTGCTTCGTATCTTGTTTTTGTTTGAATACTATTATCCAAGATGCAAAGATAATAAAAAGGTGAGAAAGTGAGAGGGTGAAAAGGTGAAAAAGTAGAAAAAGTGGGGAGGCGAGCCGTATTCTCACCTTCCCACTCTCTCACTTTCCCACTTTCAAATCATATTGCCGCGTTGACGCCGAACACGCCGAGGATAGCGGTGGCTATTGCAACGATTACTTTCAGTATGATAGAGATGTTCTGTTTGTCTTTGTTTCCCATTTCAGTAGATTTTTTGATTAAGAGTAATAGGCAGGATTAGGCAAATGGGCCGGATGGGTCTAATAAGGCAAATGGGCCGGATAAGGCAAATAAGGCGGATGGGCCGAATGAGCCAAATAAGCCTGATGAGCCATGACAGTTTCTTGATAGCGGCGGGGTTGGGCGGCGCCTGCCCTACCCTGCCAGCCTTGTTATCCTTTCACCTTTTCACCTTCTCACCTTCTCACTTTCTCACCTTTTCACTTTCTCACCTTTTCACCTTCTCACCTTTTCACCTTCTCACCTTTTCACCTTCTCACGCTGTTTCCTCGGTGTCGTCGAGTGCTGTGCCGACGGCGTTCTTGGGCAGCTCCTTTACCTTGCATCCGGTGAGGAGGGCGCGTACGCGGGTCTTGTCCTTCTCGATTTTCGTCTCGGGCTGGAACAGTACGTGCACTGACTTTACGTTGCCGTTGGCGGTGAAGTCCTGTGGCGTTGCGGCGGGCTTGGTTGACATGCCTATCTTGAACGTTCCGAGGCGGTTGAGCTTTACGCGGTGCGACATTTGCAGGTGCTTCTGCATTGTCTCGACGAGCTCGCTGAGCACGGCCACGATGTCGGCGCGCTTGACGGTGCAGTTGGCCTGCATTTCCTCGGCCAGGTCGTCTATGTCAACGGTGCCTGTGTGGACGGCGCGGGCGTACCATTCGCCGTTGTGGTTGGAGTTACTTCTGTTGTCTTGGTAGAGCTTATAAAATACTGCCATAATGATTGATGTTTTTAAGTTTGTTTGTTAATTGAAAATTGTTTGTTCTCTCTGCGAGTCTCGAATTTTTGAGTCTTTCTTAACTTTTAATTCTTAATTCTTAACTCTTAATTGTATCGACGCGTCTTACGTTTGCAAAGGTACGGCGAAAACGGCGGCCGCCAAAACTTATGCACGCTACATCGTACGCTATACTTAAGGAGTGGCGCTGCAGCGGGGCTTCTGGCTGTGTTAAACTAAAGTTAAACATCCGCCGGCCACCTTAATTTATATTGTATTTTCAGTAATTTTGCGCTGCAAAGTAATTATTCTTTCTGCCTACATGAAGAAGAAGACCGCTATATTTATATTCTGCGCCTCGGTGTTGCTGGTGTTGCCCGGGTGGGTCAGTCTGTTGGCCGCGGGCGAGTATGGTCGGAGTCTTGTGATATTCGCGCTGTTTGTTTTCGGGTACATTGGGCTGATGAGGGTAGTGTACCGTCAGGGCGGAAAGTAACTCTTTGGTAATCAGTAAGTTATGTTTCGAGTGGTGATATGCCGCGTTTCGTCTTGCGAAATGTGGCATGTTGTGGGGTATTCGGTGGCTTGTTGTCGGGCAATAGGGCTGATGGGGCAAATAAGCCTAATAAGACTAATGGGCCTGATGAGGCAAATTAGCCTGATAGGCCAAATAAGACTAATTAGCCAAATAAGACTAATAGGCCTGATAGGGTGCCGCCAGCCCAATTATGAATTATGAATTAAATAATTAACTTGCTTTAACCGTATGTGTATCGTGTTGTGAACTTATTGTGCACTGATATGCCGTATCTTTGCCGTCGAATTGATTTTCAGGAACAACGAAGTATAACCTAACAATTACTTAAATGACAATGATTATTGAAATGAATTCAGGCATGAGACACACAACGGAGTATTCGGACACACTTACGAGAGAGCAGCGGCAGCGCGCCATGGAGCTTATGGCGAGCCAGTTTTGCGAATTGCTGGGGCGCTCGCCGAGGGAGAACCTTTACTGGCAGGAGAGCGTTACCGACCTTATGGACCTGTCGCACGAGGTTTATCTGTCTGAGCGCCTTGTCGACAGCCACGGGCGCCCTTACGGCTTCAGGCGTATCGTGGAGCTGGCGTGCCAGGTGCTGCACGTCGTTACGCCGTGCAATCCTTACTCGATGGCCTTCAACGCGCGCAACCGCAAGGGCGTCAGGCAGACGTCGTTCTTCAGCCGCTACTGCTGGCTGATGTTCAAGAGCCATACGCCTAACCCTCTGCGGCAGATGGTCAAGAGAATGAATGAAGAGTGAGAAGGTGAAAAAGTGAAAAGGTGAAAAAGTGAAAGGGTGAAAAAGTAGAAAGGTAAAAGGGTAAAAGAGTAAAATAAAGCTGAAGAAAATTTTTCACTTTTTCACCTTTTCACCCTTTCACTTTTTCACCTTTTCAC
>NZ_JACJJG010000047.1 GCF_016899855.1 Marseilla massiliensis
CTTAATTCTTAACTCTTAATTCTTAACTCTTAATTCTTAACTCTTAATTCTTAACTCTTAATTCTTAACTCTTAATTCTTAATTACCAATGTGTGGAATAGTTTGCATTTTCAACATCAAGGAGCAGACGCCAGAGCTACGGCAGAAGGCGCTGCGAATGAGCAGTAAGATACGCCACCGCGGCCCCGACTGGAGCGGAATCTACACCGGGGGGTCGGCCATACTGGCGCACGAGCGGCTGGCGATTGTCGACCCCGAGTCGGGACGGCAGCCGCTGTTCAGCTCCGACAACAAGCAGGTGCTGGCCGTCAACGGCGAGATATACAACCACCGCGAGCTGCGCCGGCAGTACGAGGGCAAGTACAGGTTCATGACGGGCAGCGACTGCGAGGTAATCCTCGCGCTGTACCGCGACTATGGGGCCAACTTTCTTGACCGCCTGAACGGCATATTCGCTTTCGCCCTTTACGACGCCGAGCGCGACGAATACCTCATAGCGCGCGACCCCATCGGCGTGATTCCACTATATATAGGTTACGACGACGACGGCACGCTGTACGTGGCGAGCGAGCTGAAGGCCCTTGAGGGCAACTGCCGCCGCTACGGGCCGTTCCCCCCGGGGCACGTCCTGAGCAGCCGTGACGGCAAGATAAGGCGGTACTACGAGCGCGACTGGTTCAGTTATGAAGCCGTTAAGGACAACAGGGCTGATGAGGAGGAGCTGCGCCGCGCGCTCGAGAGTGCCGTATGCCGCCAGATGATGAGCGACGTGCCCTACGGGGTGCTGCTCAGCGGAGGGCTCGACTCGTCAATCATAAGCGCTGTGGCGGCAAGGCATGCCGGCAGGCGTATCGAGGACGACGGACGCGACGCGGCGTGGTGGCCGCGCCTGCACTCGTTCGCCGTGGGCCTGCGCGGCGCCCCCGACCTGGAAAAGGCGCGCCTCGTGGCCGACCACATAGGCACCGTGCACCACGAGATTAACTACACCATACAGGAGGGGCTCGACGCGCTGAGCGACGTGATATATTTTACCGAGACTTACGACGTGACCACCGTGCGCGCCTCCACTCCGATGTATCTCCTGGCGCGCGTCATCAAGAGCATGGGCATAAAGATGGTGCTTTCGGGCGAAGGCGCCGACGAGGTGTTCGGCGGCTACCTCTACTTCCACAAGGCGCCGTCGGCGCAGGCGTTCCACGAGGAGACGGTGCGCAAGCTCTCCAAGCTCCACCAGTACGACTGCCTGCGCGCCAACAAGAGCCTGGCGGCGTGGGGCGTAGAGGGCCGCGTGCCGTTTCTCGACAAGGAGTTTCTCGACGTGGCCATGCGCGTCAACCCGTCGGCAAAGATGTGTCCGGGCGACGTGATGGAGAAGAAAATCCTGCGCTCGGCCTTCGCCGACATGTTGCCCGAGGAGGTGGCCTGGCGGCAGAAGGAACAGTTCAGCGACGGCGTGGGCTACTCGTGGATTGACACCCTCAAGCGCATAGCCGACGACAGTGTTACCGACGACGAGATGAGCCATGCCGCCGAGCGCTTTGCCGTCAACCCGCCGCGTAACAAGGAGGAGTATCTCTACCGCACGATGTTCGCCGCCCACTTCCCCAGCGACAGCGCGGCCGCGTCAGTGCCCAGCGTGCCCAGCGTGGCGTGCAGCACCGCCGAGGCGCTGGCCTGGGACGAATCGTTCAAGGGACAGAACGAGCCCAGCGGACGCGCCGTGGCCGACGTGCACCTGTGAAAAGCTCTTTTTTAAAAGGTAAAAGAGTAAAAACAATAACATTAAAGGCCGCCTTTCATCATGTGAAAGGCGGCCTTTTTTAATGTCCTGGCTTACAGGCTGTTGCACTGCGGGCGCTTATGGCGCCGCGCCGTGCGGCCGTAGCCGGTCGGATTGTTGTCATGCCGATGTTTATTTCTTCAGTACCGTAGCGTTGAACACGCCGTCGGCAGTTGTCACCTTGACGCGGTATATGCCTGCGCCCTGGCTGCTCATGTCGATGGTCTGTGCCTCGCCTGCCGCCTTGTGGGCTGCGTGCGCTGTCGCTACCAGGCTGCCGGCGTTGTCGTAAACGTAGTAGTTCACGTTGTCGGCGTCGTTGCCGAGGACTACGTTAAGCCTGTCAACCACGGGGTTGGGGCTTACGTTGATGTCCTTGCCTGCGTTAACGTTGCCTATGCCGGTGGCCGGTGCCACGTTTACGGTTACGTTCTGCTCGGTAGTTGCGCCGCTGGCGTCGGTAGCGGTCAGCGTCAGCTCGGCCGTGCCTGCCGCGTTGCCGCCGATGATGAATCCGTCAGCGCTCGGGTAGAGCGTTGCAGCCGGGCTGTCTGACAGCTCTGCCGTGAAGGTCATCTCGTCGTCGTCGGGGTCGCTGAAGATTGTCGAGTATGCTATCACGCCCGATGTCTGGCCTACGTATACGGTCATCTCGTCGTCGCCTTCGTAAACCGGGGCGCGGTTGGTGAACTCTACGTTGTAGATAGCTTGTACATCTGTTGAGTTACCCGAAGCGTCCTCGGCGGTGATTACCGCAGTGTGCTGGCCTGCAGTGCCGTAGTCGGGAGCTACCGTTACGGTCATTTGCAGCTTGCTGCCTGCCGGTACTTCAATTGTGCCTTCAACGGCTTCAACAGTTGTTTCCGTACCGTCTGAAGCTGTCAGTGTGCACTTGCTTACGGTTGCTATGCCGCTCTCGTCGCTTACGCTTGTGGTGAATGCCTCGCCCTCGGTGTCCTCGACGGTTATTACCATCTCGGCTGTCGAGCCTTCGGGTACGGTTATCGTTCCCTCGGGCAGGGTTACTACGGGCGCCGCGTTCTTGTTGAGCGTTATCGGGTAGTTGACAACCGGCTGTGTCGGGTCGTTGCTCTTGATTACGATTACGGCCTTGTTGCCGTGGTCGAAGTATGAGCTTTCGCCGTTGATTTCGAACTCTACGGTCTTCTCCTCGCCTATTGCCAGCTCGCCATCGGTCTCGGTCGTGAGCAGCTTTATCCAAGGCTTGCCGGGCACGTCCTCGATGCACGTCATGAAGTAGCCGAACGAAGAGTAGTAGCTCTCGTACATTGCCGCTCCGAGGTCATACCATCCCGTAGTGGCGTTGTATGCCATGAAGCGTCCTTCCTCCATTGCGTCCTCCTTCTGTGGTACGTATGCCATCACTTCCTCTCCGGTAGGATACTTCAGCGCTACGTAGAAGGTGTCGCCTGGGTTGATGTACACGTCCTTGTCGAACTCGAGCATGCGCGGTTCGCCCATGTAGTGGCCGTCGATTGGAGTCTCGCGCTCAACCCTGAGCGTGCCCTGTCCTATCACGGTGCCTGCCGCTACGTCGCCGCCCTGGATAACCTGGGCCTCGAAGTCGACATTCTCGCGTGTGCCTATCGTTCCGTAGAAGAAGAGCTTTGACAGGTTGAATCCTTCGGCGGGAGCGACGAAGCGCGTAGCCGCGATGAAGTTGTTGACGTTGTCGCGCGAGCCTATCATGTATGTCTTCGGGCTCGTCACTCCGAGTATCGGATAGTACAGTATGTTGCTGCAGTCGTAGCCCTCGGGCACGTCGTAGGGGAAGCCCTCGAATACCGTGTGGGGCTCTATTCCGCGGCAGGAAGCCTTGATGAGCGAGTCGCGCTCGGCCTCGGTCAGGCTGTACACGCCCTTGTTGGTTGACCATGGAGCTATGCCGCCTCCTCCTTCGCTGCCGGGCACTTCAGGAGTCTCGCCTATGCCGGTCGGGTCCATGCGGAGCGAGTAGGTCAGCTTGTACTGTCCTTCGTTCTTGATGGTCATGCTGCCCTTGCCCGTGTAGTCGTTGTTGACGTCTACGCCGCCGATGGTCACGCCTTCGGCAGGGGTGGTGACGAGCAGCGGAGCCTCGGTCATCCTGATGTCGACAAGAATCTCCTGCTCTGTGACGTCAATTCCCTCAAACGTCAGTTTCACCGGAGCGTTAACCGTGAACGGCATGCCCGTTTCGAACGTCCAGATGGCGAACCTCACGGGCTCCTTGCCTACTTCCAGCTCGCGGCCGTCGTACTGCATCCAGCCCATGTTGCTGTCGGAAGATTGTACGCTGAGGGGTCCCGGGTCGATACCGCCGCCTTGCTGCATCTCTGCGTAGACGAAGAGCTGCGCGGGAGTTGTCATCATGTCGGGAGCGAACTCCACGTTGGTTATCTTGAATGCCTTTGAACCGGTGTTTGCCACCTGGAACTCGGTCTCGAGATAGCCGGTGAGGTTGGATCCTACTACGGCCTCGTCAACGATAGCGTCGGGTATCACCGGATTAGGCTCGCCCTGTATGCTGATAGCCATAGGAATCTCTACGACGGGCTTCGTCGGCACGTTGGTCTGCATTACGAGCGTTGTCTCGTAGTTGCCGCCAAGGCTGTCGGCAAGCACCTCGATGGGCAGTTCGACAGAGCCTCCTGCGGGCACTGTGAAGGTCTTTACGGGATAGAACTCTACCGCGTTGCCGGTGGCGATGCACTGGTCGGGCAGGCGCAAGCCCGTCTCTCCCGTCTCGTCCTGCATGCCGGCAAGTCCGAACACGCCGCTCATCACGCCGCCGTCCTCAAGCAGGTACTGGAACTTGTAGCTGCCGTCGCGGTTGAGGATGAGCTGGAAGTCCATGCCGAGCATCATGCTGTTGGCGTAGCCTATGTACGAGATGATTACACGGTCGTCCTCGGCCTTGTAGTAAGTTCCGTTCGTCGTCGAGACGTCCATCGAGTGGTTGCCCCAGAAAGGAGCTATGATGTTGGTGTAGAACGTCTCCGTGGTCGGGAACGTAGCCGGCGGAGCGGGGAACTCCTTGTAGTCCTCGTGCTGGCTGAACGATACGAAGCCGGTGTTGTAGATGTACATCGTCTTGTACTTCTTGCCGTAGAACGGGAACTCGAAGGGCAGCTCAACCGTGTAGTAGTCGGTCTTGTCAATGTAGTAAGTGAAGTCCTGGTGCTCGGTCTCCGGGTCGTTGGTTATGTCGATCCAGTTGTACTCTATCTCGTCGTAGTCGGTCTTCGACTTGTAGATGTAGCCGAGCGACGAGTTCTCGTCGGTCTCAAGGTTGGTTATGTTGAACCATGCGTTGGGCTCAACCGAGAAGGTCAGCGCCTCGTTGCCGCCGTTGTTGACGGTCAGCGTCTGAGCCATGTCAGTGCCGTAGGGCGTGTCAACCGTCACGCTTTCCGGCGTAACGCTGATTTCGGGGCAGCCGATGACGTTACCGCTGAGCGTTACCTGTGCCGACGTTCCGTCCTGGTAGTTGACGGTGAGCACGTCGCTTACCTCGCCCTCAGTCTCTGTAGGCAGGGTTATCATGATGTCCTTGCCGTATCCGGGCTTGATGGTGAAGCCCTTGGCTACGTCGTCGGGCACGGTGAACTTGCCGCCCTCTACAGTTACTGACGTTACGACGAGGTCGTTGGTTCCGTTGTTGCTAAGCAGCACGGGGCGTATCTCCGTAGCCGTGCGGAACACCTCTCCGAAGTCAACCGACGTCGCGTCGAGCTGTGCCACGGGCACGAGTCCGTCGCCGGTGATGTTGGCCGTGAGCGCGATGTTTACGCTCGGGGTCGTCGGGTCGTTGGTGAGCATGGTCAGGTTGTTCTTCAACTCGCCAGCGTACATGCCTTCAACGGCCTTAGCCGTTACGGTTATCTCCTTGCTTTCGCCCACTCCCACGACGCCGCTCGGGCTTGAGAGCTGCGATACCATCGACGTTGCCGGCGCCACGATGCGTATTGCCGAGCCGGTGGTTATCTGCTGGTAGAGGGTGTTGCCTTCGAGCGCAGCCTCGTTGTCGGTTACCACGAACGGGTCGGCGCAGTCAACGTCGGCCACGCCGACAAATACGTTCTGGCCTTCGTTGAAGGTCGTGGTGCGGTCGTAGTCGTCGTAATATACCTCAACGCTTCCGTCAGCGCAGAGCGACATATGGAAGCTTACTGGCGTGTATTGGTCGCCGCCGTCAAGGGCGGGAGCCAGCACGTCCTTGTATTTCACGGTGAACTTGCCGTCCTGGCGTCCGTAGGTTATCTTGCTGTTGGCGCCCATCGAGAGGTTGCCCGAGCATGCGAATGCCGAGATGTAGCCAAGGCCCTCTACGCAGCTTGCCACGGGCACCATGCACGTGATGTTGCCGTCTATCTGGTTGAACGCCACGCCGCCGCGGTCGTTGATGTACACGCGGGAGTAGTTCTCGCCGTAGAACGGGAACTGGAAGCCCAGGTCAACGGCCTCTGACTGCCATACGTTGTTGTTGAACTGGCCCGTGATGTCGGTCTCGTTGAGCAGGTCGGGGTTGCCGTCGTACTGGAACTCGTCAGAGCCGTTGAGGTTAGACTCGTAGCTGTAGCCGAACTTGTGGGCAGCAACGTCGCCTATCGTCTCGTCAGAGAAGCGTGGGAAGACGTACTCCAGCGGGTATTCGCCGGTGTTCTTTACGGTAATCGTAGTGGTCTTTGTCTCTCCGCCGACCTCAAGGTCGCCGAAGTCGTAAGTGGCGGGTGTCACCTCAGCCTTGGCGGGATTTGTGGCCACGCCGCGTACTACGAAGCTGTATGTCTGTCCGTTTTTGTCCTTGAAGGTAACGGTGCCCGACTTGCTGCCGGCCGTAGCAGGCTTGAATGTCACTTCGAACGTGCCGGTAGAGCGCGGGGCGAAGCCTCCAAATATGTAGTCGGCAGGCTCGAACTCGGTAGAGCTGCACGTGATGTTGTCGGGTGCCTGAAGTCCTCCCCACTCGCCGTTGAAGGCTCCGTAGCCGTTGTTGACAACCTCTACGGACAGCGTTTTCTCCTGTCCTATCAGCAGTTCGCCGAAGTCCACCACCTTGGCGGTTACCAGTTCGGGCTTGTTGCCGGTTACTTCCATGCGTACCGTCACCTTCTGCACGGGTTTGTCAGTCTGGTTGGTGTTGACGTCAAGGTTGAAGGTGTAGCTGCCGTTGGGCATGGTCTGTCCGTCGTTCTGCATCGTTACCACCTGCTGTCCGCCAGGTCTTACCGTGCCGCTGATGGGCTCGGGAGAGAGCACTGAGCTCCAGTTGGGGTTCTTGCTTACGGCGTAAACGTCCCATACTATCGAGTCGGCGTTGGCAGCGAGGTTGCCTTCGCTGAGCACTTGCTTGAGCTGTGTCCACGTCTGTCCGTTGTCACCGCTGTAGAAGCTGTACTGGTTTACGTTCTCTGCGTTGGCGTATCCTGCGCCGAGCGGGTTGGTCTGTCCTGCCGGGAACTTTGCGACAACCCAGAAGCTTGAGCCCGGCTCGAAGAATATCTGCTCCTCGAGGTCCTGGTCATAGCCGTACGTGAACCACTCGGGCGTGAACGACGTGAGCAGGTTGGCCGTCGAGATTGACTGCGAGCCGTTATAGATTTCGATTGTAGGTGTGAACGATTCGCCCGGTCCGCCGAAGTTTATCGCGGTCAGGTTGAATCCGTCAGGATACGTTGTCGGGTCTACGTAGAAGTACTGCGCCAGGGCGTTGGGCTTCGACGTGTCGCTGTCGCCGATGTAGTGGTAAATGCCATTAGAGTAGGTCATCTCTTTCGGGAAGTCCTCCTGCACGTAGTCGGCTGTCACTACGGGGTAGTTAGTCACTGCCGAGTATGCCTGCACGCTCTTGCTTGCGGGCACTATGCGTCCCGGTGACGGGGCCGTCAGCGCCGACGTTGATATCTGCTCCGATACGGTGTTTGCCGAGAGGCTGTACTCGAGGATACCCTTGCCTATGTTGTTGATGGTTAGCTGGTCGGTGGCAACGCTTCCATTGGCAGCGTCGACGTTGAGGCTCAGCTCCGTCTTGTCGAGGCTTATCTCGGGGCCTTCGTTGGTCGTGGCGCTCTTGACGGGCGACATGGCCGCGCGCGTGCCGTAACGGTTGACGGCCACGATGGCTACGTAGTAGGTCGTGGTGGGCTCAAGGCCTCCCAGTTCGTACGAGAACGCGTCGCCCGAGGTCTGGAATTTTGTGTCCACAGTTACCGAGCGGAGTGTCGACAGGTCGGTGCTGGCCGTGAACTCGCTGGTGCTGTAGTATATCACGTGGTGGTCTACGCTGCCCTCGTCGGCCTGCGGTATCGTCCATTCTATGAGGATGTTGTCCTGCGACGGTGTCAGCGTGAAGTCGCTGACGGGCTCGGGAGCCTCGCCGGTGCCCATCTGCAGGGCCTTCCACGCGTCGATGTATCCGCTTCCGAACAGTCCCTCGACGTCGGGGTTGCGTGTGTAGAAGTCGTTAACCGACGACGTCAGCTGTGACTTTAGCGTAGAGTTCGAGAAGTCGGGGTTGCCGTATTTCGACAGTACGAGCGCCGCTATTCCCGATACGTGCGGGCAGGCCATCGACGTGCCCTCCATGTATCCGTACGTGCCGTTGGGCAGCGTGCTGAGCACTCCGTAAGGGTCGCCGTAGTCCATCTCGCCGCCCGGCGCCGTCACGTCGCACCATGTGCCGCGTGTCGAGTAAGTGGCGGGCGTGAGCATGGGGCTCATCGCTCCCACGGCCAGTACCGGCTCGTAGCAGCCCGGATAGTATTGGCCTTCCAGTCCGGTGTTGCCGTTGGCGAAGATACAGAGTCCTCCGCTCATCTTGGCATTGGTATAGTCCCACTCGTCGGGGTCACTGCTTACCTTGACACCGCCTCCGCCGTACTGCGTGAAGTAGTCGATGGCGTCGAGCACTGCCTGCTCGTAGTAACCGTCGGTGTCCCATCCCCATGAGCACTGGGCAATGCTTGCGCCCATGTCGGCCGCGTAGACGAGAGCTGCCGCGAAGTTGGCGTTGGCGTTCGAGCGTGAGTCGAACACCTGGCATGCCATCATCTTCACTCCGCCCTCGCCGTTCTGTCCGCCGGCCACGCCGCTTACGCCAATGCCGTTGCCGTTGACAGCGGCCACGGTTCCGGCCACGTGCGTGCCGTGCTCGTGCTGGTAGACGTCGGAAGAGTTGATTACGAAGTTCCATCCGTAGACGTCGTCGGTGTATCCGTTGCCGTCGTCGTCAACGCCCGGCTCTCCGTTAAGCTCGGCCTCGTTAGTCCACGCGTTCTTCTGCAGGTCGGGGTGGTCTGTCTGGAATCCGCCGTCGATTATCGCGACGATAACGTCCGGTTTACCGGTCTCCTCCTTCCATGCCTCGAACAGGTTGACGTCAGCGCCGGCAACCGCACCCTGCAGCAGGGTTCCGTCGTTGTTGTAGTGCCACTGTTGTGACAGCATGGGGTCGTTCATCGGCATGTCTGCCGAAGCCTTGGCGGCCAGTTCGGCCTGTGACACCACGCGCGCCTTGCCTTCGCCGATGAGCTTCATCGGCCTTACTTCCTCGGCAATCTGCACACCGGGCACGGTCTTGTAGAGCGAGCGTGCCGACGCGGGGGTAGCAGCCTCGGAGTCGAATGTCACTTCATACCAGAGGTCAAGCCCCGCTGCCTTGTGCCTCTCCTCGAACTTCGGGGAGTAGGGGATAAGGCGCTTGATGCTTACTGCCTTCACTTGCCGGTTGGCGCGGTCGAGCGGGGTAATGCCTGTGGTCACCACGCCGTTGCTCATCGTCATCGGCGACTTGAGCAGACGGTCTGCGACCTCACGCTGTAGCTTGACGCGCACCACTTTCCTTTCGGACTGAGTGGCAACCGACTGAGCTGAAAGCTGCGTGCTGAAAGCCGTGGCCGACAGTAGCAGCATCAGGTTTAGTAGGGTTTTTCGCATAACGCTTAATTTAAAAGTTAATAAATAAATGAGTAAAAAGTGTATAAAAACTAATACTTAAATCAACAAGTGTCAGTATTCATGCATAATAACTATATATATTGCCGCAAAATTAATAAAAATTCACTAAAAACCAAGAATGTATATAGATAAAATGTAAAATTAATATTTAAAAGGTGTCAATTTATAAGCATATTTTGCATTGTCTAAATCGTTTTGCAATATTTTTGAGTGTAAAATGTACAATTAGTACTTGCCTTCGGGATTCACGCAGGCGGGAAAATGGAGAATCAACGGTTAAAAGTAAGTGGATGTTATCAATCCGAACATTCAAATAAATAATATGTTTGAGGTTATGCGGTTTTGAGGTTTTAAGGTTATACGGTTTCAATGTTTACCTTAAAATCTCAAAACCTTAAAACCTTAAAACCTCAAAACCTTAAAACCTCAAAACCGCATAACCTCAAAACCGTAAATACGATTCGACCCTTCATGGCCGGGATTGACTTTTATATGTCGTCCAACAGGTTTGCTGAAGAACCGCTTTACCGCAAACGGGCAAGCGATGTGCCGTTGTTTTCAACGCAAAATGCCGCCCTTCGTCGGATGAAAGGCGGCATTTCATAACGCATTGTGAATCAATACGTTAAGCGTTGTGTCGTGTGTCGTGCGGCCGTGTGTCGGGAAACAGGCGTGCGATTATCCCGTCGCAGGCGTCCTCGATAAGGTCGAGAGCCAGCTCGAAACCGTCGGCGCCGCAGTAATACGGGTCGGGCACGGTGTCATATCCCGGGTGGCGCGTCATGAAGTCGGCTGCACAGAGTATCTTGCCGCGCTCCTCGTCGGTGCGCGCCAGGCGCCGCAGGTCGGCCATGTTCTCGTGGTCCATGCCGAAGATGTAGTCGAAGCGCTCGAAGTCCTCGCGCCTTATCTGCCGTGCGCGGCTGCTTATGTCGTAGCCGCGGTCGGCGCCGTGGCTGCGCATTCGGCGGTCGGGCAGCTGCCCTTCGTGCCACGAGCCTATACCGGCCGAGTCAACCGTCACGTCGGCAGCCGCCATGCCCAGCTGCCCGAGCTTCTCTTTCATTATAGCCTCGGCTGCCGGCGAGCGGCAGATGTTACCGAGACAGACGAAAAGGATGTCCATGTTTTTTTAATTAAGAGTTAAGAATTAAGAGCTGATATAATTAAGAATTAAGAGTTAAGAATTAAGAAAAAATGCCTTGTTGTTATTTTGCCTGACAATGTATAAGGCATTTTTTCTTAACTCTTAATTCTTAACTCTTAACTCCCTTATGACTCTCGCCGGGTTTCCCGCAGCCATGCAGTCGTCGGGAATGTCCTTGGTCACCACGCTGCCCGCGCCGATTATGCAGCGCTTGCCTATGGTTACGCCGGGGCATACGATAACTCCGCCGCCCAGCCACGTGTCCTCGCCGATGGTTACAGGGTAGGCCGTCTCGATAGACTTGCGCCTTGCCACGTGGTCGATGGGGTGCTGCGGTGTGTACAACTGGCAGTTGGGTCCTATCTTTACGTTGTCGCCGATGGTGATGTTGCCGCCGTCAAGCATGGTGCAGTTGTAGTTCACGAACACGTTGCGGCCTATGCTTATGCCGTTGCCGTGGTCGCAGTGGAACGGCGGACACACCGTGCTGTCCTCCGGAATGCCCGGTATGAGGTCTTCGATAAGCCCGCGGTATCCGTCGCTCGTTATCGTCATCGTCTGCAACTTGGTGCACACCTCCTTGGCATGGCTCAGGCTCGCCATAATCTCCGGGTCGGAGAAGTCGTAGAGCTGACGGCTGCGCATCTTTTCAAATTCGGTCAATTCTTTCATGTAGTTAAAGGAGTCTTTCTTTGTAGTTAAAGGAGTTAAAGTAGTTATCGCTCCCTTACGGTCGCTAAGTAGTTAAAGTCATTAGCTTAGGAGTTAAGGAGTTATGAAGTAAAGGAGTTAAGACAAATGCTTAGGAGTTAAGGAGTTATGAAGTAAAGGAGTTAAGACAAATGCTTAGGAGTTAAGGAGTTATGAAGTAAAGGAGTTAAGTCAAATGCTTAGGAGTTAAGGAGTTATGAAGTAAAGGAGTTAAGACAAATGCTTAGGAGTTAAGGAGTTATGTAGTAAAGTAGTTAAGACAAATGCCTAATCCTTTGTAGTTAAAGTATTCTCACCTTCTCACTTTCTCACCTTCTCACTTTTACTTGCGTCCGAAGTCGGCGGGAATGTCGCCCCATTTGCGGGTGTCCCACTGTATGATGGGCACGCGGAAAGGGTGTGTCTTTAGCCACGTCTCGGCGCGGAGGATGATGTTGTAGAGCTGCGCCGTCTGCACGTTGCGCTCCAGTTTGGTCTTGCACTGCATCTTCCTCACCCACGTTATCGCCGTGAAGCTGTCGCTATAGATTGTCTTGCGCAGCCCTTTCTGCTCCATGAGGGCGAGGGCATGCACGATGGCAAGGAACTCGCCGATGTTGTTCGTGCCGAACATGGGGCCGAAATGGAACACCTGCGCCCCCGTGGCAAGGTCGATGCAGCGGTACTCCATCTTGCCCGGATTGCCGCTGCACGCCGCATCCACCGACCACGCGTCGGCACTTACTTCCATTGGAAGAGGAAGCACTGTGTCGTTACGGTAGTCGGGAGGATTATTTAATTCATAATTCATAATTCACAATTCATAATTGGTTGGGTGTTTTCCGTTGTTCTTTAATTATTCAATAACGAATTATTTTCTTTTGTCTTCTTTATAATTGATGTGAGTATTTTCAACAATTCAACACAGTCAGAAAGCATACTTTCAGCTTGTGAGGTTGAGATATATTCCGCATCACGCAGTAATTCTATCCAATATTCGGTTTCACTGGTTTCTTTTAGGGCTATGTTCAGCTTTGTCGTGAAGTCGGGACGGGTCTGTGCCCGCAATGCTTCACGCACGTTTGCGCCTATGCTTGTACCACTTCTTAATAACTGTTTACCTATAATATAGTTACCGTCACGGTTACAAAGATATTTGTACAGCTTGACACACCGCAGACTGAAAGCATAGCTCTTTTGAACAATTATATTGTCATCCTTGCTCCTCACCAGCCCAATTATGAATTATGAATTGTGAATTATGAATTAAAAAATTACATTCTCTCCGGCATTTCAATTCCCAAGAGAGCCATGCCGTTCTTCAGTGTCTTTGCCACATTGGCCGCGAGAACGAGCCTGAGCACTTTCTCCTTGTCGCTGTCGGCGCCGAGGATGCTGTAGTCGTGGTAGAACTGGTTGAACTCCTTGGTCAGCTCGTAGCAGTAGTTGGCTATGCCGCTGGGGCTGTAGTCCGTGCCCGCCTGGCGCACGGCAGCGCCGTATTCGGCCATTTTCTGGATTAGCTCGGTCTCCTTCTGGTTCACGGGATACGTGCCGTCGAGGGTTGCGGGCAGCTCAACGCCCTGCTCTGCGGCCTTGCGCATTATGCTGCGTATGCGTGCGTAGGTGTACTGGATGAACGGACCCGTGTTGCCGTTGAAGTCGATTGACTCCTCGGGGTTGAACAGCATGTTCTTCCTTGCGTCGACTTTCAGGATGAAGTATTTGAGCGCACCCATGCCCACTATGCGTGCAACGTTGGCGCGTTCCTCTTCGGTCATGTCGCTGAACTTGCCCAGTTCCTCGCTCGTCTGGCGCGCGTCCTTTATCATTTCGGCAATGAGGTCGTCGGCGTCAACCACCGTTCCCTCGCGGCTCTTCATCTTTCCGTTGGGCAGTTCCACCATTCCGTAGGAGAAATGCACAAGCTCCTTGCCCCACTTGAAGCCGAGGCGGTCGAGCAATATTGAAAGAACCTGGAAGTGGTAGTTCTGCTCGTTGCCCACGACGTAAATCATCTTGTCTATCGGGTAGTCGTTGAAGCGCATCTCGGCGGTGCCGATGTCCTGCGTCATGTAAACCGACGTGCCGTCCGAACGGAGCAGCAGTTTCTGGTCGAGGCCCTCGTCAGTGAGGTCTGCCCACACGCTGCCGTCCTCCTTGCGGAAGAAAAGTCCCTTTTCGAGGCCTTCCTCCACCTTGGCCTTACCTTTCAGATAAGTCTGCGACTCGTAGTATATCTTGTCGAAGCCTACGCCGAGCGCCTTGTACGTCTCGTCGAAACCGGCGTACACCCACGAGTTCATCTTCTCCCAAAGGGCGCGCACCTCGGGGTCGCCCTGCTCCCATTTTACGAGCATTTCGTGTGCCTCCTTGATGAGCGGAGCCTCTTCCTTGGCCTTCTTCTCGGCCTCCTCGTCGGTCATGCCGTCGGCTATATACTTGGCCTTCAGCTCCTTAACCTCTTCGCGGTAGTGCTTGTCAAAGGCCACGTAGTAGTCGCCTATCAGGTGGTCGCCCTTCTTTCCGCTCGACTCGGGCGTCTCGCCGTTGCCGTATTTCAGCCAGGCCAGCATCGACTTGCAGATGTGTATGCCTCGGTCGTTCACTATGTTGGTCTTCACCACGCGGTTGCCGTTGGCCTGCATTATCTGCGCGAGGCTCCAGCCTAAGAGGTTGTTGCGCACGTGACCCAGGTGAAGCGGCTTGTTGGTGTTGGGCGACGAGTATTCTATCATCACCAGCGGGGCGTCGTCCGTGGCCTGCTTCTCGCCGTAGTGCCCGTCGGCGTTTATGTCGGCGAGCAGCTGCAGCCATGCCTGGGGCGACACAACGAGGTTAAGGAAACCCTTTACTACGTTGTAAGAGGCCACCGCCGGCTCGTTCTCAACCAGCCAACGGCCCATGTCCTCAGCCGTGTCCTCCGGCTTCTTGCGTGATGTTTTTAAGAGTGGGAACACCACCAGTGTAAGATGTCCTTCAAACTCGCGCTTCGTCTTCTGCAACTGTATCATCTTCTCGGGCACTTCCTGTCCGTAGAGAGCCTTCACGGCGGCGAGCGCCGAGCGGCTTATTTGGCTTTCGATATTCATCTTATTATAATTAAGAATTATGAGTTAAGAATTAAGAAAGTTACTTGTTATCGAGTGCAAAATTACGAAAAATCAACGATATACGGCGTTTTCGGGTGATAAAATTGAATGCCGCATGCCCCTTGTCCGCCAGCCGCCACGCAACGCCCTGACCTGCAGTGGGTTATCAAAGGCCGTCTTTCGCCCTCCCGTTTGCTGCCTTTCGCCGCCTGAAAGGCGGCATTTCAGCCTCCTATCAGGCCTATTCGGCCCATCAGGCTAATTTGACTTATTTAAGCCCAATAGGCCGAATGGGCCTGATAAGGCTGATGGGCACACTTTTAACAAAAAACTACTCGGGGGGGGTAAATTTCGTTCTTGTCGTTTAACTTACCTTTGCAGCGGAAACAAAGATATGGAAACTATGAATATCAGGAAAGCTATTTTTGCCTTGTCTGTGGCGCTCGGTATTTCCGTCAGCCTGCAGGCGCAGACCGTTAGCGGACGTCTTGTTGACGAAGAGAGCCGGCCCATGGCGTTCGCCAACGTGGTGATACTTTCGCCCGAAGACTCATCCTACATCGCCGGAACGGTGAGCCGTGAGGACGGCACGTTCTCCTTAAACAACAGTTCGGGGCAGGAGCGCCTGCTGAGAGTGTCGTCAGTGGGTTACGTCACAATATATAAAAGGTGTAGCGGGGGTGACATGGGTGTAATAGGGATGAAGACCGACGAGAATGTTTTGGGCGAAGTGGTTGTGAAGTCGCAGCTGCCCGTGACGCGCCTTGGCGACGAAGGACTCATTACTAACGTCGAAGGGTCTGTGCTTTCGCGCATGGGAACGGCCAACGACGTGCTCGCCCGCATACCCGGACTGCAACGCAAGAAGGACGGCTTCGAGGTGTTCGGCAAGGGCACGCCACTGATTTACATCAACGGACGCAAGCTGCGCGACAAGGAGGAGCTTGCCCAGCTGTCGTCAGAGGACATCAAGAGCGTTGAGGTAATCCACAACCCCGGCGCGCGTTACGATGCGTCGGTGGGCGCGGTGGTGCGCATACGCACGGTGAAACGCCAGGGCGACGGCTTCGGCTTCAGGCTCAGCGGCGACTATAACCAGTCTGAAAACACCGACCTTAACGGTCAGGCGGACGTCAATTACCGCCACGGCGGGCTTGACGTGTTTGGCATGGTGGGCATTGCCCGGTACGTAACGCGAGCATACGACCGCCTTGAGCAGCAGACGTTTGCCGACACACTGTGGACGCAACGCAACAATTACCGCAACGATACGGACGCCCGCACGCTGAGGGGGCGCGTAGGTTTCAACTACGATTTTAACGACCGCCACTCCATCGGCGTGCGTTACGACATAGTGAAGACGCTGCGCCGCCACGACAACGGCACGTTCAAGAGCGACGTGCAGGCCTTCGGCGAACCTTACGACGTGCTGTCGTCGGCCACGTCAATGCGCTCGGACGCCAAGCCAACGCACTCGCTCAACGCCTATTACGCAGGCAAGATAGGCAAGGGAGAGCTTGAATGGGACGCCGACTATTACTCTTCCGACAACACTGACCGCTCGCAAAACCTTGAGAACAGCGCCGAGCACGACGACCGCACGGTGACGTCGGAGAACGTTGTAAGCAACAAGTTGGCGGCAACGAAGCTCTCGTTCACCCATCCCTTGTGGGGAGGCAGCGCCTCGGTGGGCGGCGAATACACCTTTACCGACCGCCATGACGACTACATCAACCCCGAAGGCTACGTGCCGACGTCGTACAGCCGCATACGCGAACATAACCTCGCGGCATACGTGCAGTACAGCCACCCGCTGCCGTTCGGCCAGGTCAGCGCGGGCGTAAGGTATGAGCACGTCGACTTCGACTACTTCGACAATGGCACGTTCATGCCCTCGCAGAGCCGCACTTACGACAACCTCTTCCCCAACGTGTCGCTCTCGGGACAGCTCGGAAAGGTGCAGTTCCAGCTTAGTTACGCGGCAAGGACGCAACGGCCGTCGTACTCTCAGCTGAGCAACAACGTGCTTTATGCCAACCGCTTCACGTGGCAGACGGGCAACCCGCGCCTGAAACCCACTATTACCCACGACATCACGGCCGTTGCGGCGTGGCGTTTCATGCAGGCGATGGTGAGCTACAAGCTCAACCGCGACTACATTTTTTATTGGGGAACGACGGTCGAGGGGCAGTCGGCCGTCACCCTGCTCAACCGCATCAACCACGGACGGTTGCCGCAGTTGACGGTGTTCGTCAGCGCGTCGCCCACCATCGGGCTGTGGAACCCCAGCATAGGAGCGGGCATGTTGAAGCAATGGCTTACGATGACGGCCGCCGGAGAGGAGCGCAGGTACAACAAGCCGGTGTTCATGGCGCAGTGGAACAATGTCTTTAATCTGCCTGCCGGATTTGTCGTCAACGCCGACTTCAACTACCAGAGCCGCGGAAACGTGCAGAATCTTGAAATGAAAGACGAGCATTACGTGCTCAACATAGGAGTAAGAAAATCACTGCTTAACGACGCGCTGAGCTTGGAACTGCGCGGCAACGACCTGCTGCACAGGATGAAAGACGGCACGCTGATGTACTTTGAACGCGCCATGATGTACGACAAATCGTGGAGCGACACACGCTCGGTGACCCTCACCGTGCGCTATAAATTCAACACAGCGCGCAGCAAATACCGTGGAACGGGCGCCGGCCACGACGCAAGAGGAAGGATGTAAGATGGCTATCGGGCTTATTGGGCTTATCAGGCTTATTGGGCCTATTCGGCTTATTTAGGCCCAATAAGCCTGATAAGCCCAATAAGCCAGATAGGCATGCCACCTAAATAAGCCCCATATTGGCCGCTATGCCGACGGCCTCGATGATGTTTCTGGCGTGCAGTTTGGCAAAGAGTTTCTTCTTGTGGTACTTCACGGTGTCGGCACTTAAGAAGATACTTTCGCCGATTTCGCTGTTTTGCAGGCCCTTGGCGGATAGCAGCAGGATGTCGCGCTCACGGTCGGTGAGCGTAAGTTGCGGCTGCTTTCGCCACCGCCGGCCGGCGAAAGAGTAGACATAGCGGTCTGCATTGGCCTTGTCGGTGATGACGACGGGGCCGGGCTGCTTGTCGTGGGATAGCGACATGGTGCACAGGGCGAGCCAGATGTCGCCCGTGGGGCTCAGCATTATGGGCGTAAGCTGGTGGTGGATGAGCTGCGTATGGCGGTCGGACTGTCGGATACGGAAGTCGTAACTTATGATGAAGTCGCGCCGCCGCTCAATCGGCAGGCCGTAAAAGAAGCCGTATCCGGCGTTGTTTATCTCTACGAGCCGCCGCAAGTCGTCCTCCGGCACCACGGTCAGGTAATGGCCGTAGCCCTTCTCCCTTACCTCCTCGGGACGGCAGCCGCAGAGGAATATGGGGTTGGGCGACACGTAAAGGAAGCTCCTCTGGTTATAGTCTATTATGTAAACGCTGTGGTTAGTGGTGCGTGATACGGCGTCGGCCATGGCCACGCAGGCGTCGGTCTTGGCATAATCGGCCTCGGTTATGCCCATATTCTTGTTTATCGGGTAAAAGAATGATGCAATATCGGTGGTGTTCATTGTTGTCGGGGATTATTATCGGGGCTATCAGGCTTACGCCAAAATGGAGTTATCGGGAGTTATGCGCTCCGCGCAGGAGTTATCAGGAGTTAACGGACAAATGCTTTGTTATTGGTTTTCAGACTATTGTCCGTTAACTACGGACGGTCGGCAGACAGTCTAACTCCCGTTAACTCCCGATAACTCCATTTCGACACACCTTCCTTATAGGCCTTATGGGCGGCGGCTGAGCACGGCCTTGCGCTCGGCCTCGGGGTACTTCTCGATGGCGTAGCGCAGCATGGTGCGGGGCATTTCGTGCCAGTGCTCGTCGACAAAGGCGCTCAGGCGGGCCATGTCACGCTTGCCGGCTTCGCGCAACATCCAGCCAACGGCCTTGTGCATCAGCTCGTGCGGGTGGCTGATAAGCCGCCGGGCGAGGGCGAAGGTGTCGTCAAGGTCGCCTTTCTTGATGAACGCGTAGGTCGAGACCATCGCTATGCGGTTGTCCCAAAGGAGGGGGCTTGAGGCAAGACGGTAAAGCAGATCGCGCGGCTTGTCGAGCAGATAGGCGCCCACGATGTAAGATGCGGAGAGGTCAACGAGGTCCCAGTTGTTGATGCGCGCCGTGCTGGCGAGATATGTTTCCACAATATCCTTGGCGCTGTCGGCGTCGGCTTTCTTCATTTTTTCAACCAGAATGAGCAGGGCGCAGAGGCGGGCCTCGTGCCATTCAGAGTCCAGCAGAGCATTGACGGTGGCCGTGTCGGCAGCCTTGTGGCGCTTTGCCACGCCACGGGTCAGCGGCACCGGAATGCCGAAAAACATGTCGCCCTCGCCATACTCGCCCTTGCCTGTCTTGAAAAAGCCGCTCAACACACGGCGCTTCTCCTCGTTGCCGAGACTGCGCAGCTCGGCCATTATGATGTCGTAATCGCTCATTTTGCTTTATGTCAATAAATCATTTAACAGCGCAAAAATAAACATTTATTATAATACAGGCGTTTTATTTAAAAGATAAAAAGCGTAATTTTGCAGAAAATTGGCCATCAGGCCTATTAGGCCAATAGGGCTAATTGGGCCTAATTAGCCAAATAAGCCAAATGGGCCTAATAAGAAATAATCAACCGCGAATTATGAACTGTAAAGCACTTTTCTTCGACATTGACGGCACTCTCGTCAGTTTCAACACCCACTCCATACCGCAGTCTACCGTCGACGCCCTTACCGAGGCCAAGCGCCGCGGCGTAGGGATATACATCTCTACGGGAAGGCCCAAGCGGCTTATCAACAACTTAGGGGCGATAGAGCACCTCATCGACGGCTACATAACGACTAACGGCGCCCTGTGCGTGGTAGGCGACGAGGTGGTAAGCTGTCTGCCGATACCCGCCGGCGAGGCGCGGGCGCTGGTGGAGAAGTCGGACGAGATGAAGTTTGCCATGATGCTCATAGGCGAGCGCGACCTGACGGTGTGCAACCCCACGCCCGACGTCGACCGCATTTACCGCGGCATGCTCGGCGTAGGCTATCTCGGCGAGGACATGAGCCGTGAAGAAGTGCTCAGCCAGCGCATAATCCAGATGACGCCCATCATCGACGAGGCCACCGAACGGCAGCTCATGCCGCTGCTGCCGGGCTGCGTCTCGGCGAGGTGGTACTATGAGTTTACCGACATAACGGCGCTCGGCGCCGACAAGGGCAGCGCCCTGCACACCATGGCGGCACGCCTCGGGCTTGACATAGGGGAGACGATGGCCTTCGGCGACGGCGGCAACGACAAGACGATAATACGCGAGGCGGGCGTCGGGGTGGCCATGGGCAACGCCGGCGAGGACGTGAAAGCCCTGGCCGACTACGTTACTTCGAGCGTTGACGAGGGCGGAGTGGCTGCCGCGCTGAGCCGTTTCGGCATAATCTGATGATATTATAAACAAGCAGGGCGGCGCCCCATCAGTGTGGGTTGCGCCGCCCTTGCCGTATCATGTCGTGGCCGCTTACCTTATATAATGCGGCAGCTCGTCGGGTATCACCATCGAAATCTCTACCAGTCCGCCCACCTTTCCGTCGTTGGTGTATGCCGTCTGGTAAATCATCTTGCGCTGCCCGTTCTTCTCTATGGTGTAGGCGTTGGTGCCGCCCGTGGCCAGCAGCTGCCTTATTATGCCACGGGCGCGCTCGCCGTGGCAGTCCATGAGGCTCTTGCCTATCAGGTCGCCATGCTTGGCGAACGTCTCCCTCGACTTCCTGTTCATGTAAACGATTGTGGCGTCAGCGTCGCACACTGTAACGGCGCAGTTCATGCCTTCAGCCCATTCAAAGTCTTTCATAATCTCCTTTTTTATATTACGTTTAGTGCAAAGATAGTTATTTTTGCGCTAACGCGGAACTCCAGGCCTGCGTTTTGCCGCATATTGCGTTGTAAAAGGCGCTCTTTTGCCGTGCGTTTTGCCCTCTTCCGCAGCGCCGGAGGCCGTCTTCTGTTTGCCGTCCTTTAACCTGGACACGCCGTGTAGGCCGCCTCAAGAACTAAATATAAACGTTAAATAACTTATAAAATTAGTTTGTTTTCGCCCCGCCCCTTTGCCGTTTGGACATATTTTCTTATTTTTGCGAGTGGAAAACAACCTGAAACACACATAATACATGAAAGAACTGATAATGTCGTTATCGCTCGTGCTAATATGTGCGCTGCCGTCTCACGCCACGGACGGCGACCCCGTGGCCCTGGGCGACAGCTGTCTGGAAATGCACGACACGTTTGGCGCCCTTGAGCATTACGGCGCGGCGCTGGCCCTTGACAGCTCGGCGGCTGTTGTGCGCAAGGTGGCCCGCTGCCACTACATGCGCGGCGACTATGGCCGTTGCGTGTCAACAATGCTGCCCGTTGCGGGCCCTGGCGGCGACAGCCTTAGCCTGGAGCAGCTGCGCTACGTGTTCGACAGCTACCGCCAGATGGGCGAGACCGCGCAGGTGGTGACATGGGGGCAGGCAATACTGCGCCGCTGCCCCATGGACGGCGAGGTGACGGCCGCCGTGGCGCAGGTGTATATCAGCGACAATGCCTACTCGCCGAACATAGGACGCAACCTGGCGTGGAGCTACCTGAAGCGCGACTCGACGTGCATACCCGTGCTTAGGCAGTACGCCGACGCCAACTTCCTGCTAAAGGATTTCGACGCGGCCGAGCGGGCGTACCTCAGCCTGATGGAGCTGGGCGACTCGACGTACAACACCATCTACTCGCTCGGCATGACGTACATGCAGACCGAGCGCGACTCGCTGGCCCGCCTGTGGCTCAAGAGGGCTGCCGAGAAGAGCGGGATGAAGAACGCCGGCTGCCTGTACCGCCTCGGGATAGTGTGCGTCGACATGAACCTTGCCGACGAGGGGATAATGTACCTCAACCTGGCCTTCAGCCTGATGCTGCCCGACCAGCGCGTGGCCTTCGTGGTGAAGCGCGCCCTTGGCGAGGGATATTACAAGAAGGGACACTACTGGAGCGCCATATACGCGTGGGAGGAGGCCCTGAGGTACAACCGCAACAGCATGGCCACCATCTTCAACACCGCCCAGGCGTACGGCCTCGTGGGTAACGATGAAAAGGAAAAGGCTTTCTACCGCGCGTTCCTCAGCATGGCGGCGCTGGCCGAACCGAACGAGGCGCTCGACGGAATGGTAAGGCAGGCCGAGGCCGTAGTGGGCGGACACGAGGATTTCAAAGGGGCAATCGTCGGGCCGCCGATATGATTTTTTCAGTAGTTAGAGGAGTTCTTTTCAGTAGTTAAAGAAGTTAAAGAAGTTATCGCTCACTGTCGTTCGCTAAGTAGTTAAAGTCAA